>JBAURN010000085.1:0-5565 GCA_049581225.1 Solirubrobacteraceae bacterium
GCCGAGCGAGCACCGCGGCGACCTGCGCGAGCGGATCGCGGAGCTGGCCGAACTGAGGGGCGACGTCGAGCGGACCGCCCACGATGCGCTCCCGAACGTTCCCGCCGACCCCGAGGAGCAGGTTGTACGCCACGGGCTGGAGCGCTTGGAGGCGGCGCTGCGCGCACGGACCGCGGCCGGCTTTACTGTGCGGTGAGCATGGACCCGACCAAAACAGCGATCGGCACGTGGAGCGGAGGACGCTTCATGCACTTCGGCGAGCCGCTCTCCGACGAGCGCCTGCTTGCGCTGCTCCGGCCGGGCGAAGGCATCGATACGGTCATCAGCGCCGACGCGTATGGAGCCGGTGAGGCCGACGTGCTGCTCGGTCGTGCGATCGAGGGCGTCGATCGCACGACCTACTGCTTGATCGGCGCGATCGGCCACGACTTCTATGAGGGCGAGCGCGAAGGCGCCAAGGGCTTCCCTCGCTTCACCGACCCTCGCCTGCGCCCACAGGCAGAGTATGGGGACTACATCCGCATGGCCGCCGAGCGCAGCCTGGAGCGCTTGGGCGCGGATGCGTTCGACCTGCTGCTGCTGCACAACCCGGACCGCACCGGCTACACCAGCGAGGCCGTTTGGGAGGGGATGGCGGCGTTGCGCGAGGAGGGGCTCACGCGCCTGGTGGGCGTGGCACCGGGCCCGGCCAACGGCTTTACGCTCGACTTGATCGATTGCGTCGAGCGCTTCGGCGAAGTGCTCGACTGGGCGATGATCATTCTCAGCCCGATGGAGCCTTGGCCGGGTGAGCTGGTACTCGACGCGGCCGCGGCCAACGACGTGAAGCTGATCACGCGGGTCGTGGACTATGGCGGCGTGTTCCATGACGACGTACGCGCGGGACATGCGTTCGCGGAGTACGACCACCGCAAGTTCAGACCGGCCGGCTGGGTTGAGGCGGGGGTCAAGAAGCTGGAGCGGATGCGCCCCTATGCCGAGCGACACGGATTGACGACGTTGCAGCTGGCCTGCCAGTGGAACCTCGCACACGAGGCGGTCTGCTGCGTGGCCCCCACCCTGATCCAGGAGAGCGGGTCGGATGCCCGCCAGATTGAGGACAAGCGCGCCGATCTGGCGTCGCTACCGGCCGAGATCAGGCTGAGCGAGACCGATGTGGCCGAGCTGCGCGCGATCGGCGACAACAGCGGCTCGATGGCGCTGAAGGGCGCCAGCGCCGAATACGAAGGCGAGCCGCTGGCCGACCGCTGGACCTTGAACGACGAGCTCGACGAGTTGGCGGCGCGCTGGCGGATCGAGCCGCGACACGATCTGGTCAAGACCCGCTGACGCTCAGGCGGTGAGCGAGGGTCCCTGGGGCGCCGGTGAGGCCTCCACGGAGGCGGCCCACTTCTCCAGGAACAGCTCGCATTCGGCGACGTCAAGTGGGCGCGCGAACAGGAAGCCCTGACCGGTGTCGCAACTCTCGGCTCGCAGCAAAGACAGCTCGTGGGCTTGCTCGATGCCCTCGGCCAAGGTCTCGATCGAGAGCGACTTGCCGAGCTGCACAAGGGTCCTGATCAAGGTCTCCCCCTCGCTGTCCTCTCCCATTTTGGCGATGAACGAGCGGTCGATCTTGAGAGCGTCGACCGGGAAACGTTGGAGGTAGGCGAGCGAGGAGTAGCCGGTGCCGAAGTCGTCGATCGCCACGCGCACACCCAGGTCCTTGATCGCGGCCAGACGCACGGCTGTTTGCTCGGCGTTGGCCATGATCGTGGTCTCGGTGATCTCGATCGTGAGCGCGTCGGCGTCGAGTCCGGTCTCGCTGAGTGCCTCGGCCACTTCGGAGACCAGCTCGTCGCGGTCGAGCTGGCGGGCGGCGACGTTGACGGCGATGCCGATATCGCGACCGGACTCGCGCCACGCGGCGCCTTGACGGCAGGCCTCACGCAGAACCCAGCGGCCGACATCGACGATCAGCCCGGTCTCCTCGAGGATCGGGACGAAGTCGTCGGGCTGGACCACGCCGCGACGGGGGTGGCGCCAGCGGATCAGGGCCTCCATGCCGGTGGGGACCATGTCGCGCAGGTTGAAGGTGGGCTGATACACGACGAAGAACTCTTCGCCCGTGAAGGCGTCGCGCAGGTCCATCTCCAGTTCCATCTTGCTCTGCACGTCGTCCTGCATCCCGGACTCGAACACGACGTAGCCGTTCTTGCCCTCCCACTTGGCGCGATACATGGCGATGTCGGCGTCGCGCAGGAGCTCTTCGGCGGTGGCGCGGTCGCCCATCGCGACGCCCACGCTGGCGGTCACGGTCAGGCGCTTGGACTCGGCGCCCTTGAGCTTGAAGGGTTGCTTGAGCGCGGCGAGCAGGCGCTCGGCGATCAGCTCGGGGCCGGCGGCCAAAGACATGCCTTCGGCGACCACCACGAACTCGTCGCCGCCAAGGCGCCCGAGGGCGTCGATGTCACGCACGACCCCCTCCAGGCGGGCGGCGACGGCACGCAGGAGCTGGTCGCCGACGCCGTGTCCGAGCGTGTCGTTGATGCCCTTGAAGTTGTCCAGATCCACGAACAGGGCCGCCACCGGAGTTTGGCTGCGCCGCGAGCGGACCAGCATCTGCTCGACGCGATCGAGGATCAGAGTGCGGTTGGGCAGGCCGGTGAGCGCGTCGTGGGTGGCCATGAAGGCAAGCTCCTCCTGGCGGCGAGAGAGCTCCTCGTGGGCGCGCTGGCGCTCCACCTCATAGGACTGGCACATGCGCACCAAGGTCACGTCGAGGCTGCGCTGAAGCATCGAGAGGGCTCGCTCGAGGACGCCCTCTCCCAGCTGAAGCTCGGTGACGATCTCGCCAATCATGTCCGCGGCGGCGTCGCGCCAGCGCAAGCAGCGCTTGGTGACCTCGTTCAGCGGCGCGGCGCGCTGGGCGGCGAGCTGACCGAAGATGCTCCAGGACTCCTGGCCGACCTCGCGCGCCACCTCGGCGCCCTCGCCGGCCATCCAGCGGGCGACCGCCTCGGTCGAGACGGTGCCGACCTTGACGAAGCTCTCTTCGACGATCGGCTCGAGCACGACGCCCGATTCCTCGTTGCGCCGGCGAATGCCGCTGACCACGTCGGCGGTGCGCTGTTTAAGGCTCTCGCCGAGGTCGCGCAGCTGACGTTCCAGCTCCATCCTCGCCTCCGGCGAAACCTGGTCGGCCAGATATGTGTCTCCCACGCGCTCGCCGCCGGCCTCGCGCTCGTCGGCCGAGGCTGAGTCGGGGTCCTCACCGTTACGATGATTCGGAGCGCTCAACCCATTATTTGGAATTGACATGCACGAGGTGTCGGCACCAGTCCGGCTCAGCTTGAGCGGGCCGGGCAATTTTGGATGCAAACACCCTCCCGAGCACTCCCGCGCCCGCCGCGAGAACCGGTTCAACGGGCTCCAAAGATGTGCCCCCGACGCCCCGGTCAGCGACCTTGGAAGCGCGGGGCGCGCTTGCCCAGGAAGGCGGATATGCCCTCCTTGGCGTCCTCAGAGGAGAACGCCGTGGCAAAGCCCCGCTTCTCGGCCTCGATGCCCTCGTCCAGGTCGCCGGCGCCGGAGACGCGCTTGATCTGCTCCAGGGCGGTCGGCGCCTGACTGGCCAGCCTGCGCGCCCAAGCGAGGGCGGTGTCGAGCAGTTCGTGGTCCTCCACCATGCGGTTGACGAGACCGAGTTCGAATGCCTCTTCGGCCATGATGGGGTCGCCCACGAGATTCATCTCCAGGGCCTTGTTCTCGCCGACGAGGCGCGGCAGGCGTTGGGTGCCGCCAAAGCCGGGGATGATCCCGAGCTTGATCTCAGGCTGGCCGAAGGTGGCCGAGCGCGCGGCGATGCGCACGTCGCAGGCCATTGCCAGCTCGCAGCCACCACCGAAGGCGAGGCCGTTGACGGCGGCGATCGTGGCGATTCCCTGCGAGCCGAGCTCACGAAAGAGGGCGTGCGCCGCGTGGATCAGCTGCTCGCCGGAGGAGGCGTCCATCGAGGTGAAGGCCTTGATGTCGGCGCCCGCGCTGAACAAGAAGGGGTTTGAGGAGGCGATCACAAGCGCTCGCACCGGCACGCCCTCGCCGATCCCGTCCTTGACCTGTCGCCAGACCTTGGCGAGGTCTTCGATCACCTGAGGCGAGATCGAGTTCATCTGCCCGTTGGCGAGCCACGCGATCGCAATACCGTCGGGACGCCGCTCGATCTTGACCACCTCGGCGGGCTGCTCGGGGTCGGGCTGGGGGTAGGCGTAGAAGCCTTGGCCGCTTTTCTGGCCGAGCCGGCCCTGGGCGACCAGGCGGCGCAAGATCGCGGGTGGCGCGAAGCGCTGGCCGTGGCGCTCGGCCAGGTTCTCCAGGCGCTCCAAAACGGTGTCGAGCCCTTCGGCGTCGGCCTTCATGAAGGGCGGCATCAGGCCCCTGCGGGGGTCAAGGCCGGCGCCGGCCATCATCCCGAAGTCGATGTCGCGGTGCGTGGCCACGCCCTCTTGCAGGACGAGGGCGGCCTCGACGAACGTCTTGAGGCTGAGCAGCTCCACTAGCTCCTGCACGTTGGGCTGCTCGTCGCCTTTGAGGTTGGCCTCACCGGAGGGGCTGTAGACCCCGTCGCCGCCTGTCTTGGCGCCAAGCTTGCCTTCGGATACGAGCTTTTGCATGCCCTTGGGCACGTAGAAGCGCTCCTCGCCGTAGGCGTCGGCGACGTGCTCGGCGACGTGCAGGACGGTGTCGAGGCCGAGCAGGTTGACCAGGAAGTAGGGGCCCATCGGCACAACCCCGGCGGCGCCGATGCCCTCGTCCATGGCCTTGATCGAGAGTTTCTTCTCCTCCTGCTCGCGCCAGATCTCCGACATGCCCGCCATCAGAATGCGGTTGACGACAAAGCCGGGGACCTCCAGGCAGGCAATCGGCTGCTTGCGAATCGCCTGGGCGAAGGTGAGCGCGGCGGTGACCGTTTCGGGGGAGGTCTCGTCGCCCTCCACGATCTCCACGAGGGGCATGATCGAGGCGGGATAGAAGTAGTGGAAGCCGACCACCTTGTCGGGGCGCATGGTGGCCTCGCCGATCTCCCCGATCGAAAGGGAGGAGGTGTTCGACGCGAGGATCGCGTGGCCGGGGCAGGCGGCGTCGAGCTCGGCGAACACGGCCTGCTTGATCTCCATCCGCTCGGGCACGGCCTCGATCACGAAGTCCACGTCGCCAAAGCTCCCGTAGGAGGTGGTGCCCTCGATGCGCCCGAGGATCTCCTCGATCTGGGAGGCGCCCTGCTCGACGGTGACGCGCTCCTTCTTGACGAGCTTCGCGACCTGGCCCTCGGTCACTTTGCGGGCCTCGTCGAGACCGGCCTGCACGAGGTCCTGGTTGATGTCCTTGAGCACCACCGGGAAGCCGGCGGCGGCGATCGTTTGGGCGATCTGCCCGCCCATGGTGCCCGCTCCGACGACGGCTGCCTTGAACACGAACATCTGGGGGGCTCCTCTTGGTGGGGGATGGATGGTTTGAAGTCAATTGAAGCCATCGCCACATGTGGCGATGGCCCGGGCCCCACAAGTGCGGCCCGGCCCGGGGGGG
>JBAURN010000086.1:0-19935 GCA_049581225.1 Solirubrobacteraceae bacterium
CGATCCTCGCCGAGCTGCTCGAGCACCTTTTTGGCCAGCTGCGAAGGCGCCGGCTCGTAGCGCAACAGCTCAAGGGCGTAGTCGCCTTGACCTTGGGTGATCGAGCGCAAATCGGGCGCGTAGGAGAGCATTTCGGCCAGGGGGACCTCGGCCTTGATCTCGGTCATGGAGCCCGCGGGCTCCATTCCTTGGGGACGCCCACGGCGGCTGTTGAGGTCGCCGATCGTGTCGCCCACGTGCTCGTCGGGCACCGAGACGCTGACGAGCATGATCGGCTCCATCAGGACCGGTCGGGCTTGGGCGAGGGCCTCGCGCATGGCGAGCGCGCCGGCGAGCTTGAAGGCGAGCTCGGAGGAGTCCACCGCGTGGAAGGAGCCGTCCATGAGCGTGACTTGGAGATCCTTGACGGGATAGCCGGCCACCGGTCCGCGAGACATCGCCTCCAGGACGCCCTTTTCGACGGCTCCTATGAACTGGCTGGGGATCGCGCCGCCCTTGATCTGGTTGACGAACTCGAAACCGGTGCCCTGGGGCAGCGGAGCTATCTCGATCTCACAAGCGCCGAACTGGCCGCGCCCTCCAGTCTGCTTCTTGTGGCGCCCGCGACCTTTGGCGGGGGCTCTTATCGTCTCTTGGTAGGGGACGCGCGGGGGCTTGAGCGAGACCTCGACACCAAAGCGGGAGCGCAAGCGCTCGACGATCACTTCCACGTGCATCTGGGAGAGTCCGGCGACGATCTGCTCGCCGGTCTGCGAATCGCGGTGCAGGTCGATCGTGGGGTCTTCCTCGCGCAGGCGCCGCAGGGAGCCGAACACCTTGTCCTCATCTCCCTTGGAGGCGGCCTGCACGGCGAAAGCCATCACCGGAGCGGGGAGGGCAAGGCTGGGCATCTCGAGCGATCGCTCGCGACCGGAGAGCCAGTCGCCCGCGTGGGTGTCTTTGAGCTTGGGCACGGCACCCATGTCTCCGGGGCCCAGTTCGGCGACGTGCTCGCTTGACTTGCCGGCGAAGACGATCGGCTGGCCGATTCGCTCGCGGGCTTGCGAGCGGGTGTTGTGGGCGTGGGTGTCGTGGTGGAGCACGCCCTGGTAGACGCGCACGACATTGACGCGCCCGGCGTAGGGGTCGGCGCGGGTCTTGAAGGCGTAGGCGAGGAGCTCGTCCTGCGCTGAGGCCGACAGCTCCACCTCGCCGATTTGGAGCGGCCCGTGGCTCACCGGCGAGGGAAGGTCCTCGACGATCGCGTCGAGCAGCCGCGAGGTGCCGAGGTTGCGCGTGGCGACGCCACATGTGACCGGGAACAGCTTGCCGTGATTGGTGCCCTGCTTGAGCGCGGCGGCGATCTCCTCGTGGGAGATGGACTCTCCCTCCAGGTAGCGCTCCATGAGGGTGTCGGAGACCTCGCAGACCTCGTCCATCAAACGCTCGCGATAGGAGCCGGCGAGCTCGATCTGGCTGTCGGGGATCGGGATCTCCTCGAAGTCTGCGCGTGCGGGCGAGCGCTGGCGGAAGGCGGTCATGTCGAGCAGGTCGATTACGCCTTCCACGTCGTCTGTGCCGAGAGGGATCTCGGTGGCGATTGCGTGCGGGCCGAACGCCCGCTTGAGCGCAGCCAAGGTCTCGAAGAAGTCGGCGCGGTCGCGGTCGAGCATGTTGACGAAAACGAGCCGGGCGGCGTCAAGCTCGGCGGCGCGCGCCCACAACCGGCTTGTAGTGACCTCGACTCCGGCCACGGCGTTGATCACGAAGACGGCGGACTCGCAAACGCGCAGAGCCGCGAGCGCGTCGGCGACGAAGCTCGGCTCGCCGGGGGTGTCCAGCAGGTTGATCTTGTGCTCGCGCCAGGAGGCGGCGCTGAGGGTCAGCGAAATCGACATTTGACGCGCCTGCTCCTCGGCTTCTGAGTCGGAGGCGGTGCTGGCGTCGGGGACCGATCCCAGCCTGTTCACGACAGCGGTCTCGAACAGGAGCGCCTCGTGCAGGGAGGTCTTGCCCGAGCCGCGATGACCGACGAGGGCGACGTTGCGAATCCGATCGGGAGCCGGGCGCATTGTCTCTCCTTGCTGAACGCTTCCAGCAAGATACCGCCGATCGAAACTTGCGCCAAGGGTTGACCTCAGCGGACCAGCGTGACCCGAAAGTCAGTCTTCGAACGAGCCGTCTTGCATGCGCCCGCGCAGGCGCAGGACCGCCTTGGTGTGAAGCTGGGATATGCGCGACTCGGTCACGCCGAGGACCTCACCGATCTCTCGAAGCGTGAGGTTCTCGTAGTAATAGAGGGCGATCACAAGCTTCTCGCGCTCGGGCAGCGAGGCGATCGAGTCGGCGATGCGGTCCTTGAGGTCGCCCACGTCCAGAGCGCGCGAGGGGTCCGGCGCATTGGGGTCCTCGATCGTGTCCATCAGGGAGACCTGGTCGCCGCTGGAGTCCGAGACGCTCCAAAGCTCGTCGAGGGCCGCCACCGAGGAGTGGGAGATCGAGAGCAGCGACTCGTGGAACTCGGGGACCGTGAGCTCCAGCTCGGCCGCCATCTCCTCGTCGGTTGGGGTGCGCTGCAAACGGTGCTCGAGCTTGGTGTTGGCGCGCTCGATTTCGCGTGCTCGGGCCCTGACCGAGCGGGGCACCCAGTCGATCGAGCGCAGCTCGTCGATGATCGCGCCCTTGATGCGGGTGATCGCGTAGGTCTCGAACTTGATCTCGCGCGAGGGGTCGAAACGCTCGATCGCGGAGATCAGGCCAACGAGGCCGTAGGAGACCAGGTCGGCCTCCTCGACGTGCGGGGGCAGCCCGGCCGCGGTGCGACCGGCCACGTACTTGACCAGGGGTGAATAGGCGACGACCAGCCGCTCGCGAGCGCGAGGGTCTCCGTCTGACTTATAGCGCCGCCACAGTTCACGTAGCTCGATCGCTTTTACGTTCGTCTCCAGGGTCTTCTCCCGCCGATCAGGCCCGAGGGTGACTGCGCGCATAGGCGCTTCTGAGTCTGGCGGACTCTACCCGAGTGTAGACCTGGGTTGTCGAGATGCTCGAGTGGCCGAGCAACTCCTGAATCGTGCGCAGGTCCGCGCCACCGTCCAAAAGGTGGGTCGCGAAGCTGTGGCGCAGAGTGTGCGGGGAGATCCCGCCGGCCACGCCGAGGCGACCGGTCCAGGTGCGCAAGCGCCGGCGCACGTCGCTTGTTCCCAGTCGCCGCCCGGAGCGGCTCAGGAACAGGGCTCGCAGATCGTCGGGGCGCCCACTCGGGTGTGCCGGCGTTTGTCTGCCGACGCTGGAAGCGGCGGGTTGGGCGAGCGCGGGTCGTGCGCGCTCAAGGTAGCCGCGCAAGGCTCCCAGCGCGATCTCGCCGGCGGGCACGAAGCGGGTCTTCGAACCCTTGCCCTCGACCCTTAGCTGCTCGGCTTCGTGATCGACGTCTTCGACGTTCAGGGACACGATCTCCTCGGCGCGCAGGCCGCAGGCGTAGGCGAGCTCAAACAAGGCACGATCGCGTATCTCGAGCGGTCCGCTGCCGCCGCCAGATGGGATGGAGTCGAGCAGGCGCGCGACTTCGGGGGCCTTGAGCACCTGCGGCAGATGCGAGCCGCGACGCGGCGTGGCGAGCAGATCGGCCGGATTCTGCTCAATCAGGCCGTGCTCGCGCAGGCTGCGAAACAGGGCACGAATCGAGGCCAGCTTGCGCGCTACCGTGGCGGCGCTCAACCCGAGGGTGGAGAGGTAGGAGATATAGCGTCGTACCTCTCTCGTGTCCACGGCTGATGGGACGCGGACGCGGGGCTCGGCCCAGACGGCGAACTGGAGGGTGTCGATCGCGTAGGCCCGCCGCGTGCGCGGAGCCGTGTTGGTACGCAGCAGGTCTTGGTCGAGCTGAGCAAGCGCGGCCTCCCAGGACTCGCGGAGGGTTGGTGGACTGTCGGGTTCAGCGGTGCTCATCACCGGGTAATTCGCCGTTGGCGCCAGGCGCCCTGCCAAAGCGGCGGGCTCGCTCAGGCGGACGTTCGCTACCGGCACGCGCTCCGCCAAGGTCCGTGGCTGACTCAGCCGGGCCTGACCAGCGTCGGCGAGGACGGAGAGAGCCGGGGCGCCAGCATCGCCGCCAGCTCGTACCAGTCGTGTGCCGCGGGTACGTCCTCGACCTCGCACAGTTCCGCGTTCCAGGGGTGCACGATCGTGGCGGCCTCTATCCCCCGCTCCAGGGCGGCGCCGATGTTCAAGGGGGAATCGTCGATCAGCAGTTCGATATCGAGCTCCACGCAACGAGAGACCTTGTCGTAGGAGCAGCACAGATCGTCGAAAGGCAAGCCCAGGCTTTGCAACCAACGCGTGGTGACCTCGGCGCACCGGGTCGAGCGGTGGGAGGTTATGTGGATGAAATGGCCTTGCTCGCACCACGTGCGCACGGTCTCGACCGCGCCGGGATATGGCTTGCCGGCGAGGATCGCGTCGTCGCTGTGACTCTCCTCGATGCACAGCTCCAGTTGATCGGGGCGCAGACGCGTGATGCCCCAGGTGAACTGCTCCTCGTAGGGCAACTCGATGCCGAAGCGCCGGCACGAGATCTCCGAGAGGATGTCCCAATAGTGGTGCAGGGTCGAGTCGATGTCGATGGCGATGCGCACTGGGTGGAGTAGATTATTGACTGATGGCCGGCGTCGACACGCTCCCAAGGACCGATCGCCGGCAACCCTATGGGCCGACGGGACGCTCGGCTTGGCTGGAAGTCGACTGGCGCGAACATCAGCGCTGGATCCAGGTCGCGGGGACGCCCCTCAACGTGATCGATATGGGCGAGGGCGATCCAATCGTTTTCGTGCACGGGCTGTCGGGCTCGTGGCCCAACTGGTTGGAGCAACTGCCCGTATTTGCGCGCACCCATCGCGTGATCGCGATGGACCTGCCGGGCTTCGGTCACTCGCCGATGCCCAACCAGGACATCACGATCTCGGGGTATGCACGCATCTTGGATGGTCTGTGCAACGTGCTCGCGATCGACGCGGCGACGGTCGTGGGCAATTCGATGGGCGGCTTCGTCTCGGCTGAGCTCGCGATCGCGTTCCCGCAGCGGGTCGAGCGCCTTGTGCTCGTCTCGGCCGCGGGCATCAGCACCTACCAGCATCGCGAGGTGCAGCGCCTCGAGCCCTATCTGCGACGTTTGGCCCCGATGCTTGCCGCATACACGGGCTGGACGGCCGCTCGCTCGGACTGGATAGCGCGCCGACCCGGGCTGCGCAACATGACGCTCGGGACGGTAACCCGCCATCCGAGCCGGCTGCCGGCGGCATTGGCGGCCGAGCAGTTGCGCGGCGCGGGCAAGCCCGGCTTCATGCAGGCTCTTCGCGCGAACATCGATTATCCGATCGCCGAGCGCCTACCGGAGATCGCGTGCCCGACATTGATCGTGTGGGGCGCCGAAGACAAGATCATCCCGGTGGGCGACGCCGACATGTTCGAGCGGTTGATCCCCAATTCGCGCAAGGTCGTATTCGAGGGAACCGGTCACGTGGCGATGTTGGAGCGACCCACCGCTTTCAACGAACTGCTCGAGCAGTTCATGGCCGAGCAGCCTGCCACCGCCTCCTGACGCTCAGCTCGTGACCGCGCCTTGTGCGGCTGAGCCCACCAGCTTGGCATACTTGCGGACCGCCACGTCGATATGCTCGTCGGCGCGCGGGGGCTGTTTGTAGGAGGCCAGACGCTCGGCGATCTGCTCGTCGCTGAGCGCCGCGTCGATGCGGCGAGCGTCGACATCGATCGTGATTTCGTCGCCGTCTGAGAGCGCGCCGATGGGACCACCGCGGACCGCCTCGGGGGCCACGTGGGCGGCCATGAAACCGTGCGTGGCGCCGGAGAAGCGCCCGTCGGTGATCAGGGCGACGCTCTCCCCCAGCCCCTCGCCGACGATCGCCGCGGTGACCGCGAGCATCTCGCGCATTCCGGGACCGCCCGCGGGGCCCTCGCCGCGAATCACGACCACGTCGCCCTCTTCGATCTCGTGGGCGAGCACGGCGGCCATGGCGGCCTCCTCGCCGTCGAACACCTTGGCCGGACCAACGTGCAGGCGACGCTCGTGGCCGGCCAGCTTGACGACGCACCCGTCGGGCGCCACGTTGCCGCGCAGGATCGCAAAGCCGCCGGTTGACTTGAGCGGATCATCGAGAGGACGCACGACCTGCTGACCGGGGGTTTCCCGGGCCTCCTGGGCGTGTTCGCCGATCGAGCGCCCGGTGACGGTGATCTCCTCGGAGCGCAGCACGCCGGCTTCTTGCAGGCGGCGCAACACCAGCGGCACTCCGCCCGCCTCGTAGAGGTCGGTGGCGACGTACTGTCCGCCGGGTTGCAGATCGCACAGCAGGGGTGTGGCCTCGGAGATCGCGTCGAACTCCTCGATCGAGAGCGGGACGCCCATTTCGCGTGCCACGGCGAGCAGATGGAGCACGATGTTGGTGGAACCCCCGCTCGTGGCACCCGCCGCGATGGCGTTCTCCAAGGCGGCCTTGGTGATCACTTCGCTTGGGCGCAACCCCCGACGCAACACGTCCATCACCAGTTCGCCGCACTCGACGGCGACCTTCAACTTGTGTCCGTCCTCGGCAGGGACCATCGACGAGCCCGCCGGCGAGATGCCGAGCACCTCGAAGGCCATGGCCATCGTGTTGGCCGTGAACTGGCCTCCACACGCGCCGGCTCCGGGTGAGGCAACCTCCTCGAGCTCGTGCAGCTCGGCCTCGGTGATCTTGCCGGCGGCGTAGGCTCCAACCGCCTCGAAAACCTGTTGGATCGTGACGTCGTGGCCCTTGTAGTGACCGGGACGGATCGAGCCGCCGTAGAGCATCAGTCCGGGGATGTCGAGTCGCGCCAGGGCCATCACCGCACCCGGGATCGTCTTGTCGCAGCCAGAGATCACCACCAGTGCGTCGAACGCGTGGGCCGAGGCGACCAACTCGATCGAGTCGGCGATCAACTCGCGTGAGACCAGCGATGCGCGCATACCGGACGTGCCCATCGTGATGCCGTCGGAGATCGCAATCGTGTTGAGCTCCATCGGCGTGCCGCCGGCGGCCCGGATGCCCTCCTTGACCTTGGCTGCCAATACGCGGTTGTTGAAGTTGCAAGGCATCGTCTCGATCCACGAGTGGGCGACGCCGACGATCGGCTTGGCAAGATCCTCGGCGGTGTAGCCGATCCCGTGCAAGTAGGCACGCGCGGCGGCTCGCTCGGGCCCCTCGGTGAGAGCTCGCGAGCGGTGCTTTAGGTCGAAAGCGGTGGGCTCGGTCACAGCGCCGGAACACTACCGACGCGACGAGGCGCTCGCCTGGGCGTGGCCTCGCGCTCGCGTTCCCACGCCGCCAGGCGGGCGAGGTCGCGGCGCGCCTTTACGATCCGGATCTGGCGTCCGGGCAGGTGCATGTTGGCGTGCTCGATCAGGCCTTGCTCGTCGGCGGTCAGCCTGATCCACTTGGCGAGCACATCGTCGGAGTCGGGCAGCCTGGGACTGCCGTAGGGACGGGTCTGGTCGGGAAACTCGACGCAATACTCGCCCACGATGCGGCCTCCTTCGGGAACATACGCGAGGATCGGCTTGTGCGGGTAGATCAGGTACGCGTGGGCGCATTGGGGTGAGCCTGCGCGCCGCCCTGGAGGCCCATCGTCCTCTGAGGCCCCGCGTAGCCGCGAAGTCGTGCGCTCCCGTGAGGTCCCCCACACGCGCATGAATCCAAGTTCGCGATACATGGCCCACTCCTCCTCATTGACGCACGAGCGCAGGAGCTCACGTGCACGTTGCTCGGCGCGCAGCTCGCGACCCGGGTCGTAGTCGGTGAGCGGGTGAGCGGAGCCCCCGCGCAAGCGCTCGGGCAAAGACCTCAGGGTCGCCGGCAGGGCGCTGTGCCGCGCACGTTGCAGAGCCAGGACACAGAGCAGCGCCAGGAGCACGATCGAGAGCGTTCCGAAAGCAAGCACCAGGGAGCCTCAGGACGCCCGGCGTGAGGCTTCGACGCCGCACCCCAAAAAGGGCGAAGGAGCGAGCATCAGCAGCCGCCCGCGGCCCGGGGGAAGAAGATGACGCGCTCGGCGTCGAGCGGGACCTCCTCGAAGCTGCGAACCAGCTCGGCTTGGCGACGTCCAGCCTCACTGAAGGTGGGCACGGCGGCCCACATGCCAGCGTCCAGCTCGCGACGAAAAGCTTGCACCAGCTCGGCGTGCTGCTCTGGCACAGCGACGTCGCCTTCGGCCAACACCACCTCACCATGACCGGGCTTGACGCGCAACAGCCTCATGCCGCGATTATGACAAACCGGGCTCGGCCCGAACACGCGCAAGGCCGATCGCGTCGACCGGGCCGGGGCCTTGGCCGATGTCGCGCAGGCCGCGCGCGACAGCCTCCCCCGTCAAGGCACGCGCAGCGAAGGCGGCTTGGAGCGGGGCGCGCCCGAGGGCAAGCTGGGCGGCGAGAATCGAGGAGTGGGTGCAACCAGAACCGTGGGCGGCCCCGTCGGCATGACGCATTCCGGGGATGCTCACGATCCGTTCGGGGGAGTCCGAATCGAGGAAGAGATCGGTGGCCTGCTCGCGGTGACCTCCGGTGAGCACGACGATCTTGGGGCCGAGCGCGAGCACGGCGCGGGCCAGGACCGAGGCTTCGTGTTGCTCGGGGTCAGAAACGTCGCGAGCACAGGAGCTGCCCACGAGCGCGCGGGCCTCGGGCAGGTTTGGCGTGAGGATCGTGGCTCTGGGCAGGATTTCGGCCTGCATCGCACCCTCAGCGTCGGGGTCGAGCAGGCGGGCACCCGACTCGCTCACCATCACGGGATCGACAACGACAGGGGTGCCGGCGGGGAGTTCGTCGAGCGCGGCGGACACGGCGCGAATTGTGGGGGCGCTCCCGAGCATCCCCACCTTGACGGCGTCGACCCCGATGTCAACGAGCACCGCGCGAACCTGGGCGCGGACCATCTCGGGCGGGATCGCGTGGACCGCCTCCACGCCCAGCGTGTTCTGGACCGTGATCGCTGTGATCGCGCTCATGCCGTGCACGCCACAACTGGCAAACGCCTTGAGGTCGGCCTGAATCCCGGCACCTCCGCCCGAGTCCGACCCGGCAATGGTGAGCACGCGAGGGGTGCGAGTTGTTCCGGGCACGCGCTTGCCGAGGTCAGGCGGGGCGAGGCTTGCGCGCGGGGAAGATCGCGTAGCTGCCGATTGCGGTGACCAGGAGCCGACCGTCCTCATGGCGCACCTCGCTGCGTAGAACCGCGTTGGTTCGGTTGCGCCGGTCGAGCTCCGTCGTGCATACGATGTCGCCCTCGACCGCCGTCTGGATGTAGTTGATCGAAATGTTGAGAGTCGCGATGCGCTCCTGCTCCCCGGTGTGGGGCCAAAGGGTCGAGCCCATGCAGTAGTCCACGAGGGCGTATGTGACGACACCCGAGAGGAGCCCTCCGGCGTTGATCAACTCGGGGCGGATCGTGAGGCGAACGGTGTCGGGCCGCTCCCAACGCATGCCCATGAAGCCGCTGACGCCGTCGATTCCGAAGCGCGCGCCATCGGCGCCACGCTCGACATTGGCACCACGCTCGACATCGGCTGGGCGCTTGACATCGGCGGCGTCACGCTCGACATCGACGGCCGCGGCCGTGGTGGCGGCTGCTCCGCTGGGGTTGGGGGTAGCGTCGGTCATGGCTCGGGCGGCGTTGTCTCAGGCAAGAGGATGCGAGCGGGAAAGTCAGGATATCCCCCGCCCAGGCGCTGCCCGGGCGCTGCTTGCGGCGAGTTTGGCGTGTTATCGAGCAAACCGGCTTGCGAAACGGGGCAAATGTGTCTCTTTCGTCACATTTTTGGGTCTATGGTCGAGCGATGTCGTCCACCGCGCCACACCCACGCATACCCAAACCCAAGCCTTCGCAGGCGTCCAAGCCCTCGCCACCACCCAAACCTGGGCCATCGCCCAAACCGCCGTCCGCCCTCACCCCCACGCCGGGCGCGCCGGTTCCAGGCCATCGGCGCCGCGCCTTGGGCACCCTCGGCGAGGATCTCGCGATCGCGCACTTTCGCCGCCTGGGATTCGTGCTCGTCGCGCGTAACGTGAGGACTCGCCACGGAGAGATCGATTTGATCGCTTTCGACAAGCACACCCTCGTCTTCGCCGAGGTCAAGACACGCCGCGCGAGCAACCATCGCAGAGGGCTATGTCCCGAGAATCAACCGCTGGCATGGCTGAAGTTCAGCCAACGCACGCGCCTGAAGCGATTGGCGTGCGCCTGGCTGTACGAGAACACCCACGCCCGCCCCAAGGCCCACACAATCCGCTTCGATGCCGTCGGCGTGATCGTCGATGGGTCAGACAATCTGCTGCGCCTGGATCACATCGAGGGGGCTTGGTGACTGCGCGTGGGGATCTCAAGAAGATCAGGGACCAGGCCGAGCGGCAGGGCTGGCGTGTGGAAAAGCGCAAGGAGTACTGGCTGTTCTTCCCCCCCGACCGGAATCAGCCACCATGCAGGATTGCCGGTACCCCTTCGTCCTCGCGGTCGCTGGAGAATCTGCTGGCTTGTTTGCGGAGAAAGGGATATAAGAGATGATCGTGGAGTATCGAACTTGGACATCTGTCGCAAATGTGCCCTTCGGAGACGAGGCGATCTGGTTGCCGCTCACCCGATACCTGGAGAGCGAGCACTCCGAGCTCGGTCCCGTGGCGACCTGGGAGCAGGACGCATCGACGATCGTGCTGGTGCTCGCCGATGACCAGCCTGACCCGGCAAGCGCGGCCGAGAGCGCGGCGCGAGTCATTAGCGGCGCCCTTCATGCTTGTGGTCTTGAAGATCGCTTCCCGACGGTCTTCCAGGTCGAGTCTGCAACCGACCTTCTGTCCGTATAGCTCTCGCTCACCGGCCAGTCGCACGGAGATGGCCGCGGATGGCCTAGAGCGCCAGCTGCTGGTAGGCCAGAGACTGAAACGACATGCGGTGTAGCGGCGAGACGCCGTTACGTTCGATCGCTTCGCGGTGTACGGGGGTGGAATAGCCGACATGCTCGGCAAAGCTCCAACCGGGATGCGTCTCGTCGGCGTGGTGCATGTAGCGGTCGCGGGTCACCTTGGCCACGATCGATGCGGCCGCGATCGCGGCGCTGGTGGCGTCGCCGCCCACGACCGGACGCTGGGGTCGCTCGAACTCGGGCACCGCGAAACCGTCGATCAGACAGATCACCTCTTCCGGTAGGCCACTAGTTACTCCGCGGATCGCGTCACGCAAAGCGGCCAAGTTGGTCTTGTGCAGGCCACGCGAATCGATCCCCCTTACGCAACGTGAGACGACGGTCACGCGCGAGGCTGTGCTCAGCACAAGTGGGTATAGCTCCTCGCGGGCCTGGGCTTTGTGCTGCTTGGAGTCGTTCAAGCTCGCCAGCGCACGCATCTCCTTGGTGGTGAGCCGCTCATAGTCGAACAGGACGGCCGCTGCCACGAGCGGCCCGGCAAGACAGCCGCGGCCTGCCTCATCGGCGCCTGCCACCAGACGCCCGCCCAAGGCACGGTCGAACGCGAACAGCCGCTGGCCGCTTTTGCGACGCGCCCGGCGCCGCGCCGCACGCTTTGAATAGGGCGCCCGCGAAGACGGTCGCTTCCCTTGCACTCGATCGACGGCGTGAGATCTAGAGGAAGCCGATGCGGTCGGGAGGCCAGTAGGTGGCAAAGGCCCCTCCGATGATCCAACTTGTGGGGACTGGTCCCCAGAACCTGCTGTCGTCCGACTCGCCACGATTGTCACCCATCATGAACCAATGACCGGCGGGAATCTTGATCGGCGTCGGGAAATTGCACTCAGAGCCACCTTCGCAGGGGTTGATGTAGGAGTCTTTCTCGCGCTTGCCGTTGACGTAAGCGTGGCCTTCCTTGATGTAGAGCGTGTCGCCCGGGCCGGCCACGATACGCTTGATGAAGTTGACGCTCGCCTCCTGCGGCTCGGGCGAATCGCACGCGGCGCCGCCGGGCGTGACCATGTGCGGTGCCGGCCCACAGATTTGCTGTTCGGCGTCCTTGGGCGGGTGAAACACCACAATCTCGCCGATTTTCGGTCCGCTGAAATGCATGCCGACGCGGTCCACGAGGACTCTCTGGCCCACCTTCAACGTCGGTTCCATCGACCCGCTCGGGATCTTGTAAGGCTTTACGATCCAAGCTTGGATCGCGAGAGCCAGACCGATTGCGACCAGCACGATCACAATCAGCTCTACAACCGAATTGGTCTTTGACTTGGGCGTCTCGCTGCCCGGACCGGACCCGGAGACCCCACCGGTGCCCTTGCGCCCGGCGCCTTTCGCCGAGGCAGGGTCGGCGCTCACGCCGCCGAGTCGCCGGCGTCGGAGGGAGCAGGCTCGTCCGCGTCCGCCTTCGCCGGGGCTGCCGCGGCGGCATCCTGCGTGTCTGAGGCCTCTGCCTCAGCGGAGGCCTCCCCACCCGACTCCTGGGCTGCAACCGGCTGCTCTGCGTTGTCAGTCGAAACAGTGCTCTGCGCATCCTCGACGGGATCCGTCGCGGCATCCACCGTGTCGGCCCCCGGCGTCTCGGCAAGCGTCTCGGTGGCGGTCGCGCCATCCGCGTCGGTGGCCTCCTCCGCCCCATACAGCAGGCCCGATTCGACAGCTTGCTCCGGGCCGGTGTAGCGACGCTCGCGCACACGAGCGCGCTTGCCCACCCGGTCGCGCAGGTAGTAGAGCTTGGCCCTGCGGACATCGCCCCTGGCGGCCACCTCGATGCGCTCGATCTTCGGCGAATGAACCGGGAACATGCGCTCCACGCCGACGCCGAACGATTGCTTGCGCACGGTAAAGGTCTCGCGCGCGCCGTGACCCTGGCGCTTGATGACCACACCCTCGAACACCTGGATGCGCCGGCGCGTGCCCTCGATCACCTGGAAGTGCACCTTGACGCGATCGCCAGGCGCAAAATCGGGGACGCGGCGCAGTTGCGCACGCTCGATGCTTTCGATAACGGTGCTCATAAGAAGAAGACGTCGTGTGAGCGGAAATACCCTGCACTCGGCCGACGCGACCGCGAATGGTAGCGAACGACGCGCGGACAAGCGCAGGCAAGCGCTTACCTGTCTCGCCGGCCGCGATCGCGGCTTTGCTCCAAACGCCACTCCCTGATGCGCTCGTGATGGCCGGAGAGAAGAACCTCGGGCACTCGCCAGCCCCGGTACTCGACGGGACGCGTGTAGTGCGGATACTCGGGATCGCCCCCCAAAACCTCGCTGAAAGACTCCTCCGCTGCGGAATCGGCGTGGCCGAGCGCACCGGGCAACTTGCGCAGAACGGCGTCGCATACGACCATCGCCGCGAGCTCGCCGCCGGAGAGGACGTAGCGCCCGATCGAGAGCGTCTCGCCGGCGAAGTGCTCGACGACCCGCTCGTCGAAGCCCTCGTAGCGCCCGCAAAGAAATGTGAGCGCCGGCTCGGCGGCGAGCTCCTGCACGTACTCCTCGTCCAGAGAGCGCCCGCCGGGGGTGAGCGCGATCACGCGCCGGTCCTCACGGACCCGCGTTGCGTCGGTCCCGTAGCGGGCGCTGAGAGCGGCGTCGATAACGTCGACACGCAAAACCATGCCGGCGCCTCCTCCACAGGGCGTGTCGTCGACCTGACCTCCGCTGAGGGGCGTGTGCTCGCGGATGTTCACGCAATTCAGTCGAGATCCCGCGTCGAGCACGTTGCGCACATGGCGCTGCTCGGCAAACCAGTCAAACCACTCGGGGAACAGTGTGAAGACGTCAATTTCCATCATTGAACCCCTGCGAGCTCAACGGGCCGACCGACTGCGTGTGATCTCACAGCAACTCCTCCAGGAAGCCCATGTCCACGTCGATTCGACGCATGGCCGGATCGACACCTCGGACCGCGTCGCGCACCATCGGGACGAGCAGCTCGGAGACGCCGCCAGAATGGCTTGAGATGTCCAAGCGGACCTCCAGAGCCTCGCACGAAGGCAGCTCGACCAAGCGATGGACCGTCCCGATACGACGCTGCCCGTCGAACACCTCGCAGCCCTCCAGTTCGCCGGCCCACCACTCTCCCTCCTCGAGCTCGGGGGCCTCAGCGAAATCGACGATCAGCTCCAGTCCCCGCAGAGCCTCGGCCGCGCCACGGTCCTCGACCCCCCGCAAGCGTATGAGCGGATGCTCGTCGGTGCCCGCCCGCCTGACGATCTCCGCCACCCGACCGTCCAGCTTCACCGTTACACCCAAGGCGAGCAGGCGGGGCTTGGGAGCTGTCACGTAGAAGCTTCCGTCCAAGCCGTGCGCGCGCCCCACACGACCGGCGGACAGCGCGCTCGAGTCGGCCCGCGAGCCGTCGCGATCCTTGGGCGTGGCCGTATCCCTCCGCGACGGGTCGTCGGACTCCGCGCTCAACGCGCGCGCCTCAATCGACGATGTCGAGGAGCACGCGGCGCTTCTCGTTGACCGCGGCCGCCTTCACGACGGTGCGCAGTGCTTGCGCCGTACGTCCTCCTCGGCCGATCACCTTGCCGTAGTCCTCGTCGGCGACGCACAGCTCGAGCACGACCGTCCCGTCGTCCTCCTCGAACTGCTCGACCGACACCTCTTCGGGACGATCGACCAAGCCCTGGGCGAGATATTCGAGCAGCTCCCTCATGACCTCGCCGGACATTCAATCGCTGTACAGCGCTAGGAGATGCCTTGGATTCTCAGAAGCTTGGCGACCGTATTGGACGGTTGCGCCCCCCGAGCCAGCCAGCTTTTGGCCCGCTCCTCGTCGATCACGATCGTCGAGGGGTTCGTCTGAGCGTTGTAGTGGCCGATCGTCTCGATCACGCGCCCGTCACGCGGGGAGCGCTGATCGGCGACGACGACACGCCAAATCGGGTTCTTCTTTGCGCCCACACGAGTGAGCCTCAGCCTTACCGACACAGTTTCCTCTCTGAATGCTTACCGAACAAGCTAGGAGCTTAGACGCTCAACGCGCCTGGCGCATGAGAGCGCCGATGTCGGGCATCTTGCCGCGGGTCATCCCGCGCATCATCTTGCGCATTTGGCCGAACTGCTTGACGAGCTGGTTGACCTGTTGCACGTTGGTGCCCGAGCCCCGGGCGATCCGCAGCCGGCGAGAGCCCTTGATCAGCTCGGGCCTGGTGCGCTCTTCGGGGGTCATCGAGAGAATGATCGCCTGTACCCGGTCGAGCTCGCGCTCGTCGACCTTCATCCCTTTCAGCTGGGCACCCGCGAACCCGGGGATCATGCCGAGCACGTTGGTGAGCGGACCCATCCGGCGAATCGTCTTCAACTGATCCAAGAAGTCGTCCAGACCAAACTCGTTGCGCCTGAGCTTTCGCTCCAAATCGGCCGCCTGGGTCTCGTCGAACTGGCGCTCGGCCGTCTCGATCAAGCTCATCACGTCGCCCATGCCAAGAATCCGCTGGGCGATGCGATCGGGATGGAAGCGCTCGAACCGATCCAGCTTCTCGCCCGTGGAGGCGAACAAGATCGGCTTGCCCGTGACCGCCTTGACAGACAAGGCGGCACCACCACGAGCATCTCCGTCGAGCTTGCTCATGACCACGCCGTCGAACTGCACCGCCTCGGCGAACTGCTCAGCAACGTTGACGGCGTCCTGGCCTGTCATCGCGTCGACGACAAGCAGCACGTTGGTGGGTTTGACGGCGTCGCGAATGCTCACGAGCTCAGCCATCAAGACCTCGTCGACGTGCAGGCGGCCGCTCGTATCGACAATCAGCACATCCTTGCCCTCTTCGACGGCGCGCTCCAACGCCCAGCCCGCGATCTGCACCGGGTCACGGTCAGTGCCTTGCTCGTACACCGTGGCCCCGGCTTGGGCCCCGACCTTGACCAGCTGGTCGACGGCGGCCGGTCGATACACGTCGCAGGCGGCCAGGGCCACCGAGGAGGAATGCTCCTCGCGCAAGTAGCGCGCCAGCTTGGCCGAAGCGGTCGTCTTGCCCGACCCTTGCAGGCCCGCCATCAAGATCACGGTGGGCGGACTCGAGGCAAACCTCAGGGCGGCCGGCTCCTCCGCGCCACCGGGGGGTGAGCCTCCCATCAATTCGGTGAGCGCTTCGCCGACGATCTTCACCACCTGCTGGCCTGGGTTGAGCTTGCCGACGATGTCGGCGCCCATGCAGCGTTCCCTCACATCGGCGGTGAAGCTCTTGACGACCTTGAAGTTCACATCCGCCTCGAGCAGAGCAAGACGGATCTCGCGCATCGCCTGCTCGATGTCGCCCTCGGTCAGGGTCCCCCGCTGGCGAACATCGCCCAGTGTGGCCTGCAGCTTCTCGGCGAGGGACTCGAACATCACTCAGGCTGGTTGGGCTTGCTGCGCCGAGCGATCGCCTCGCCGATGCCACCGAACGCCTCGGCGAACTCCGAGGGGATCACGAAAACCTTGTTGGAGTCCCCTTCGGCGAGCGAGGGCAGCATCTGCAGGTATTCATAGCTGAGCAGCTCGCGCGAAGGTTTGCCCTCGTGGATCGCTTTGAACACCGTGTCGATCGCCTTCGCTTCGCCCTCCGCGCGCAAAACCGCCGCCTGCCGGTCGCCCTCAGCGCGCAGTACCACCGCCTGCTGCTGACCTTCGGCGGTGAGAACCTGGGCCTGCTTCTCGCCTTCGGCGGTAAGGATCGCGGCACGACGGTCGCGCTCGGCGCGCATCTGCTTCTCCATCGCCGCCCTGATGTCCTGCGGCGGGTCCACCGACTTGATCTCCACGCGGTTGATGCGTATCCCCCACTTACCGGTCGCCTCATCCAGAACGACCCGCAACTGGGTGTTGACGTTCTCACGCGCGGTCAACGTGTCCTCGAGCGTCAGCCCGCCAATCACGTTGCGCAAGGTGGTGACGGTCAGTTGCTCGATCGCCTGCAGCGGATTGGCGACTTCGTAAGTGGCCGAGCGGGGGTCGGTGATCGTGAAATAGAGCACCGTTTCGATCGCCACAACCACGTTGTCTTCGGTGATGACCGACTGGGGGGCGAAGTTGACGACCTGCTCGCGCAGGTCGACGAGGGGCTTGACCCGGTCGATGAACGGCGTCACGATCGTCAGGCCCGGCTCCAGCGTCCGGCTGTAGCGCCCGAGGCGCTCGACCACGCCGGCGCGCGCCTGAGGAATCACACGGATGGTGCGCGCGGCCGCAAACAGCAGGAACAGCACGAAGGCGGCTACGACGATCAAAGCGACCATGGGGTCAGACTGCTCCTTTTCATCGGGATCTACTCAAGAGCCTACCTGCGTCGACTCTACCTCCGCCTACCCAAACGGCGCGAGGGAGCGCTCAATGCATCACCAGCGCGGTGGCGCCCCTGATTTCGACGACTTCGACGCGTTCGCCCGGATCGAACACCTGGTCTTCGTCGAAGCTGCGCGCCGTCCATACCTCGCCGTCGATCTTCACACAGCCGACGCCCTCATCGTTGGCGATCCTCTCCAGAACGATGGCGCGGCGTCCGATCAGAGCCGCGGCGCCGGTCCTGATCGATGGCGGCAAGCTGCGATGACGGCGCGCGACGGGCCGTAGCGTCGCCAACACGATGCCCGAGGACACCAAGAAGACCACAATCGCGAGCGGGACACCCACGCCGAGCAAGCTGACGATGCCCGCAAGCGCGGCGCCGGCCGCAAACGGGGCGAGGTAGAAACCCCCCTGGTGCATCTCGCCGACCCCGAGTGCGCAAGCCGCGACCAGCCATAGGATCCAAGCGCCCATGCCTTTGATTATGCCTCGGCTACCAGGGCCCGGGCAAAATCCTCGGCGTCGAACGGGCGCAGGTCCTCCAGCTGCTCTCCGATCCCGATCAACTTGACGGGCAAGCCCAGCTCGCGAACGATCGCAAGCGCGATCCCTCCGCGCGCGGTGCCGTCGAGCTTGGTCAGCACGATCCCGCTCACCCCGGCCGACTCCGCGAACATGCGCGCCTGACGCAACCCGTTCTGGCCCGTGGTCGCATCTACGGTGAGCAGCGTCTCGTGCGGCGCGCCCTCCAACTGTCGCTCCAACACGCGACGCACCTTGGCCAGCTCGGCCATCAGGTCGTCTTGGGTGTGCAGGCGTCCCGCGGTGTCGATGATCACGACGTCGATCTCCTTGGCGCGAGCTTGGGCGACCGCCTCGAACGCTACCGACCCCGGATCGCAGCCCTCGGGCCCGGTCACAATCTCGCAGCCGGCCCGCTCGGCCCAACCTTCGAGCTGCTCGGTGGCGGCGGCCCGAAACGTGTCCGCCGCGCCGAGCAGCACGCTTACGCCAAGCTCGTTGCGCAAATGCCAAGCGAGCTTGCCGATCGTGGTGGTCTTGCCGGTCCCGTTGACACCGACGGCGAGGATAACCGTCGGCTTGGCGCGGATGTCGATGCGGTCCTGTTCGCTGCGTGCCGTCTGTGCGAGCAGCTCGATCAGGCGCTCTGACAGCTCGGGGCCGCTACTCAGACCGTCCTCGCCGGCTTCCCGCTCGAGCGTCTCCACGACCGACGCGGTCGTGGAAGCTCCCACGTCGGCCATGATCAGCGCCTCCTCCAGCCTTTCCCAGGTGTGCTCGTCGAGCGTCGCAAACAGGGTCGCCTGGATCTCCGAGCCGAGCGCCTGGCGGGTCTTCGAGAGGTTTTCGCGCAGGCGCTTGAACAAGCCCCGCCTGCGTTCGCCGCCCTGCTCGGACGGCGCCTCGGAGGACGCCTGGGCAGACCCCTCGCCTATGAACAGCTCAGACCAGTCGCGCGGCATTTGCCTATGCGACCGGGGCGACCTGCGGCTGCTCTTCAACAGCGACCGGCTGCGACCGGTCCTCGACCGCCGCCACCTGCGGCGCGGACTCCTCCTTGGGCAGCCTGCGCGAAAGCACCTTGGAGACTCCGTTGTCGGCCATCGAGACTCCATACAGCCAGTCGGCGGCCTCCATAGTGCGCTTCTGGTGGGTGATCACGATGAACTGCGCCCGATCCGCGTACCGGCGCAACAACGTCAGGAAGCGGTCGAGGTTGAGGTCGTCGAGCGCAGCCTCGACCTCGTCGAGCACATAGAAGGGGCAAGGGCGCGCCAAGAACACCGAGAACATGAAGGCGAGCGCGGTCATCGACTTCTCTCCGCCTGAAAGCAGGGAAAGGCGCTTGGTCGACTTGCCGGCCGGGGTGATCTCGATCTCGACCCCCAACATCTCCTCGGCGTCCTGTTGCTGCTCTTCGGCCTCGAGCTCTGCGTCCGCCTCGGCGTCGGGCTCCTCGCCTGCGTTGGGCGCGGGCTGACCGCCCAGAACAGCACGCGGTGCCTGCTCGTCCTTGACCAGACGCAGGCGTCCGCTGCCTCCCGGAAAGACGTCGCCGACCAGCTCCTCGAAATTGCGCGCCGCGGCCGAGAAAGTCTCGTTGAAGGTCTCGTGTATCTGGCGATCGGTTTCTCGAATCACACCCTTCAGCTCGCGCAGGGCCGTCTCCAGATCGG
Source organism: Solirubrobacteraceae bacterium (assembly GCA_049581225.1). Classification (GTDB taxonomy): domain Bacteria; phylum Actinomycetota; class Thermoleophilia; order Solirubrobacterales; family Solirubrobacteraceae; genus Palsa-744. Next base: position 19,452 of record JBAURN010000086.1, read on the forward strand.
TGCGGCGCTCCTCGAGCTCCTCGACGTGAGCGATCGCCTCGGCGTACTCCTGGCCGGCGAGCGGGTTGACCGGACCGAGCTGCTCGCGACGGCGCACCAGGCGCTCCAGGCGGGCGCGCAGGGCCTGTTCCTGCTCTTCACCGAGTGGCTCGATCGGCTCGGCGCCGGAAGCCTCAGAGGCGAACTCAACCTCAGTCGCTTCGGGCTGCTCGGGGCCGGAGTCCGGCACGGACTCGGCCTCCGGCAACGGCAGCTCCAGTCGCGCTGAGACCTCGCGCAACTCCTCGCCGGCCTCTGCCGCTTGGTCGCGCAGACGCTGGGCGGCGACCTCCGCGCCGGTGACGGCCTCGCCCTCGACCCTCAAAGCTGCCTGGATCTCGGCCTCCTCCTGAGCGCACGCTCTCAGCTCGGCCGATACCTGCTCGCCCTCAACACGATCTTTGCTCAACAGCTCCTCGACCTGGGCGAGCACGCCGTCCATCGC
>JBAURN010000087.1:0-11595 GCA_049581225.1 Solirubrobacteraceae bacterium
GCACGGTCTCGCGATTGCGCGGCGGCGGCGGCACGAGCCTGCCGGGCAAGCTGTTGATGCGCCTGGAGCCCGACGCGATCGAGACGCTGGCAGGACGCTTGGCGCGAGGGAGCGTGTTGGTGAGCGCCACCAACGGCAAGACGACGACCGCCGCGCTGGCGGCCGCTGTACTTCAACGCGGTGGCTTGTCGCTGGTGCATAACCAGGCCGGCGCCAACATGGCCGGCGGGGTCGCCTCGACACTGCTTGAAGCGGCCGGGCGTAAAGGCACGATCTCGGGCGAGACGGGGTTGTTCGAGGTGGACGAGATGTGGCTGGATCGGCTCGCGGCGCAGTTGCACCCAAAGGTGATCGTCCTGGGCAACCTGTTCAGGGACCAACTGGACCGCTACGGGGAGCTTGACGCAATCGCCGAGCGCTGGGCAAAGGCGGTCGGTCCAGGCGGCCCGGCGGGGGCTGCCGAGCTTGTGTGCAACGCCGACGATCCGCTGCTTGCCGACCTGGGGCGCGATCGCGAGAACGTCCTGTACTACGGGGTCGAGGACGACACGCTGGCGCTCGAGGGCATGGCCCATGCGGCTGACGCCAAGCATTGCCGTCGCTGCGGCGCTCCGTATGTGTTCGACGCGGTGTACCTGGGTCACCTCGGCCACTACCACTGCGCCTCCTGCGGACAGGCGCGACCCTCCCCCACCGTGGTCGCTCGCGCGGTGAAGCTCGAAGGCGTGCGGGCGGCTCGCTTCACACTTTGCGCTCCCGACGGCGAGGCTGAGGTGAAACTGGGGCTGCCGGGTCTGTACAACGTCTACAACGCGTTGGCGGCGGCCGCGCTTGGGGTAGCGATGGAGGTCCCGCTCGACTCGATCGTGGCGGGCTTGGAGGCTACCGAGGCCGCGTTCGGGCGGGCCGAGGCCGTGCGGGTAAAGGGACGCGAGACGCGAATCCTGCTGGTCAAGAATCCGGCGGGCGCCAACGAGATCCTGCGGACGCTTGCCTTGGAGGCGGGCGAGCACGATGTACTGGGCGTGCTCAACGACAAGACCGCCGACGGCCACGACGTGTCGTGGATCTGGGACGCCGACTTCGAGCTGCTGGCCGGGCGCGTGCGTGTGGCGCGCTGCTCGGGCACGCGCGCGCCGGAGCTGGCGCTCAGGCTGAAGTACGCGGGGGTGGAGCCCGCGCGGATCGAGGTGGTTGAGGATCTGGCCGGCGCGCTGGACGGGGCGGTGGCCGATCGTCCGCGAGACGGCGAGAACGCGGACAGCGGCGGGGGCGCCAACAGCGGCGGGGATGCGCCCTTGTACATCCTCCCCACCTACACCGCGATGCTTGCGCTGCGCGAGCTGCTGGTGCGACGCGGCGAGGCGAGCAGCTCGTGGCGATGAGCAAGCTGGAGGGACGCACGCTGGGAGTTTGCGCGCTGTACCCGGACCTGATGAACATCTACGCGGACCGGGGCAACCTGTTCGTGCTGCGGCGGCGCTGCGAGTGGCGCGGGATCGGCTTTCGCTTGACGGGCAGCGGCCTCGGCGAAGCGCTCGATGGAGGGGCCCACGACATCTATTACATCGGCGGCGGCCAGGATCGCGACCAATTGCTTTGCGCCGAGGACCTGGTGGAAGGCAAGCGCGCGGCGCTGCACGAGGCCGCGGCCCGGAGCGCGGTCGTGTTGGGCGTGTGCGGCGGCTATCAGCTGCTCGGCGAGTCCTACACGCTGGGAGACCGAGAGCTCGAGGGCGTGGGATTGCTCGACGTGCGCACCGTGCGCGAGCCGGGCGCACGGCTGATCGGTAACGTGGCGATAGAGGTCGACCTTGGCGGCGAGCCGAATGTACTCGCAGGCTTCGAGAATCACGGCGGGCGCACCTATCTCGGGCCGGACTCGGTCTCGCTTGGGCGCGTGCTCAAAGGTCACGGCAACGACGGTCGCAGCGGCTTTGAGGGCGCACATGCAGGCAACACGATCGGCACTTATCTGCACGGCCCGCTGCTGCCCAAGAACACGTGGTTCGCCGACTGGCTGATCGCTACGGCGCTTGGTGTTGATCTCCACGCACTCACGCCGCTCGACGACGAGCTGGAGCTGGCCGCCCATGCGAGCGCCCGGCGAGCCGCCGGGGCCTAGCGCCCATATGCGGTGCTAAGCTTTCGGCTGATTGGCAATCGTTCGGAGGTAGTTTCTCCAACACCCACACCCGACCCGCTCCGGCGGGTCGAGTTGTTTCTGAGGCCATGAATCTATCCGAGTACCAACGACAGTCGCGCCAGACCGCCGAGTATCCGCGTGAGGCCTGGCTGGCTTATCCGGCGCTCGGGCTGGCGGGTGAGGCAGGCGAGGTGGCGGAGCACGTCAAGAAGGCGATCCGCGACGAGGCTGGCAAGATCAGTGACGAGCGCAAGGCGGCGATGTCCAAGGAGCTGGGCGATGTGCTCTGGTATGTCGCGCAACTCGCCACAGAGCTGGGGCTCGACCTCGACGAGATCGCGGGGCAGAACCTGGAGAAGCTCCTCTCGCGCCAGGCGCGTGGGGTCTTGTCAGGAAGCGGCGACGATCGCTGAGCCGTTCGACGCGCCGTTTGCAACCGCGAACTTGGCATAGCGCTCGGCCAGGCGGGCGGGCACCAGGGCCTTGACGAGCACGCCCTCGGGGGTGTCCTTGCGCTCCAGGTCTCCCACGGCTTCGTGCAGCTCGGCGAGCGAGCCTCCTTGGGAATAGGGCAGCAGCAGCTCCATTGGGCGCAGGGTGTGACGCAACTCGTGCTCGATCCGGGATTCCAGCTCGGGCAGGCCGTCCCCGACCCCACCCTTCGGGTGCGGTGCCCCGCCGCTCACCAATATCGCCTCGGGATGGGCCAGGCGCAATTCCTCGCGAGCATCCTCGTCGAGCAGGTCGGCCTTGTTGAGGACCAGCACGCGGGGACGCTCGCCGGCGCCGATCTCCTCCAAGACCTCCTCCACCGCTCTGCGCATGGCGTCCTGATCGTGCTCGGGCGCGGAGGCGTCGAGGACGTGCAAAAGCAAATCCGCCAAACGGGTCTCCTCCAAGGTCGCACCGAACGCGTCGACGACCTGGTGGGGCAGCTTGCGGATGAAGCCGACGGTGTCGGTCAGGAGGTGGGGTCGTCCGGCGATGCGCAACATGCGCGTGCTCGGGTCCAATGTGTGAAAGAGGCGGTCGCGCACGCCCACCTCGGCGCCGGTCATCGCGTTCAAGAGGGTGCTCTTGCCCGCGTTGGTATAGCCGACCAGGGCGATGCTGGGCAGTGCGGCGCGCTCGCGCTCGGCTCGCATCACCGAACGGGTGCCCTTGACGTGCTCGAGGCGACGGCGCAGTGCCGCGATCCGGTTGCGCGCCAGGCGTCGGTCGGTCTCGATCTGGGTCTCCCCCGGTCCGCGTGTGCCGATGCCTCCGCCGAGGCGCTCCAGGTGTGTCCAGAGGCCGCGCATCCGAGCCAGGTTGTACTCCAGTTGGGCCAGCTCGACTTGAAGCTTTCCCTCGGCCGAAGAGGCGTGGGTGGCAAAGATGTCGAGGATCACCGTGGTGCGATCGACGACCGGCATCCCGAGCGCGTCCTCCAGGTTGCGCTCCTGGCGGGCGCTCAGCTCGTCGTCGCAGGCAATCACGTTCGCGTCGCACTCCTGAGCGGCGCGCTTGGCCTCGGTGACCTTGCCGGGACCGAGGTAGGTGTTGGGGTGGGGCGCGTCGCGTCGTTGGATCAGCTCGCCGACCACGGCCACGCCGGCGGTGAGCAGAAGCTCACGCAGCTCATCAAGGTTCTCCTCGTCGGCAAGCGCGCCTATGCAGAGAGCGCGCTGGCGGGCGCGCTGTGGGGGTTGGTTCATCCACTTCGAGTGTAGATCAGCCTGCGTGCCGATCAAAATCGTCGCGAGTCGCTTCGCGGAGGGCATCCCCGGCCGTGTCCGTGCGGTCGGCCGGCCGAGGTATGCCGGGGACGCGCAGGCCTCGGGTCGCGAGGGCTCAGGTCCCCAAAGAGGCGAGGCGCTCGACCGCCTCGCTTAGTTGCTCGTCGGGTGTGGTGAGCGCGATCCTGAACCATCCCTCCCCGCTTGGGCCGTAGGCGCTTCCGGGCGAGACCACGACGGCGGCTTGCTCGAGGACGTGCTCGCAGTAGGCGACCGAGCTGTCGAAGCCCTCGGGTATCGGGGCCCACACGTAGATCGTGCCCTTGGGCGGATTGACGTGCACGCCGGCCTTGGCCAGCGCCTCGCAGACCAGGTCGCGGCGAATGCGGTACAGCTCGTTCATCGAGCCCACCTCCGCGTCGGCGTCGGGCGAGAGCGCGGCGATGCCGGCCAGCTGGACAGCCTCGAACAGGCCCGAGTCGATATTGGTCTTCAGGCGCCAGTAGTGCTCGATCGCCTCAGCGTTGCCGAGCACCGCGGCGCAGCGCCAGCCGGTCATGTTGTAGCCCTTGGACAGCGAGAACACCTCTACCCCTACATCCTTGGCGCCGGGTGTCTGCAGGAAGGAGGGCGCGCGATAGCCGTCGTAAGTGGTCTCGGAGTAGGCGTTGTCGTGCACGACGAGGATGTCGTAGGTCTTTGCGAAATCGACAACCAACTCAAAGAACCCGGGTGGCACGATCGCGCCGGTGGGGTTGTTGGGGTAGTTGAGGAACATCAGCTTTGCCCGGCTGGCGGTCTGTTCGTCGATCGTGTCGAGATCGGGCACGAAGCCGAGCGCGGGCGCCAAGGGCATGACCACCGGCTCGCCGCCGGCCATGAGCGGGCCGCCGGTGTAGACGGGGTAACCGGGGTCTGAGGCGAGCGCGATGTCGCCCTGATCGAGGAAGGCGAGGTTGAGGTTGAAGATCGCCTCCTTGGCACCGATCGCGGGGATGATCTCGCTGTCGGCGTCGAGGCTGACGTCGAAGCGTCGCGCATAGAAGTCGCTGAAGGCCTGCCGGAAGTCCTGGCGCCCCCGGTTTGAGGGGTAGCGGTGGGTCTCGGGCTCGGTGACGGCCTCCTGCATCGCCTCGACGATGAGGGCGGGCGTGGGGCGATCCGGGTCGCCGATGCCGAGGCTGATCACCTCCACGCCGGCCGCCTTCTTGGCGGCGATCTTGCGCTCGAGTTCGGCGAACAGGTAGGGCGGTATGCGATTCAGTCGCTCACTCGGTCTCATGCGGCTCCTTGGTTTGGCCCTCTTCGTTGGTCTCACTTGGCGCTTGTGTCTTGCTCGGCTCTTGCGTCTCGCTTTGCCCTTGCGTCTCGCTTTGCCCTTGCGTATTGCTTTGCCCTTGGGTATTGCTCAGCTCTCGGGTATTGCTCAGCTCTTGGACGAACTCCTTGCTCAGGCGCCCCTCGAACACCGCTCGTGCCCAACCCGTCAGGTTGACGCGCAGATCTTCTCCGATCTCCACGCTCAAGTCTCCTCCATCCAAAAGCACCGTCACCTGGGCTGTTCGCCTATCCCCGGCGCGCAGGTGGTGGGCCACGGCCGCGCCGGTGGCGCCGGTGCCCGAGGACAAGGTCTCCCCTACCCCGCGCTCGAAGATGCGCGCGCGGATTCGGTCTGGCTCGCCCGCCTCGTTCCCGCCTTGGGGGCTCCCCGAACGAGGGAGCTCTGTGTACCAGGACACGTTGGTGCGATTGGGAAACAGCTCGTGAGCTTCGATGGCGCCGCCTATCGCGGGCAGGTCAAGCGCTTGCAGGGTGTCCAGGTCGGCGACGTGGATCGCGCATTGTGGGTTGCCGATCGAGACGTGCTGGAAGGCCCACGCGCGACCGTCGGCCACCAGCTCTCCGCGGCCATCGCCCGGTCCTTGCGGGAAATCCTGGGATGTGAGCGAAGCGCGGCCCATGTCTACGCGGCAGGTGTCGACGCCCGTGATCGTCGGGCGTATCTCCCCCGCGACCGTCTTGATCGAGAAGGTGTCCAGGTCGGTCCAGCCGCGCCGTCGCAGATACAGGATCGCCTCGCGTGCCCCGTTGCCCGACAGCTCGGCCTCCGAGCCGTCGGGGTTGTAGATGCGCAGCTCGGCCACGAAGCTCGGGTCCTCCGAGCGGGAGAGCAGGAGGATGCCGTCCGCGAACACTCCGAAGTGCCCCGCGCACAGCTTGCGGACGCGGGCCGGCGTCAGCTCGAAGGGCAACTCGGCCCGCTCCACGATCATGTAGTCGTTGCCGAGTGCCTGCCACTTCTCGAAGCGCATAGGGCGCAGCAGTCTAGGCGCTCATCGCGAGGATCTCACCCGCGGCCTGTTGCGGTGGGATGTCGGTCAGGTCGATCAGCTGTACTCCCGCGAGCTTGCGCATCCATGTGAGCTGTCGTCTGGCGTAGTTGCGGGTGTGGCGCTTCATCGCCTCAACGTCGCCCGCAAGCAGATCCTCGAAGCCGAGCGCCTTGCGGGCGGTCGCGCTCGCCCCGGCGGCATTCGCGGCAGACACCTCGGCTTGAACGCCCTGCTCGAGCATCGTCTCAACACGAGCGTCGATACGCGCATACAGGGCCTCCCGCTCCATCGTGAGCCCGATCAGCAGTGTCGGCCATCGCGTCTCGTCGGTCCAAAGCTGCGAGGGCCCGCTCGGAGGCTCCAACTCGCCGGCCTCCAACAGCTCCAGCGACCGCACGATCCGACGCTGGTCGTTCGGTCCGATCTCCGCGGCCGCCCAGGGAGCGCGCTGGGCGAGTTGGGCGTGCAGGGCGGGCGCGCCGTAGCGCTCCAGTTCGGCAGTCAAGCGCTCGCGTACCCCCTCTGGCGGGGGAGGTCGCAGGTCGAGCTCGCACAGGGCGGCGCGCAGATACAGGCCCGTGCCTCCCACCACGATCGGACGCCTATTTTCGGCCAGGGCGTTGTCGATCTCTGCGTGCGCCAGCTCAGCGTACTGACCGGCGCTGAAGCCGGCGTCGATCGGCAGGAAGGAGACAAGCCGGTGCTCCAGCTCTCGCCGCTCGGCTTCGCTGGCGACGCCGGTGAGGGTCTCGAGCCCTCGATAGACCTGCATCGCGTCGGCCGAGACCGCCACGGGTCGCTCCCCTCGGGTGCGCAACTCGTGGGCAAGCGCGACCGCCACGGCCGTCTTACCGATCCCGGTCGGTCCGAACAGAGCGATCACATGCAGAGGCGGGGACATTCGCGTAGGCTTGCAGCTCATGCAGATCTCCGGCTCCAAAGTGCTGCTCACCGGGGCGACCGGCGGCCTCGGTCAGGCGATTGCGCGAGCGCTTTCGGGGCGGGGCGCTCAACTGGTCCTCACCGGACGACGAGTCGATGTGCTCGAGCCCTTGGCTTCCGAGCTCGGCGCGAGGGCCTTGGCGGTGGACTTGGGCGAAGCCTCGGAGGTCGATCGGCTGCTCTCAGAGGCCGGCGAGGTCGACATCCTTGTTGCCAACGCCGCTCTGCCGGGCGCCGGCAAGCTCGACGCGCTCACGATGGAGCAGATCGACAGGGCGCTCGAGGTGAACCTGCGGGCCCCGATCGCGCTTGCGCACGCTTTGGCTCCCGGGATGGTGGCCCGGCGTAGCGGCCAGCTCGTGTTCATGTCCTCGTTGTCGGGCAAGGCCGCGACGGCCGGCAGCTCGATCTACAACGCCACCAAGTTCGGCCTGCGCGGCTTTGCGGGCGCGATGCGCGCCGAGTTGCACGGCACGGGAGTCGGCGTATCCACGGTCTTCCCCGGTTTCATACGCGAAGCCGGCATGTTCGCCGAAGCCGAAGTGCAGTTGCCCAAGGGTGTCGGCACACGCAGCCCGGAGGACGTCGCCAAAGCCGTCGTGGACGCGATCGAGCGCAACCGGGGCGAGGTCGACGTCGCCCCGATCACGTTGCGACTCGGCTCCGCCTTCGCCGGCATAGCGCCCGAGCTGTCCGCCACCTTCACGCGCAAGTCCGGCAGCGACAAGATCGCCTACGACCTGGCGGATGGCCACCGAGCCAAGCAAAAGCTCTAGGACGCTCGCATGGCGGCGCCAGACGGCGTCCTCAGTCGCTCATGTGCAGAGCACATTTCGCTCCTTGCGTCCTGGTCTGGCTTGCCCTGCGAACGTCCTAGACGGTTTTCTCGTTATGTAAGAAGGGCTCCTACAGAGTCCTTCGCTTTGTCTTAGATCTTCGTTCCCGTCGCCTTAGGGACGGGCAGCACGATGGTTGGCGTACCCGCTACCACACCATCGGAGGTTCGCCTATGAAACGCACAAGCATGATCCGAGTCGGTCTCGTCGTAGGGGCCTTGGCTACGGGCGGAGCCGTTGCCGGTATCGCCGGCGCCGCCGCCGCGCCGAGTTCCACGACGAGCACGACCCAGTCCACGAGCAGCACGGCGACCACGCCATCGACGACCTCGTCGAGCACCACCACGGCACCGTCGACAACGACGCCGAAGACGACAACGCCGAGGACGACGCCGCCGCAGGGCTCCTCCGGTCATCCGTGCCCGAATATGGGCAAATCGGGGTCGGGCTCGAGCTCGGAATCCGGTTCGAGCTCGGGCTCTGGCTCGAACTCGGGCTCGGCTTATGAAGGCGGCCCTCCCCCAGGCGCCACCGTTCAGTAGTCAGGAATCATGCGGATAGAGCCTCCCGGACGGAAGTTCGAGCCGTCCGGGAGGCGCACCGCCTGACGTCCCCCGCATCAAAGTGCCTACCCCGATTTGGACGCCCGAACCCCGGGGGGATAAGTTCCTACGCGGCGCGCGTGTCTGCCTCCGCCGGCTCCGGCGCGACGGTGAGCGGGGTCTCTGTCCCTTGGATCGGCCTGACTTTGTCGGCGCCGATCCCCAGCGCCGCATAGACCTTACGCTCGATCTCCTTGGAGATCTCCGGATGCTCGTCCAGATATGTCTTGGCGTTGCCCCTGCCTTGACCGAGACGCTCGTTGCCGTAGGAGAAGAAGGAGCCCGACTTCGTGACGATGCCGTGCTCGATCCCCAAGTCCACCAGGCAGCCGGAGGTCGAGATGCCCTTCCCGAACTCGATGTCGAACTCGGCCTGCCTGAAGGGCGCGGCGAGCTTGTTCTTGACGACCTTGACCCGCACCCGGTTGCCGACCGCCTCGGTGCCGTCCTTGAGCGTCTCGATGCGCCTGATGTCAAGACGCTGAGAGGCGTAGAACTTCAAGGCGCGTCCGCCCGGCTGGGTCTCGGGCGAGCCGAACATGACCCCCACCTTTTCGCGGATCTGGTTGGTCAGGATGCACAGCGTGCCGGTCCTGTTCAGGTTGCCGGCGATCTTGCGCATCGCCTGGCTCATCATGCGCGCCTGCGCGCCCACCGTCTGGTCACCCATCTGGCCCTCGAGCTCGACCCGCGGGGTCAGAGCCGCGACCGAATCGATCGCGACCACGTCCACGGCGCCCGAGCGCACGAGCATGTCGGCGATCTCAAGCGCCTGCTCGCCGTAGTCGGGCTGGGAGACGAGCAGCTCGTCGATGTCTACCCCGATCTCCTTGGCATACAGCGGGTCCATGGCGTGCTCGGCGTCGATGAAGGCGCACACTCCCCCAAGCCGTTGGGCTTCGGCGAGCACGTGGTAGATCAGCGTCGTCTTGCCGGAGGACTCCGGTCCGAACACCTCCACGATGCGCCCCTTGGGCACGCCGCCGATGCCGAGTGCCAAGTCGAGCGACAGCGCGCCCGTGGGGATCGCGTCCACGCGCACCTGGGCGCCCTCGTCGCCCATGCGCATGACCGAGCCCTTGCCGAACTCGCGCTCAATCTGTCCGAGCGCCCCCTGCAGGGCCGCGTCGCGCGCCTTTGCGGCCTTCTCCTCATCGGTCACGGGCATCGTCTGTCCTCCTGTAGAAAAGTTGGAGATGAAAATGTATGCGGGGCATCGGACGGAACTATGGGAACGTATGTTCGTCTCGGTCTCCCCAAGTCCTCCATTGGCCGTGAACACCTCTCCACACGGGCGGAAGGCGGCTCTTTTGCTTGCGGGCGGCGGCTCTCCAGGCCCTCGCGGGCGGCGATCTGGCGGGCTCGCCCGCGGTCGCCGGGAACTCAGCTCGCGGCGCGGGCCACGAGACTCTCCTCGCCGGAGAGCGTCTGGCTGGTGGCCGCCGTTATCTGCACCTGCGTCAGCTCGCCTGGAGCCGCGAGGCCGGCGAAGTTGACGACCTTGTTGTGGCGCGTACGCCCGCGCATGCGCTCCGGGTCGGTGCGAGAAGGTCCTTCCACCAGTACCTCCAAGGTGCGTCCGACGAAGCGCTGCGCCCGCTCCAACGCACGCCGCTGCACCACCTCAATAAGCCGTTCCATGCGCTCCACCTTCACCGCGTGGGCCACCACACCGTCTGTGATCTCCGCCGCCTCGGTGCCTCTGCGGGGCGAGAAGATGAACGTGAACGCGCTGTCATATCCGACCTGCTCGGCCACCTCCAGTGTCTGCTCGAAGTCGGCCTCGCTCTCGCCGGGGAAGCCTACGATGATGTCGGTCGTTATCGCCGCGTCCGGAACGTGCTCGCGGATCAAGGCCACCCGATCGAGGTAGCGCTCGCGATCGTAGGTGCGGCGCATCGCCTTGAGGATGCGGCTCGAGCCAGATTGCAGCGGCAGGTGGATGTGCTCGCACACGCTCGCAAGCTCCGCGTGGGCGCGGATCACGTCCTCCTTCATGTCCTTCGGGTGCGGGCTCGTGTAGCGGATGCGCTCGATCCCCTCGATCCCATCGATCCTGTGCAGCAGGTTGGCGAACGTCTCCGGCTTTCCGTCCACACGCAGATCGCGGCCATAGGAGTTCACGTTCTGGCCCAGCAAGGTCACCTCGCACACACCGTCGCGCGCCATCGCCTCGACCTCCGCCACGAGCTCCTCCAGGGATCGCGACACCTCGCGTCCGCGCGTGCTCGGCACGATGCAGTAGGAGCAGCGGCAGTTGCACCCCACGCTGATCTGCAGCCAGCCCTGGAACGCCCGCGCGCGCTTGGCCGGCAGGTGGCCGGTGAAGCCCTCGAACTCGAAATAGCCCTGGGCAGTGAGCGAATCGCTGGTCAGGAACTCCGCCAGCTTGTGTGTTTGGCCCGGGCCAAACGCCACATCGACGAAGGGGAAGCGTTCGAACACCTCCTCCTTGACCGACTGCGCCCAGCAACCCCCCACCCCCACCACACGCTCGGGCTGTTCGCGCTTCAGGCGCTTGGCCTCGCCCAGGTGCGCCACGAAGCGAGAGTCGGCGGTCTCGCGGATCGAGCAGGTGTTGAACAGGATCAGGTCGGCCTCCCCTCGCTCCGGGGCCTCGCTATAGCCGAGCGACTCGAGCATCCCCTTCATCCGCTCGGAATCGTGCTCGTTCATCTGGCAGCCGAAGGTGGTGAGGTGATAGCGCTTCATCACAACGAAGAGTAGCCCGCATCAGTCTCTTCGGGGAAGCACCCGGGCGCATGGGAACCCATAGGGGATGGCACGAAAAACGGCCGTCATGCGATCGGATGCGAGGCAAGCTGCTCATAGCTCGCGCCCTCGGGGGAAAGCCAGGAGCGGTACAGGATCAGCTCGCCGGGCACAAAGGACAGGGCCGGTGTGGGCGCCAACGTGCGCTCGGCCCCACGCGATCCCTTCGACCGTCGGTCCGCGCTGGAGCGCAGGCGGGCGACGGTGACGTGTGGGCGAAAGCGCCGGTGCTTGGCGGCGCGAGCG
>JBAURN010000088.1:0-1957 GCA_049581225.1 Solirubrobacteraceae bacterium
GGTCGCGTCTGCTGCGGCGTCACCGGAATGGTTAGCGGGCGAAAAATCGATCACAACAGCCCTGGCTTCGACTAGTGAAGGCGAACTCACGCTCGGCGGCACGAATGGGCTAAAAATCGGTATAAAATCTGCCGTGTTATGTAGCGGCATATTTGATGGGACAGTCGGTCCCGGTGCGGCAGACACTATTACGGAAGTCTTATCGTTAGCCGACGTGCCAGTGACATTAGCCGCGCCGCTTACGTGCACGGCGGTCGAAACTTGCACGAGTGCGACCATTGCGCCTGTGGGCTTGCCGTGGAAAACGGAACTCTTATCTACTCTAGATGATGAGCTGTTTAATGGTGGTTGGGAGATTGTTTGCAAAACCCCTCTGGGTACAGTTGAAGAAACTTGCATCTCGGCGGAACAGTTAAGTACTCTGGAAAATGACCCGACCGAAAAAGACGTGTTAGGTACGTTCGTGAAGGAACAAACCGCTAACTGTAGCATGGGCGGTGCGAATACTGGCTTCGTTGTAAGCGACGCGGCTGGCTTAATTTTACTCAACAACGGGGAAGCGTTGGCGACATCCTAATTTCATAGGAAGTTATGAGTAGCGATTTGTAACGGTGTGCGCGCGCTGGATGGAGATCTGCTGTTCAGCGCGCGCATGATTGTATTGCTGGCATAGCGACGCTCGAAGCGGCGACGGTGCATATTGTCACCGTCGAAGAACAAAAGAAAGAAAATGGCAAGGAACCGCCCGCTGGATGCCAGGGCACGGCAGAAGCGTCTACGGCGGGGAGGGGCAACCTATGCGTCTACGAAGGTGCGGATATTTTGAACAACGTCGAACTCAGCGCTATCTACAAGCCTTACGGCACGATCGAAGCGGGAGGCGGCGTCGCCGGCGGCAAGCACGGACAAGACCACATATCTCTTTGACATTGTTGTTCCTCCCTGGGGGTTGGTCTGAAGCATGATTCGACGGTACAACTACTAGGAATATCCTACAGGCTAAAACGAGACTCCGCTCGCCCTGCGCCATCTGCCTAGATGGGCGGCCAGCTCTATCCCCTGTACGTCAGTCTCCACCGGGGCCTCTCCCTGAGCACCTAAGGTGGGCTGTCTCCGAGTGCTCCCGACAGTTGGGGGTTCTATAGGTCTTTCTGGTTGAGGTCGGACGGGTCCCCGGTTCGGGGACCCGTCCGTGCCTCGGCTCAGGCTGCCTCCTTCACCGCCAAGTGAAGAGGAGGTTTGGGCCTGATGACCAAGGATGACGTGCTGTTCGGCTACCGCCAGCAGTTGTTCGCGGAGGCAGCGAGAACGAATGTCTCGGCGGCGTGCCGAACGTTTGGGGTGCACCGCTCCACCTACTACGCGTGGAAGCGTCAGGTCGACCGACACGGTCTTGAGATGCTCAGGCCGCGTGAGCGCCGGCGCCCGCAAATGCCCAACCAGTTGCCGAAGATGATCGAGGAGCGCATCGTGTCCTTCTCGATCGCTCACCCCGGTCTCGGACCACGGCGTGTCTCCTCAGAGTTGGCGCGGGAGAAGTGGGGTGGGATCGTCGTCTCGCCGAACGGTGTGTGGAAGGTGCTCTGCCGTCACGGGCTGAACACGCGCGCCAAGCGCCTCGGGCTGATCGCGGGCTACGCCGCACCTTACGAGCCACCCAGAGATCCAGCTCCAGAACAGCACATTGACGTCTCCCGGCCCGGTGAGCTGGTCGGGATCGACTGCTTCTACGTCGGCAGGTTGAAGGGGACCGAGGGCGCGATCTGGCAGCTCACCGCGATCGACATCGCATCCTCTTATGCCTGGGCGGAGCTCGTGATCTGCAAGCAGTGGCCCGACCCCGTGAGTTCGGTCCGCTGCGTGTGAGAGTTCTACCGGCCCTGCACAATGGGCTAGAGGAGGACACTCATGAAGCGACGCAGACATACGCCGGAGCAGATCGTTCGCAAGTTGCGCG
>JBAURN010000089.1:0-4309 GCA_049581225.1 Solirubrobacteraceae bacterium
CATACGGGCGGCGGCGTCGGCGCTCACACGCTGCTCCATTTCCGCGGCCCGCTCGGGGGCGCGTCCCGCCCACTCACGCAGGCGCTTGATCTCGCGCGCCTGGGAGAACACGAGCAGCGACAGGACCGCGATCCCCAGCAGAGCCGCGAACGCGGCGAGCGCACCCACCTCGGTAACGGAGTTGGACAGCGAGAAAGCGAGAATGCCGTTCACGGCGCTAGATGTCCCAACCGGACGGTTTCATGACTCCCGAGAGTCTATGAGGGGCGCAGGCGCGTGGGCGCCGCGTCGGGAGACCGACTCCGAGAGCTCGCCGCGCACGGTCGAGAGCTCGGCGACCTTGGCGGCCAAGCCGGCTGCGTCACCCTCGAACACGAGCAGCCTGATCTCATCGAACATCGCCTCCACCGTCTCAGGCGCCAGCGGCTCGCGCTCGGCGAGCATGATCTTCTCGGCCGGTGTGGAGGATGGCCGCTCATAGCTGTTGAACAACTCCTCGTTCAGCTTCTCGCCGGCGCGCCTGCCCACAATCTCCACGGCCACGTCCCGGTCGGGATCGAGACCCGAGAGCTCGATCATCGCGCGCGCAAGCTCGACGATCCGGACCGGCTCGCCCATGTCGAGCACGAACACGTCGGCGCCCCGGTCGCCGTCCTTGGCCAACGAGCCCGAGCGGATGATCAGCTGGACCGCCTCGGGAATCGTCATGAAGTAGCGCGTCATCCGCTCGTCGGTGACCGTCACCGGTCCGCCGCGCTCGATCTGGCGGCGGAAGATCGGCACGACGCTGCCCGATGAGCCGAGCACGTTGCCGAAGCGCACCGCCGCATAGCGTGTGCCCTGAAAGCGGGCTGTGGCCGCCTCGAGGGCGAACTCGGCCAAGGCCTTGGAGGCGCCCATCACCGTCGCCGGAGCCACCGCCTTGTCGGTGGACACGAGCACGAACCGCCCGACTCCCATTTCGCCGGCCACGTGAGCGACCAGGCGGGTGGCGATCGCGTTGTTGCGCACAGCCTCGACCGGATTGGCCTCCATCAGGCCGACGTGCTTGTAGGCGGCGGCATGGAAGACCACGGTGGGACGATGCTCGGCGAAGATCTCGCGCATACGCTCGTCCTCCTTGCAGTCGGCCAGCACCGCCGCCAGAACCGAAGGCTGCACGTGACGCTCGTCCTGCAGCTCGCGCTCGATCTGAAAGAGGTTGTCCTCGGCGTGGTCCAACAGCACGATCCTGCGCGGCCCCACGCGTGCGATCTGCCGGCACAGCTCGGAGCCGATCGAACCGCCCGCGCCGGTCACGAGCACCGTCTCGCCGGACAGGTAGGCCCCTACGCGGTCGAGCTCCATCAGGACCGGCTCGCGCCCGAGCACGTCCTCCACGCGCACCTCGCGCACCTGGCGCGAGATCCCGGCTGGGGTGCTCTGTTCCTGCAACAGCTCGAACACGGTCGGCAGGGTGCGCACCGGGATCGAGCGCTTGCGACACTCACTCACCACGCGCGCCCGCGTGGTGCCGGGCGCCGAGGGAATCGCGATGATCACTTCGTCGGGCTCGGACTCCTCCAGGATGCGCGGCAGGTCGCTCTCGGTGTCGCCGCGAACCCTGACCCCGTCGATCCGCAACCCGTGCTTGCGAGCGTCGTCGTCGACGAACCCGACGGGCTGCAACCCGAGTTCGCGGTTTCGCAGGATCTCGCGCAAAACCAATCGCCCGCCGTCTCCGGCGCCCACGATCAGAACGTTGCGCTCGCTGCGTCCCCCGGCCCTGAAGGCCCCGAGCGGGCGACGCTCGTAGAAACTGCGCGCCAGGACTCGCACACCGATCAGCAACAGGAGCGAGAGCAGGAAGAACAGCACGATCACACCGTCCGGGAGCTCGACGGCGGTCGTCCCGCTCGTCTGTCCGTGGGAGAGCAGATGGGGAATCTGCACGGGGCGGATCACGGCCACGCCCACCACGGTCAACAAAACGATCGCGAGCACCGCGCGAGCCACCGCCTCATAGTCGCGCTGCCCCGAGTAGCGCCAGCGGCGCTGGTAGACGCGCGAGAGCAACAGCACAACCAGGCTGCCGCCCAAGACCCACCAGACGGTCCGTTCGAACAGCTTCTCGTAGCGTCCCTGCGGCCCGTTGTCGAAGCGCAGCTCCCAAGCCAGCCAGTAGGCAAGCGCAACAAGCGCACCGTCGAGGGCCAGCCTCGGTAGCGAGTGCCGGGTGAGCGACAGGGCCGGCGCACTGATCCGTCGGCGCATTGGCCTTGATTCTAGGGCTTCAGGGGGATATCGGCGATAGCAACAGCTCGAGCAGGCGACGCGGATCGCGGCGGATGCGATCGGCGTCGGTGCGGGCGTCCCTCTTGGCGAGGTTCAGCTCGGCCGCTTTGCCCAGCTTGCGCAGGCGCCCTTCGCCGATCAAACGCTCGTCAACCGCGCCCAACCGACCCTCGAATGTGGTGTACACGGGAGTCCCGAGCGCCACCGCCTCTCGATTCATAGTGCCACCGGCCGAGATCACCAAATCGGAGTAGGCGATCAGCGATTGTGCGTCGATCGCCTGCTCGGGCACGACAAAGCCTGGCACATCCTTCAACTGCGAGCGCTGGGCATCGGTACGCGGCAACACGACCGATTGCACCCCTTCGGACGCGGCCTCACGCAGGCGCACAAGCACGTCGGCGAACAGGTCGTTCTCGAAGCGGTGGTAAAGGGATACCTCCGGCGGAGTCCTCACGAGCACCAGCGGCCGGGCCCGGGTGACGCCGAGCGTTTGCAAGACGTCCGGGTCGGGCTCGAAGTCAGCCAGGTAGTACTCCTCCTTGAGTCCTTCGTAGGCGTGAACCTTGCCCTTGGCGCCATAGCGGTACAGACGCTCGCGTGGGATCGCCTCGGGCACCACGACCGCTTGGGCCAGGCGACAGTTGACGTGGTGCTGGACGGCCGCCCACTCATAGTCGAAGGTGGTCGAGCATGGGATCCTCAGAAGCCGGGCCGCCACGCTTACGTCGTTTGAGCCGTGCCCCAAAGCTATGTCGAAGGGCGCACGCCGGCGGGCTTCGGCCCGCGCCCACCGCACCAGCGCGGTTGAGCGGCTCGCGAGGCCCACTGCCTTATCGGCCAAGCGTTCGCCCCGATGGTGCCCGATCGCCGTGTGCTCGATCCCGAAGCGGTCGAGCAATTGCAAGGTCTGAGCGAAGTCGCGGGCGGTCACCCTGACTTCGTGGCCATCGTCCCGCAACATCTCGAGGACCGGGCGCATGACGAGTACGTGGGGACTGTTGGTCAGGTCGATCCACACACGCATGGCAGGCAGGAAGGTATCGTTGCCGGCACATGCCGCACCTGCTCGTGCTCGCGTCGATCTCCGAATCGGTCGTCAACGAAACCTCGCACTTCGTGCGCGAAGCGGGCCTGCCCGGGATCTTCGCCTTGATGGCCCTCTCCAGCGCCTGCATTCCGATCCCCTCGGAGGTCGTGATGCTGTTCGCCGGTTTCGCGGTCGCGGACCCAACCCAGAGCGGCGCCAACCATCACATGACGATGACCGGGATCATCCTGGCCGGCCTGCTCGGCACGATGGTCGGCTCCTGGTTTGCTTACGCCGTAGGGCGCGGCGGTCGCCTGGAGCTGTTCGAACGTCACGGCGCCAAGCTTCACATGGGACCTGCTCAGATTGAGCGGGCCGACCGCTTCTTCCAGCGCTACGGCGAGCCCACCGTGCTGTTCGGGCGCATGATCCCCTTGGTCCGCGCCTTCGTGTCGTTGCCCGCCGGCATCTCGAAGATGCCGCTCGGGCGCTTCACCGTGTTCTCGCTGATCGGCACCATCCCGTGGGTGATAGCGCTCGCGTTCGCCGGCCATGCATTGGGCAGCGACTGGACGAGCGTGCGCAAGGCCTTCGAGTACATCGACTATCTGATCGTGGCGCTCGTGGTCGTTGGGATCGTTTACGCGGTCGTTCGCCGCCGGTCGCGCTCGCCGGAGTCGCCGACCGGGGACACCGAGCCCACGGCCGACGTGAGTTGACCCGGGCGAGCACGCCTCAGCCCACTCCGCGCGGCGCTTCCCTGGGCGCCCCCAAGCTGACCGTAAGCCAGGCCTTCGGGCTGGGATTGCTGCACGGGCCGAGCGAGCTGCTGCCGATCTCCTCCTCGGCGCACACGGCGCTGGTGCCGTGGCTGGCCCACTGGCGCTACGGAGAGCTCGACCCGAACCTGCGCAAGTCTTTCGAGGTCGCCTTGCACGCCGGCACGGCGGTGGCTCTGCTCACGCGCCCGCCAACCGATCGCCTCGCCGGCAAGCCCATCTTCCT
>JBAURN010000090.1:0-4325 GCA_049581225.1 Solirubrobacteraceae bacterium
CCCGAGACACGCTCCGGCGCGCTGCCGAGGTGGTGGCCGCTTGCGGCTTTGACATTGCTTGCCGCGGCCTTGCGCCTGGGGACGCTGGGGCACCAGAGCCTTTGGTATGACGAGGCCTTTACGCCTGTGCATGTCTTGCGGTCCTCGTTGGCGAGCACCATGCACAACGTGGTCCATAGCGAGAACACGCCGCCCTTGTGGTACGTGTTGGAGTGGGCGATCACACGCGGGCTGGGAACCGGCGCGGTGGCTTTGCGGCTGCTCTCGGCGGTGGCCGGCATCGCCACGGTGCCGGTCGCTTGGGCGATCGGCCGCGAGTTGCAGGGCCCGGATACACGGAGGGCGGCGATCGCAACCGCCGCCTTCGTGGCGGCCAATCCACTGCTGGTTTGGTATTCCCAGGAGGCTCGCGCCTACGGCCTGTTCGTATTCACGGCCTCGCTTGCCTTCCTCTGTTTCCTGAGGGCTCTGAGCGATCCAAGCTCCAGAGGACTGCTGGAGTTCGCCGCGGCGGCGTCGCTGGCGCTGTTGAGCCACTATTTCGCGGTGTTCCTGCTCCTGCCCATGGGTGCGTGGCTGCTATGGGCGTCGATCCCGGGCAAAGTCTTGCGTGTCCTTTGCGCGCTGGCGTTGCCGGCGGTCGTGGGGATTGCTCTGATCCCCTTGATTGCGGCCCAGGGCGGCCACGGGACGCAGTGGATCGGCGAATGGGCTTTGGCCAGTCGCTTGGAAGCCATTCCTCAGTATTACCTGACGGGCTACACCGGCTCGGCGCTGGGGCACGGCGTGGAGCTGCTGGTGGCGCTGGCGATCGGAGCGGGGGTGGTTTATGGGTTGTGGTGCACGCTCACCCCGCGTGAGGAGCGCGGCGCGACGATCGCGCTCGTGGTGAGTGCTTGCGGGGTATTGATCCCAATCGTGCTGGCATTGCTCGGCGCCGACTACCTTGCGCCGCGCAACCTGGTGGCCGCGATGGTGCCGCTCAGCGCGCTCTTGGCGATCGTGATCGTGGCGCGGCGAACGGGGCGCACGGGAGCGCTGCTTGCGGGTTTGGCGGCATTCGCTTTCCTGGCGCTCACGGTCGATGTGAACTTGAGTCCGCGCTTGCAGCGCGGCGACTGGGCCGGCGTCGCGCGGGTGCTCGAAGGCGGGACGGGGGCGAGGGCGATCACGACCGTCGAGCTTGGGGCCGCGCCGCTCGAGTATTACCTGCCGGGCCTGGCAAACCTGGCACGCGGCGGCGAGGTGAAGGTCAGCGAAGTGGACGAGACCGGATATGCGCCGTTGCGCGCGTCGGCCAAGAGTCCGCCGGCGCCCGGCTTTCGTTTGAGCGAAAGCCGTGACATTCACGGGCTGGTGGTGTACCGCTTCACATCCACTGTCCCTGTCACGATCCCGGAGCGGGTGCTGAGGGAACACGTGATAACGCTTGCCCATCCGGAGGTGCTCGTCCCCGTGTCGCCAGGGAAAACCACCTAGCCTTCACAGCCATGTCGATGCAGATCGCAGAACCAGTCAGCGAGGCGCGGTTGGCGTTGGAGCGCGCTTGTGAGCATCTGCTGTCTCTGCAAGACGCAGAGGGGTGGTGGAAGGGTGAGCTGCAGACGAATGTGACGATGGACGCCGAGGACATGTTGCTGCGCGAGTTCCTGGGCATCAGGGAGAGCGGGGGAACCGCGCGCTCGGCCGAGTGGATTCGCTCCCAGCAGCGCGCCGACGGGACTTGGGCGAACTTTTACGGCGGCCCGGGCGACTTGTCCACGACGATCGAGGCCTACTGGGCTCTGCGTCTGGCCGGCGACGAGGCGGAGGCCGAGCACATGAGGGCCGCCGCGGCGTTCATCCGCGCCGAGGGCGGGATCGAGCGGGCTCGCGTGTTCACGCACGTGTGGCTGGCTCTGTTTGGACTGTGGTCTTGGGAGCAGGTGCCGGCGCTGCCGCCCGAGATCGTGCTGCTGGGAGCTTGGGTGCCTCTCAACATCTATGACTTCGCCTGCTGGGCACGCCAGACGATCGTGGCCCTGTCGGTCGTGATCGCGCACCGTCCCCACCATCCGCTCCCCTTTTCCCTGGAGGAGCTGCGCGGCGCGCATCCGTGGCGCCCGGCGGTGCCTCAGAGCGCGCGCGGGCGCTGGCTCACGCGCCTGGATCGTGTGCTGCGCGCATATGAGCGTCGGCCTCCGCGCCTGCTGCGCCGTCTGGCGCTGGGGAGGGCGGAGCGGTGGATCGTGCGCCGCCAGGAGGCGGACGGGTCGTGGGGGGGTATCCAACCGCCTTGGGTTTATTCGTTGATGGCTCTGCGCTTGGGGGGCTATCCGCTCGAGCATCCGCTGATGCGCCGCGGGATCGAGGGAATCGACACGTTCATGGTCGAGTCGCGCGCGGGAGGCGGTGCGGAGACGCCTGGGGCGATGGACTCCTCGGCTCACAATGGGTCGGTGGAGGGCACGGACACAGGCGCCACAGCGGGTCCGAGCCGCCGCTTGGAGGCTTGCCAATCGCCGGTGTGGGACACGGCGCTGGCGATGGTGGCACTCAGCGACGCGGGCCTGGCGGGCGACCACGAGGCGCTTGTGCGAGCCGGCGAGTGGCTGGTTGGCGAGGAGGTGGGGGTGACGGGCGACTGGCACGTGGCCAGGCCGGGTCTCAATGCGGGAGGCTGGGCGTTTGAGTTCGCCAACGACAACTATCCGGACGTGGACGACACCGCCGAGGTGGTGCTGGCGTTGCTTCGGTTGGAGGACGATCCACACGCACGCGCGAGGCCGGCGATCGATCGCGCGCTTGCGTGGACGAAGGGGATGCAGAGCAGGGACGGCGGCTGGGGCGCGTTCGACGCGGACAACACGAGGGCGCTTGTGCGCGAGCTTCCGTTCCTGGACTTCGGTGAGGTGATCGACGAGCCGAGCGCCGACGTGACCGCGCACGCGGTGGAGATGCTGGCGGCTCTGGGGTTGGGGGGAGAGCCTGGAGTCGAGCGGGCGGTGCGCTGGCTGCGCGAGCGCCAGGAGCCGGACGGCTCGTGGTGGGGTAGGTGGGGGGTGAACCACGTTTACGGGACGGGTGCGGTCGTGCCGGCTCTGATCGCCGCCGGTGTAGAGCCTTCGGAGCCGTGCATCCGCAGCGCGGTGAAGTGGCTGAAGGAGCACCAGAACGAGGACGGTGGGTGGGGAGAGGACCCACGCTCATACGACAGCGCCGAGTGGGTCGGGAGGGGCCCGAGCACGGCCTCACAGACCGCTTGGGCGCTGCTCGCCCTACACGCGGCGGGCGAGGCCGCGGGCGGTCTCGCGGAGCGCCGATCCCAGGACGCCGCGGGCCCTTCACCTGTCAGCGCAGGCTCGCGGGCAGTAGAGCGGGGCGTCGCTTGGCTGGTGCAGAGCCAACGCGAGGACGGCGGCTGGGATGAGCCTCAATACACGGGCACCGGGTTTCCGTCGGACTACTACATCAACTATCACCTGTACCGCTTGGTGTTCCCGGTGATGGCGCTCGGGCGCTGCCTGGGGCGGCGGGCAGGATGAGCGTCGATTGATGCAGACGGCGTCGCTGTATCTGGCTTCGCCCGAGGTCCCGGACGCGGCCGGCGTGATGGAGCGCAGCGGCGGCGAGAACTTTTCGGTTGCCGCGCGCGTGCTCTCGCGGAGCGACCGGCGCCATCTGCTGGCGTTGTACGGGTTTGCCCGGCTCGCCGATGAAATCGGAGACGCTCACGCGGACGGACGCCTGGCGGCGCTGGACTGGCTGGAGGGCGAGTTGGACCGCGCCTTCGCGGGGGAGGCGTGCGATCCGCTATTGAGGGCTTTGCAGGGCACGCTGATGGAATGTGGGTTGCCGCGCGCGCCGCTGGCAGCCCTGATCGAGGCCAATCGGATAGACCAGCGCGTGACGCTCTATGAGACCTGGGAGCAGCTGGAGGGTTACTGCGCGCTGTCGGCCAACCCGGTGGGCGAGCTCGTTCTAAGGGTGTTCGGTTTGTTGACGCCCGCCCGGCTGGCGCTGTCAGATCGAGTGTGCACCGCTTTGCAGTTGGTCGAGCACCTGCAGGATCTCTCCGAGGACGTGGCGCGTGGCCGTATGTATGTGCCGGCCGAGGATCTGGCCAGGTTCGGCGCCACCCACGAGCAACTGGGCAAGCTGTGTGCGCGCGCGGGTGAGGAGGGGGAGGGGAAGGGCGTACGTGTCGGGGTTGCCGCTCAAAACAATGACCCGGGTGGCGCTCGAGGCGCCGTGCGCGAGACGGTTCGCTTCGAGACGGAGCGTGTGCGCGAGCTCCTGGGCGCGGGCGCGCCGCTTGTGGCGAGCGTGCCGGGACGGGCGAAGCT
>JBAURN010000091.1:0-17433 GCA_049581225.1 Solirubrobacteraceae bacterium
CGCCTGGCCACACAGGGCAAGCAGAACCGGGGCCATCGCCGCCACGCCCACGTCGACGTGAGGCGCACGATGCGGGCCTCCCTGCAAACCGGCGGCGTGCCGGTCGAGCTGCGCTTCCGCCCGCGCCGCCCCAAGCGTCCGGAGATCTACGTGCTGTGCGACGTCTCCACCAGCGTGACCTCGGCTTCGGTCTTCTTCCTGTCGGTGCTGCACGCTTTGCACGACTCGTTTCGCAAGATGCGCTCCTTTGTCTTCATCGAGCGGATTAGCGAGGTCACCGACGTGTTCGAGCACGAGCGCGACTTCAAAGCGGTGTCCGAGCGCATCTCTAACGACGCGGGTGTGGCCGACATCTCCGGCTACACCGACTACGGACGCGTGTGGATGGAGCTGCTGGAGCTGATTCAGGACGACATGAACCCCCGGGCCACCGTGATCGTGCTCGGCGACGCGCGCACCAACGGCCGCGACCCCCGCGCCGACCTGTTCGGCCAAGTCGCGGCGCGGGCGGGGCGCACCTTCTGGCTGAACCCGGAGCCGCGCCTGTACTGGAACTACGGCGACTCGGTGATCGCCGCCTACGAGGAGTACTGCACCGCGTTCGAGTGCTGGACGACCGCCCAGCTCGAGGACTTCGTCAAGGCGCTCACCCGCCCGGTTATCGCCGCCCCGCGCTAGCATCGAGGTGACAACAGGGGAGCTGGTGGAAACCGGCTGAGATGGCGCACACGATCCGGCGCCGACCCTTCGAACCTGTGGGGTAATGCCCGCGGAGGGAGCGCAGTGCAGACGCAGATCGAGTCCCGTGAAGGCCACAAGTCGCAGCCGCACGCCACGGACAGTCCCCAGTCGCCAGAGGCAAGCCCCGAGCTGGACGGGGCAAGCGGACTCGGTTTGGACGGCGTCAGCCGGGCCTATGAAGACAGTCGCGGCCTCGTGGTTCACGCACTGTCCGACGTTTCCCTAAACGCTGCGCGCGGCTCTGTGCTTGCGGTTGTGGGTCCAAGCGGCTGCGGCAAGACGACCCTGTTGGAGCTCATCTGCGGACTGCAGAAGCCCGACGCGGGCACGATCGTGGGCGAGCCGGCGGTGCTGATGCCCCAGCGCGATCTCTTGCTGCCTTGGCTGAGCGCGGTGGATAACGCCGCGCTCGCATTGCGCATAGGGGGTGGCTCGCGCGCACACGCGCGCACGCGCGGGGCCGCCCTTTTCGAGGAGCTTGGCCTGGGCGGCTTCGAGCGGGCTCGCCCGCACGAGCTGTCAGGCGGGATGCGCCAAAGGGTGGCATTCGTGCGGACTTTGCTGTCGGGCAAGCCGGTGCTGTGCCTGGACGAGCCTTTCGGGGCGCTCGACGCGATCACCAGGCAGGAGATGCAGGAATGGCTGACCGGCGCGCTCATGCGTGAGCCAAGGACGGTTGTCCTCGTAACCCATGACGTCGAGGAGGCGATCGTGCTGGCCGACCGGGTCGCCGTGCTCTCGTCGCGCCCCGGACGGGTCGTCGGGGAGTTGCGGATCGATCTTCCACGACCCCGCACGCGCACAGATCCCGCAGTGGTCGCTCTGCGCGAGCGAGCCCTCCAGGCGCTTCATCTGGGCGCGTCCGAAGGCAACGAACGATGAGCAATGAACAGACCACCTCCCCGCGCTCGAGCAGTCCCGTGGCGAGCGCTCCCCCGCGCACGCGCAGGGCACCCCGTCACGCTGTAGTCGCCCGCGTTGCCCGTGGCCTTCCCGCGGCGGTGCTGGCGCTGGCGCTGCTCGGCGCGTGGGAGCTGTATGCGGATCTGGGCTCGGTCAGCTCGATCGTGCTGCCGGCTCCGCACGAAGTCGCAAGCGAAGCCTGGAACAACGCGGGACTGCTGGCCGCCAACCTGGAACTGACCGCCCAGGAGGTCGGGTTGGGCGTGCTGCTGGCGCTCTTGCTCGGCTTCGTGCTGGGCGTGCTGATCCACCTCTCCCCCCTGCTGCGTCGAGCCGTCTACCCTCTGGCGGTCGGCTCCCAAGCTGTGCCGATCGCCTTGATCGGCGTGCTGCTCGTCTTCTGGTGGGGGTTTGGCGTGCTGCCGAAGCTGTTCGTGATCGTGTTGATCTGCTTCTTCCCGGTGCTCGTCACGACCGTAGACGGCCTGGCCTCGGTGGACCCCGACCAGCTCAAGCTGCTGCGCACGCTCGGCGCCTCACGCTGGCAGGCTTTGCGCTTCGGCGAGTTGCCGGCCGCCGTGCCGGCTGCCCTGAGCGGCGCCAGGATCGCACTGGCGGTCGGCGTGATCGGGGCCTACATCGCCGAGACTTCGACCGCCACCACCGGTCCCTACGCCGGCCTGGGCCATCAGATCAACGCGGACATCAACGCGCTGCAGACCCCCAGGGCGTACGCGGCCGCGGCGGTTCTGTTCGTGTTCGCGATCGCCTGCTTCTACACCCTGGCCCTGGCCGAGCGCTTGCTCGCGCCGTGGGCGCAAAAGCCAAGAGGAGAGATCCATTGAGAGTCCGCCACACGCTCGCGCCACTGCTCGCCGTCGCCTGCCTGCTTGCCATCTCGGCCTGCGGCTCCAAGCAGGATGTCGTCTCGGCGCCGAGCACGACGCCCTTCTCGGTGATGCTCGACTGGTTCCCCAACGCCGACCACGCGCCGCTCTACACGGCGATCGCCGACGGCGACTTCGCCAAGGCCGGCCTCGACGTCAAACCGGTCGTGCCCAGCGAAACGGCCGAACCGTTGAAGCTGCTGGCGGCCGGCAAGGTGGACATGGCGATCTCCTATGAGCCCGAGCTTCTGCTCGCGCGCGACCAAGGTCTGAAAGTGGTCTCGATCGGCGCGCTCGTGCAGCGCCCGCTGACGTCGATCATCGCGCTGCCGGGCGCCCGCGTGAACAAGGTCGCGGATCTGGCGGGCAAGCGCGTGGGCACGGCCGGCATCCCCTACCAGGCCGCCGAGCTGCGCACCGCCCTGCAGGCCTCAGGCGTCAACCCCGCCTCGGTCACCGAAAGCGACGTGGGCTTCAACCTGGTCGGCTCGATGCTCTCCGGCAAGGTCGCGGCCACGCTCGGCGGCTACTGGAACTACGAGGCGATCCAACTGCGTCAGATGGGCAAGAAGCCGGTGGTGATCCCAATCGACCACGCGGGCGTGCCCACCTACAACGAGTTGGTCCTGGTCGTGCGCGAAGACGAGGCGGGCAAGCGTGGACAGGAATTGAGAGCCTTCCTACAGGCGCTCACCCAAGGCCAGAGGCAGGTCAAGGCCAACCCCGCCGCGGCCGCGGCGCTGATCGTGAAGGCCAACCCCTCGGCGCAGAGCAAGCTGCAGCTGACCTCGATCGCGGCCACACTGGCGGCGATGACGCCGGCGAATCGTGAAAAGCCGTATGGCTGGCAGGACCCTTCGGCGTGGGCGGCGTTCTCGAGCTGGATGTATGCGCACAAACTGATCAATTCCAACCCCAACGACGCGGCGCTGCCACCTTTCACCAACGAGTTCCTGCCCGGAGAAGGCATCTAGGATCTGGCGGTGCAGTCAAGTGAGATGATCCGCATCGTCTTGGCCGACGATCACGCGGTCGTGCGTAGCGGTCTGCGTCTGCTGATGGAGAACGAGAGCGACTTCGAGGTGGTGGCCGAGGCCGGCGACGTCGAGAGTGCGGAGCGCTATGTGCGCGGACACCATCCGGCGGTGCTCGTGCTCGACCTGAACATGCCGGGCGGCTCCAGCTTGGAGGCGATCCCCCAGATCCGCAAGAACAGCCCCGAAACCGAGATCGTGGTACTAACGATGCAACAGGAGCCCGCGTTCGCTCGTCACGCGCTCAGCGCGGGAGCGATCGGGTACGTGCTCAAGGAGGCCGCTGACGACGAGCTGGTCGAGGCGGTGCGAAGAGCCGCCCGGGGAGAGAGCTACCTGAACCCGCGCCTCGGCGCGCGCCTTGCCTCCGAGCCAGCGCCTGGCCCACCCGACGACCTGAGCGAGCGCGAGGTCGACGTGCTTCGCTTGATCGCGCTGGGACACACCAACGCGGAGATCGCCGAGCAACTGTTCTTGTCGGTGCGCACGGTGGAGACCCACCGCGCGCACATCCAGCAGAAGCTGAACCTGTCCTCGCGCGCAGAGCTGGTCGGCTACGCGCTCAAGCGCGGACTGATCAAAGACTCATAGCGGCCAGTGGCGGCCAACCTGGGCAGCGGCACGTGATGTGAGCAGCGCCTCGGGCGCGGCCGAACGCGCCTCCCGGGGGTCTTCCAGGGCTTGGAGGGTCTCGATCACGCAATCGCCCAGGACGGCCGGCTCGTAGCCACCCTCCAAGATCGCCCCGAGCGGCGCCCCGACGCCACGGGCCATGTCGCGCACGTGACGAGCCATCTCTCCGAAGGACTCAGTCTCCAGGCGCACGCCCGCCAGGGGGTCGGCGCGGTGGGCGTCAAAGCCGGCGGAGACGAGCACCAGTTCGGGCTCAAACGCGTTCGCGACCGGCACCACGATGTGCTCGAGCAGCGACAGCCACAGGTCCTCTTCGCTGCCGGAGGGCACCGGCAGGTTGATCGTGTAGCCCTCGCCCTTGCCGCCGCCGAGGTCTCCAAGCGGTCCCGTGCCGGGATAGAGCCCGGACTGGTGGATGCTCACGAACAGAACGTCGGCGCGTCTCCGGAAGGCCTCGGCGGTGCCGTTGCCGTGGTGGACGTCCCAGTCGAGCACGAACACGCGCCGGACGCCCAGCTCGCGGATCGCGTACTCGGCGGCGATCGCAACATTGTTGAACAAGCAAAAGCCCATCGCGCGATCCGGCTCGGCGTGGTGTCCAGAAGGCCGCACACCACAGAAGCCGAACTCGGCCTCACCCGCGAGCAGGGCGCGGGTCATCGCGCAGGCGCCCCCGGCCGCGTGCAAAGCTGCCCTGTAGGACGCCTCGCCGACGTAGGTGTCGGCGTCGATCGCCCCACCCCCGCCGGCGCACAGCTCGCGAATCGCGAGAACGTGCTCGGCGCTGTGCACCAGTTCCAGCTCGTGCTCGCTCGCGGCGACGGCCTTGCGGCGCTCCCAGCCGAGCCAGTCGCGGGCGGCCAGAGCCCGCTCGAGCGCGATCAGGCGCTCGGGCGTGTCCGGGTGGGAGGGCATCTGGGCGCGTGGATCGTGCTCCAAGCATGCGGGGTGGTCGAAGTAGAGACCGCGGGTCATGGTGCCCACATGATGAGGGTCCACGCGCGCGAGGGCAATGGCCTCAGCGTCCACCGAGCCAGGCTTATGGACGCAACCTTGTGGTAAATCCCTGAGCGGCGAACGTGGTGGATGCGGATGGACACGAAGCGATCAGACGGGAATATGCGTGGCGGACAAACGCCCGAAGGGATGAGCACGTAGCGGCACAAAGCTCGACGATCAACCCAGCTGCCTCGACCGCGCCATCGTGGTCTCAGCACGCCCCCCGACCCGAGGGCGATGAAGATGGCGCCTCACATCGGGACAGGCAGACGTCCAGCACTCCCTACCTGGACGCCATCGGAGACGGTCACGTGCGGAGCGAAAGGAGTTGTTCCGCGCGTGACCCCTCCTCACGCCATGCGGCCTGCGCAGATCGCGCCGGCGCAGCAATCCGAGTCGCCGATGCCCAACCTCGCACTGGCGGAGCAATTGAAGTCGCCGACGCCAACCGCGATCGTGCTTGACGGCTCCGAGGACGGGTAGAGTGTGGGCATGGACGAGGGCACTCCCACGCAGACCGGGGACAGGCGAGCCGAGCCGCTCATGAACCGCAACGAGCGCCACCGCGAAGAGCGCCGCTCGGTCGAAGAAGCGGGAGGCGGCGAGGCGGAGGGATTCGAGCTGGCCGAGCAAGAGCTGATCGAACGCGCCTCACACGGCGACCAGCACAGCCCGGCCCGCATCATGCGCGACGCCGACGGACTTGACGAGGAGTCCTCCGAGTCGGTCTACGGCGAGGCCGACAGCGAGCGCCTGAGCGACTGACGCCATCCGCTTGTTGCCGGTCGAAAGATTCCGTTCGTCGCTTCGCGGATATCGACATAGGACGGTCAGCTCAGCCAGGTGGAGAGCTCCCGCAGGGCGGAGGGGATCACGTAGTAGTAGGCCCACAGTCCCTGGCGCTCGGAGTCCACGAGCCCGGCGGCTCGGAGCTTCTTGAGATGGTGTGAGAGCGTGGGCTGGGAGATGTCGAACAGGGGCACAAGCTCGCACACACAGACCTTGCCGGCATGCTTGCGCAACACGTCTATCAGCTGCAGGCGGATCGGATCGCCGAGGGCCTTGGCGACCTCGGCCAAGCGGAGGGCCTGCTCACGCTGGACGTCGGGGTAGACGACCGGCTCGCAACAGCGCTCGCCGGCGGCGCGCTTCTGCTTGGGAGCCAGCTCCAGATCGATGGACATCGATCTACATATACCTATTGAAGCGAGGATTGTCAATGTAATAGGATCCCGGGCAGTGGATACCGTGCCACCACTTGCCCGCCGCCTATCGGCCGAGCTGCTGGGCTCGGCGTTGCTCGCCGCGCTGGTGATCGGCTCTGGCATCGCGGCACAGACGCTGTCCCCGGGCGATGCGGGCTTGCAGCTGTTCGAGAACGCGGCCGCCACCGCGGCCGGACTGTTCACGATCATCCTCATGTTCGGGCCGGTGTCGGGCGGGCACTTCAACCCGGTCGTCTCACTAGCCGACGCCAGCTTTGGCGGCATCGCCTGGCGCGACGCGTTGGCGTATATCCCGATCCAGGTAATGGGCTGCGCACTTGGTGCGATTACCGCGAACGCGATGTTCTCACTCGCGGCGATCAGCGTCTCAACCCATCACAGAGCCTCGCCCGCGCACCTCTTCTCTGAGGCAATCGCCACCGGCGGTCTGCTGTTGGTGATCTTCTCGCTGGCTCGCACCAAACGCGCGCACACGATCCCCGCCGCCGTCGGCGCCTACATCGGCGCGGCCTATTTCTTCACGAGCTCCGCCAGCTTCGCCAACCCGGCGATCACGGTGGGACGCACGCTCTCCAACACGTTCGCCGGCATCGCGCCCGCGTCCGTACCCGGATACGTCGTCGCACAGCTTGTTGGCGGCGCTTGCGCGCTGGCGCTGATCAGGATGCTCTATCCGGGCGTCACACCGGCCGCGGCGGCAGAGGTTCTGCTCCCACACAAGGAGGCTGGCCGCGATGGCGCGCGTTCTGTTCGTGTGTCTCCATAACGCGGGTCGCTCACAGATGAGCCAAGCGCTCTTCGAGAGCGCCGCGGAGGGGCGTCACAGCGCGATCTCCGCCGGCACGACGCCGGCTGAACGAGTCCATCCAGAGGTGGTGGAGGTCATGCGCGAGCTCGGCATCGATCTCTCCGAGCGCCACCCGCGGCTGCTCACTCCCGAGCTGGCCGCACAAGCCGATGTCGTCGTGACGATGGGCTGTGGCGATGCCTGTCCCCACATCCCGGGCAAGCGTTACATCGATTGGGCGTTGCCAGACCCCAAGGGCCGGCCGACCTCAGAGGTTCGCGCAACGCGCGATGAGATCGACCAGCTGGTGCGCTCGCTCGTGACCGAGCTGGACGTGACTTGAGTTCAGGCTCCGCTGGGATCGGTGTACTAGACGGCTTTGCCCTGAGCCAGCTCGAGCTGAGCCTTCATCGCGTCCGCGAGCGCGTGGGCACCCGACAGAGGCCTGACCATCACGCACATCTCGTCGATCAAGCCCTGCCCGTTTGTGTGCAAGAAGTCACATCCCTCAAGCTCGCGATCGCCGACGCGCGCACGAAACACGAGTGCATGGTCGGATGCGCCGGGCGCGCCGATCTCGCGGTCGTAGCGAAAGTCTTCGAACACTTGCGCCACGGCGCCGAGCAGCAGCGCGACGGTGTCTCGACCCTCGTAGGGCTTGTAGACAACCGGGCTTCGGAAGAGGACATCGTCTGCCATGAGGGCCACGGCGGCCTGGAGGTCTTGCGCTTCGACGGCTGCACGGAAGGGATGCATCGGCTAACCACCTTAATGGATTGATCAAAGGCGAGGTAAGGTGTCCCAACCGCTAACGGGCTGGAGGCGCACATTGCTTTACGTCGGGCTGGGCATCATCTACCTGTTCCTATTGGTGTTTCTTGGCTACAGGACCTACCAGAACCGCCACTGGGCGTTGTTGATCCTCGGGTTCTTCATTCCATTCCTGTGGATCGCGGGCGCAATGCTGCCACCAAGGGGCATGTCCCACGTGGACGAGCTCTACGCGCGGCGCGACGAGACCGACTGAGCACGCCCACGGCCCCACAGGCACGCGTTTCGCCTCGTCAGTCTTTGGCGCTTGGACGTGGTCGAACCCTGACGGTAGGCTTCCACGCGTGCTCTCAAAGCTCAGACCGATCGTCGCGGCCTGGGCTACCGTCGCGCTCGCGTCGATATTGACGTTGTGGTCCTCCGCCTTGTGGCCTTCTCTTGTCGCCGGAGCCGAACCCCAGACGACGATCACGGCCACCGAAGGCGAGTCGTTCAGCGGCCAGGTGGCGGACATCAAATCGCTGGTGTGCCCCGTGGAAGATTTGAGGCACGAGCAAGCGTCGATCGTATGGGGAGACGATCCGACCACCGCCGGGACGGTGAGCGTTGATCAGGCGGGGACCGGCGTGTCGGTCAGCGGCACGCACACCTATCTCGCTGCCGGCACCTACGAAGGCTCCGTAAAACTCGACTACGAATGCAATCAAGTGCAGTTTTCGACGACCGCCACCTTCACGGCGGACGTGAAAGCACCCTCCCAGGAACCGCCGCCGACCGAACCCACGCCGACGACGCCGACCACCACGGCGCCTGCCCCCACCTCGCCGACGTCGCCACCCGCCCAACCTGCACCACCGGTCGTGAAAGCCACATTCGGCGTGGTGTCCGTGAGCCCCGGACGCGCCGTGCTTGACGCCTCCGCCTCGGCCCCGCCAGGCACAAGCGCGACCAGCTACAGCTGGAACATCACCGGCGGATCTCACCCCGACGCGATCTGCCAGGGCAGCGAGCCACAGTTGACCGTGACGACCAGGGGCGCGCTCAACACCACAGTCAACCTGACGGCCACCGATGCCCGGGGAATCGAGAGCACTACAAGCGTGCCGCTCTCGATCACCGCCCCGGACCTCCACGTGTCGCATGCCGCTCACTTCTCAGCAGTTCACGCCGGCGCCCCATCTGTGCGCCGCACGGTGGGAACGCCCGTCAGCCCCTCCTTCACGGTGCTGGGCGAATGCTCTGGGACGGTGCTCCCCGCATTGGCCCCGCTCACCGGCGCGGGCGCGCGACTGGTCGCCAAAGGAGTTGGGCTCGGCGTGCGCCCGCTGGGGAGCATCGGGGCGCCGCCCGAAGAATGCAAACAGGACGTCGAGTTCGGCGCTGCCGACGTGCTGGGCTGTCTGAAGGAAATTGGTGAACCCAAGGAACTTCCCGGTGGCATCACGACAGAGTTGGCGGGACTATTGTGCGGAGCGCACTACAAGTCCTTTTGCACTCCCGCCCTGAGCGCCGCGGCACACGCCGGCGCGAGCTTCCTAGAAGAAGAATTGGGCGGTGACGCCTCTGCCGCCAGGACACGCAGCGCCAAAGGGGCCACCGCCAGACAAGCATCGGTCCTGGAGCAGCAGGCCACCGCGGCCGTCCCCACGGCGCTCAAACGGATGGGCTTCCCCAGCTATTACTCCTGGACCGCGGTGCGCGTCGATGGGCTCGACATCGATCCCCAGAACGGACAGCCTATCCTCGTGATCCCCTCGGCGAGCATCGTCGTCTCAGCCGACGCCTCGATCTACCTGCTGGGCCACCAGATCTCTCCCCTGCACACGGTGGCTCTATATCTGCCGTCCGCGGGCGGCAGCCTCGGCGAAATCTCGCTCCCCCACAAGTTGCCCTTGATCGGCAGCTTGCCGTTCAGCGGCAGCATCTCGGTGGCCCTGCAAAGGGCCGGAGTGACGCTTGCAAACGGCGACACCTGCACCTTTGACTGTGCGGCCATCTCAGTCAACGCCGAATTGCCGGGCGTCTTCAGCGACGGCGACGGCCACGGGCTGAGCGCCGGCGGCGTGATTACCGCGGACGACCGGCAAGGACTGCAGCTCGATTCACTGGAGGTCAAGATTCCTCATGCCGAGATCGCGGGGATCGGCGTGGACAAAGTTGACTTCCGCTACCGTCGCGCCGACGATTCGCTGCGCGGAGAAGCAACGCTCGACCTGCTTGCCAGCGGCGAAATAAGCGCAAGGTTCGCTTTTGTTCATGGCGGCTTCCAGGAAGGCCACGTCGCCTGGAGCGCGGGCGAGGGGCCCGGCATCGACTTGGGCGGCCCGATCCCGATCTTCTTGACGAGGCTCGGCGGCGGCATCACCGTCAACCCGGCCGTACTCACCGCCGAAGGCGCGATCGCGGGCGGCGGCGACGTGATGGGCTGCTCGCTATTTGGGATCAGCGGAACCCTCACGATTCAGTTCGCCCCGTTTGAACTGAATGCAAACGCAGCCGGCGAACTGCTGTGCAATCAGGTCGCCGAAGAGTACTTCCACGTCGACGAAGCGGGCGACATCGGCCTTGGCGGCAACGTGCACATCGAAATCTATGTGTTGTCCTTCGAAGCCGGGATCGCCTTCGAAGTGAGCCAGGGTCACTTCCAGTTCGACGGCAACGTCAACGCGTGCCTGCATCTGCTCGGCGAACACTGTCTCGGAGCGGAGGTGGTCGTCTCAGACCACGGCGTCGGCGCGTGCGCGGACCTCGGCTTCACCCACGCGGGCGCCGGCATCGTGTTCCCCGACGAAACCCACTTCATGCTTGACTCATGCGACATCGCGCAGTTCCGCTCGCTGCCGATGCCCGCGAACCTCGCTTCCCTGCACCACTTCCCAAGCACCGATGGCCTTTCGCCGGGCGTGGCCAGGCACGCGCCACCTGCCCGCGACCCATCGGCGGGCGCGGCTGGAGAGCTCACAAGCCCCTCCGGACCACCCGCGAGTACGGCTCAAACGCTGCCGAGCTTCACCGTCCCGCGCGGCCAGAGCGTCGCCGCGCTCGGGGTGCTCGGCACTGGCGGCGCACCACGCGTGACTTTGAAGGGGCCAGACGGACGCAAGATCGAAACACCCGCCGATGGGTACCTGAAGGACTCGAGCGAGGTGGTAATCGCCGACGGGCGCAAGACGATGGAGACCTACTTCTTCATCAACCATCCGTCGCCGGGCAAGTGGACGATCGAAAGCGACCCGGGCTCTGCGCCGGTGAGGGGCGTGGATCAGGCCGCCGGACTGCCGAGCCCGGACCTGCACGCGAAGCTGAGCCGTTTCGGAGGGGGGAAGGAGCGCCTGCGCTACTCGCTGCGGAAATCTCCGGGACAGCGGGTGACCTTCGTCGACGCACACAAGGGACACGGCTTCCGCGTTCTGGGGCAAGCGCACGGCTCCAAAGGAGCGATCGTGTTCAGCCCCTCCAGCGACCTTGGCCGCCGGCACGAAATCGTGGCGTGGGTCACCCAGGACGGCCATCCTCGTGAAGACCTCACACTCGTCCATTACACTGCGCCCGCGCCGGGACCGCTACCGGCGCCGAAGGGGCTGAAGGCGACACGCCACGACAGGACTGTGACGATTCGGTGGAAGGCGGTCACGGGGGCCGCCGGATACACGCTGAGCGTTCGTCTCTCCAACGGCGTACAACAGCACTACGCGCTTGGAATCCGTGGCGAGGACAGGCGACGGAGCTTGACGCTCTCGCTTCCCAGCTACCTCGGCGCCGAGCTGAGCATCGCCGCTCAGGCTCCCGGACGGGGACACCGCGCCGGGCGGCGCGCCGACTTGAGGCTGGGCAAGGGGCCCAAGCCGCGAGGCGTCTCGATCAGGCCTTTCGTATCCTGAGCAAACAGCCCACTCCGCTACGTCGAGTGCCCGCGCGACCTTGTCCTATTGCGAGGGCAAGGAGCAGGAAAGCGCGACCACGCCGTCCTCAAACGCGCGCTGGGCTCGAGCTTCAGCTGTGTGAAAGGTGAATCGGATGCCTGGCGTCACACAAGCACGAACGTGCGAGCGGCCTTCTCGTGTTGCCCGTCGGGTGCGACGATCGTGAGCGTCAACGTCAACCTGAGGCGCCGCCCGTGTCTCAGCACCCGTCTCGCCCGCGCGTCGAGCGGCAGAACCAGCTTCGACTGGCCGGCCTTGACATCGGTGAGCATCGTTCGCGCGAGCACGACCCGCCCACGATGGCTCCTTGGTTTGGCGGCGCCAAGCTGCGTTGATGGTGCGGTGGCTTCGACCTCCGCTCGTGTGGCCCCACGATCCAGTTCGAGCAGAACCGCAATCGAGCTCCCGTACCGCACTACGCGCAGCGAGGGGCCGCGTTGCGGTCCGGCCGGCGTCGGGCTTGGCGCCGGAGCCATGATCGGCGGGGGCGACGCGTCGGGTGGCGTCACGATCGATTCGACCAAAGGGGGAGCTGGAACGGTTTCCGTCGAACCGCCGCTCTGGACCGGCGGTTGCACCCCGGTCGTGAACGTTCGGTCGACACCGTAGGTGGTGCCGTAGCTGTTGGTGGCGACCATGCGGAAGTGATAGGTGGCGCCTTCGGCGAGACCGCTTACCGTCTGCGCCTCTTGCGCGCCGGTGGCGCCCGCGCCCGCGGAGGAGGTGGTCGTCCGCAGGCCGTAGGATTGCGTGGTCCCGTATTCGAAGTAGTACCCAACTTCCGTTCCGAGCGGATCGACCGTCCCATCGAGCGTGGCATCGCGATAGCCGACGGCTTCGGGCACCTCCGTTTCCACCAACGGTTCCGGTCCCGTGGAGAACGATTCGTCGGCACCGTAGCTCGTTCCATAGCTGTTGGTGGCCAGAACCCGGAAGTGGTAGGTGGTATCGGACGCGAGGCCGCTGATCGTTGCCGTCACCCTTGCCCCCGCCGACCGTTCGACGGTCCGCTTTCCGTATTCGCTTGTCGTGCCATATTCGAAACAAAATGTCGTGGGCACATATTTTGTGTCAACCGACGCCGCAAGCACAGCTTCTGTGTAGCGGATGGATCTCGCGGGCAATGTTTTCGCAACCGGCTTGCCGCCGTGCGTGGAGAACGTCTTATCGGCGCCCACCGTGGTGCCACGACTGCTGGACGCCACGATCCTGAAGTGGTAGAGCCTGCCCGGTTCAAGGCCTGTGATCGGGGCGCTCACTTTGACAAAGGAGCTCCCCGATCCCGCGCTCTCCACGGCCGTGCTCGACCCATAGGCTTCGGTGGCGCCATATTCGAAGAAGTAGCCGGCTTCGACTCCAGCCGGCTGCACTTCGCCGTTGAGCGTCGCTTCGGAGAACCCCACTTCGCTCGCGAGCTCTTCCTGTACTTCCACGTAATAGGGGATGGTGAATTCGTGGTCCCCACCTTCGGCGGCGCCGTTGCTGCTCGTCACGACCACCCGCCAGTGGTAGGGAGTGCTGTGCTCCAGTCCGCTGATCGTGGCGCTGACCTTGACCGGCCCCCACGCCGCCGGAACGACCGCTTCGGGAGTCCTGGCGCCGTAGGCGGTGGTGGTGCCGTATTCAAAGTAATAGTGGGCCTGCAGACCGCACGGATAGATGGTGGTTTCAAGCGCCTCCGATTCGACAGATTCGTTGGTGGAGCCTTCCAGTGAGGGGTTCCCGCGCGAGGTTTCGGTGTAGGGACCGATCGGAACGGGCTCGGGATTCTCGTCTTCGATCTCACAAGCGTCCTTGGAGTCGTCCCAAAGCCATGCCACCAAGGCGCCGTCGGCCAGTCGGCCTGGCCCGAGGTAGTTGCATATGTCCGCGATCTCGTCTTCGCTGCCCGTGCCGGTGTTCCAGCCGCTGGAGCTGGGGTTGGTGACGCTCTCGGCGTACTCGTGGGTGATCGTCTTCGACGGATTGCATCCAGAGCGCGGCTGCGTGTCCATGATCGCGGCGATCGACGGGCCAGGCGTGAAGAGGTCCCCACTCCCGCCGTACTCGGTGTGAAAGCCGCAGATGAATTCTTCAACTTCGGCGCTGCCCGGCGCCGGCAGGACCGCGTAGATGGCGTTGGTGTCTTTGCCGGCCCCGCTCAGCTGTATCACTTCATCGCCCTCCTCGATGGCCTCGATACTGCTGACCTCACCGGCGATTGCACGTCTGTCGTAATACGTTTCGACCACGGGCGAGCCCGCGAGCGGGGAGGAGATAGGACCGTAGAGGCCGCTGTACTGGGTCAAGATCGCTTGATAGGCGGAGCCCGGCAGGCTTTGCGCGGTCGCTTCGAGTTCCTGGCGCAGCGCGGTGTCGCCTTCCCACTGAGACCCCATGAAGACCAGCACCAAGCGCGGTTCGCTCTCGACCAAGCCACCGTGGTACTGAAGCCGCGCGGAAGACGAGCTCAACGGCGCCGCCTCGACGGCCGGGGCCGCCCCAGCGGCGGCGGCCCTATCCGGGCCGCGGGTTGCGGCTGCTTCGAAATGCACGGTCCTGTTCCTGGCCCATGAGGGCTCGCGAACCCCTGGAGGCAGGCCATCCGCGCCCAGCGCCGCTGCGCTTCCGTGTAGAGCCATCGTCACCCAAAGCACGAGCAGGCCCGCCCCAAACCTCCAATCGCCCATGTCGATAAGCGTACCGTCGAGGACTCGAGCTGCCAACCAATTGCATCGGCGCGCACGGCCTCGGCCTCCTACCCGAGGCTGTTCGCGACCTCCCGGCGCACAATTCCTAGCTGGCCGGCTGCATCACGGTGAATGCCGCTCCCTGCGGATCGATGATTCCCGCGAAGCGACCGATCGGCATGTCCATCGGCTCATTGGTGATTGTGGCCCCCAGCTCGCGGGCCTTCGCGACGGTGGCGTCGCAGTCGGCGACCGCGAACACGACGCCCCAGTGGGGCGGGATCTCGGGCGGGAAGTACTCGTCGGTCATTTGCATCATGCCGCCGATCTGTTTGCCGTCGTTCTCCCAGACCGTGTACGTAGTGGGCGCGCCCTCGAAGGCGGGGGGACGCCCCTGCCAGCCAAACACCGATGAGTAGAAGGCCTTGCCAGCCTCAACGTCGCGGGTCAGCACCTCGTTCCAGCACAGCGAGCCCGGCTCGTTGACGATGTCGGCGCCGGTGAAGCTCTTGGGCTGCCAGATGCCGAAGGCGGCGCCCGTGGGATCGACGAAGACGGCCATACGGCCGATATCTGTCACGTCCATCGGCTCGACAATCACGCTGCCGCCCGCCGCCTTGACCTTGGCGGCGGTCTCCTCGGCGTTGGCGACGCTTATGTAGGTGGACCACGCGGTGGGCTGTCCCTCCTGCATGATCCCCATCAGGCCGGCGACGTTCGCCTCGCCCTGTTGGAACATGCGGTATCCGCCGGTCTCCTCTCCTCCCGGCTCCGTCGCGCTCCAGCCCATCAGCTCGCTGTAGAACTGGGCCGAAGCGTCGGTGTCGGGGGAGGAAAGTTCGATCCAGGACGGGGTTCCGGGTGCGTAGTCGGGCATGGGTTTCTCCTTTGCGGACGGGGACGACCTCGATCGTGGCAGATCGGGGCGCAGGGCTTGTGTCTTCCCGGTTGGCCTGGGCTATGCAATCCTCGCCAACTGGGGCTCGGCAACGGGGCGATCGGGTGGGACACAGACCATGCCCTCGCTGAATCCGGCGGCGCCGATAGCGAAGGCGGCGTTGAAGCGGTCCAGGTTGACAAGCGCGAGCAAGGCGGTGATCTCCACCAGCTGCTTATCGCTGAAGTGCGCGCGCAGACGGTCGAACAGCTCGTCGGTGACCTCGACCGGGGTGCGCATCACCGCGACCGTGTAGTCGAGCGCCAGCTTGTCGCGCTCGCTGAACAGGTCGCTCTCGCGATAGCGGGGCAACGCCAAGAGCTCCTCGTCGGAGAGTCCCGAGTTGCGGCAGATCTGGGAGCCGAGGTCGACGCAGAATTCGCATCCGATCATCTGGGCGCCCTTCAGCTCCATCAGGTTCTTGAGTCGCTGATCGACCGCTTTCCCATTACGAACAGCCCGATTGAACTTGCCCAGGGCGCCCATCATCTTCGGCTGGTGTGCCCAGATCTCCATCGGCTCGATGCCGCTGCCCGTGCTGGGCGCGCGGCCGGTCAGCTTCTTGACCATCGTCGGGCCAAGCCGGTAGACGAGCTTGACCTTGAAGCCGGCGTTGGCCGGTTGGACTGCATCGATGCGTGCCATCGGGCACCTCCTGTCACATTTAGGGTGGTTCGCGGGTCTATGCCCGTGACCCGCGAGAACATTTGATGCGTTTCCCGGGTCTGTGCTTATGACCCGCGAGACCAGGAAGGTGTGACAGCGATGGACGAACTCGAGCTCGCCAACAGCTTCGATCGGCGACGTCCGCATTTGAGGGCGGTCGCCTACCGGATCCTGGGTTCGCTCAGCGAGGCCGAAGACGCCGTGCAGGAGACATGGCTGCGGCTGCGGCGGGCCGACGCCGAGACGATCCACAACCTCGAGGCTTGGCTGACCACGGTGGTCGCACGTATCTGCCTGAACATGGTCCGCTCTCGCCGTTCTCGCGGCGAGCAGCCGCTCGAGGGTTTGCGTCCAGAACCGATCGTCGACAATCCGGCGACCGGAACCGACCCCGAACACGAGGCGCTGCTGGCCGACTCGGTTGGGATCGCACTACAGGTGGTGCTCGACAAGCTCAGCCCGGCTGAGCGGATCGCGTTCGTACTACACGACATGTTCGCCGTGCCTTTCGTGGAGATCGCGGCGATGGTTGAGCGCTCACCCGAGACGACCCGCCAGCTGGCCAGCCGCGCACGGCGACGCGTGCGCGAGGCGGCACCGTCCCCAGACCCCGACCTGACGCGCCAACGGGCCGCTGTCAACGCCTACTTCGCGGCCGCTCGCGAGGGCGACCTGGAGGGCCTGGTCGCGGTACTCGACCCAGGCGTGGTGCTGCGATCCCACCGCCGCGACGGCGACCCGCTTGAGCTGCACGGTGCGGAGGAGGTGGCCCGCGGGGCGATGGCCGCGCGCCGATTCGCCACCCATGTGCGCCCGGCCCTGGTCAACGGCGTCGCCGGCGTGGTGGCGTTCGACGGCCACCAGCCGTTCGCGGTGTTGGCCTTCACGGTCATCGACGACCGTGTGAGGGCGATCGACGTGTTCAACGACCGCGAGGCGGTGGGCAGGCTGGATATCGGGGGCATCGCTGCTTGAGCGCGACGATCCCAGCCCGCTCGGGGGAATGTCGGTTGAGGCGTGTTGGGACTCCTCGCGCCATATCGAGCGGATGCAAGTCGATGTCAAGCCAATGCCGCTCCCTTGACAAAACTCAGAATCTCGATAGACTTTATGGGGAATGTTCGTTCTCGCTTACATTGGCCCACGAGACGGCGGTGGTTGGCAGCCTGCCGTGAACGGCGTCTCCTGGGCGGATGGCGGCGTGCTCGAACACTGTTGTCGTTCCTGACGTCTCTCCTCCTCGCGTCCGGGGAGGTG
>JBAURN010000092.1:0-2152 GCA_049581225.1 Solirubrobacteraceae bacterium
TGATCGGCGCGACTCCGCTCGAAGCGCCCGGCGCCGACGAGGCATGGGGCGTGGGCGAAGCCGGCTCCACGACCGTGGTGGTGCGCTACGCCAAGGAAGGCGGCGAAGGCGCCTGGACGATCGACCAGACGCTGCCGGCCGGCCTCAAGCTCGCGCGAGGCCCCCTGGCCGGGCAGATGACGCCGAGCGGCGCGGGGGCTCTCCTCGGCAGCGAAGGCTCCGGGGAAGATCAGCGAGACCTGCTGTTCGTGCGCAAGCCGCACGGCGCGTTCGAACCAGCGACGCAGATCCCGACCGAAGCGCAAGCGCTCGCCAAAGGCGAAGAACCGCTGCTCAAGCAGGGCGAAGAGCTGTTCGGCGCCTCGCGCGCGCCGCTGTTCGCGCCGCTGGACGAAGACGGCCAGGCCGGAGCCTTGATCGTCCCGGTCAACGTCGTCTCCAACACGGCGGTGGAGCGTCAGGTGTTGCACTGGGACGGCGCCAAGTGGACCTCCGAGCCGATCGAAATCCCAAAAAAGAGCGAATCCGACTTCCGCGTGCTGGCGATCGGCGCAAGCGAACCGGGCAATGCGTGGCTGCTCGGCCAACTGTCGCCCAAATCGACCTATCCCACGGGGGCCGTCGCGCTGTTTCGGCGGGTGCGCGAAGGCGAAGGCGCCGGCGAGAAGTGGAGTTGGAAGCCGGTCACGGCTCCGGGCGGCAAAGGCGAAGAAGCCGAACCGCTCACCGTCCCGGTCCTACCAGCCGGCACGGTCGAGCCGTTCGTCGTTCCGGGCGCTGGCGAGCAGCCCAGCGTGACCGCGCAGGTGCTCACCGTCACCGGCGAAGGCGTATGGATCGACGGGCGCCGAGGCGACGTCGGCGGTCCCGAACAGGCCACGACCACCCTCTTCTTCAAGCCCGAAGGTCCGACGGTGGGGGCGGTCAAGGCGAGCTGGTGTCTTTTGCCGGCGGGTGTCCCGGTGGGGACGCCCGCCTGCCAGCACGAACTGCCCGAACCGCTGCCGAGCGGCCCGTCGCGCAGCATCGCCTGGGCGAACGGCAGCGAATTCGGCGAACGCGTGATCACCGGTCTGGCCGAAGGGGTGAGCCTCAGCCTGCACGGCGAATCCTTCGAACGCGTGCTTGCGCTCGGCTCGGGAGCGGGGGCCCAAGAAGACCCGGGCGCCGCCGATGGCGCCGCCTTCACGACTCCCAGCGAGGGATGGCTGGGCACCGGCTCGATGCCGGTGCACCTGACGACAGAACCGGCTCCCACTCGCCTGACGCCGTGGCCCACCTCGTTCCGTCACCCCCTGCTCGCGATCGCGCCCCAGCCCGGCGCTCCAGTCGGCTCGCTCTCGAGCGAAGCGCTGGCCGTGGGTGACATGGGCGCCGTGGCGCGGTTCAAGCCGGGGGTCGGATGGCAGCCAGAAAGCCTGTTCGGAGTGGGTCAGCGAATCGAGCAGCCACGCTTGCGCGCGATCGCCTGGCCGACGCCCAGTCGCGCCTACGCCGTCGGCGACTACTCGAGCGAATACGCAAACATGTGGGTGTGGCGAGGTGAGACCGGCCTGTGGGAACCGGACCCGGCGACGCCGCTGAACTTTCGTGGAAACCTGCTCGGCGTCGCCTTCGACCCGAACAACCCCTCGCGCGGGTACGCGGTCGGGTCGAGCCCGGTCGCGGCCAGCGAAGTCGAAGGTCACGAGGTCCCCGCCGAAGGTGTGCTGCTGCGCTACGGCAAGACCTGGACCCAGGAAACCGAACTGCCGCCGCAGGTGCGCGGCGCGAGCTTCATCTCGGTCGCGTTCGCCGGCTCGGATGCGATCGTCGTCTACCGCCAGCGGTTGAGCACCGGGGAAGACCGCGCCAGCGGCGGGCTGCTCGTCAACGACGGCTCGGGCTGGCATGTCGACGAACAGGTGGCGGGGCTGATCGGCGGAGCGATACCGGCGGAGGTTGCCGGCTTGCCCGACGGAGGAGCCGCCTTCACCACCCTCGGTGGACCCACCGGGCCGCGCGTGTACGAGCGCGAATCGGCCGCCGCTCCCTGGCAGGCCACGCCCACCCCGCTGCCCGGCCTTGAAGCCGGCTCGCTAACGCTGTTTCGCGAAGGCGGGGCTTTGCGAGCGATCGTCTCCGCCGGCGGCGTCGCCAACGAAGGCGAGCC
>JBAURN010000093.1:0-4286 GCA_049581225.1 Solirubrobacteraceae bacterium
CGCCAGCTTCGTGGCCGTGGACCTGCTCGACGAGGACGCCCCCGAGCGCATCCGC
Organism: Solirubrobacteraceae bacterium; assembly: GCA_049581225.1. GTDB lineage: Bacteria > Actinomycetota > Thermoleophilia > Solirubrobacterales > Solirubrobacteraceae > Palsa-744. Next base: position 56 of record JBAURN010000093.1, read on the forward strand.
TCCCACGTGGCCGAACGCCACGGCCGCCTGGACCTGCTGGTCAACAATGCGGGCGCCGCCTGGCGTGCCGCCTTTGCGGATGGCGGCTACGAGAACGTGAGGCGCACGATGGCGATCAACTTCGACGCCCAACTGCGCCTGACCGAGGCGCTGTTGCCGATGCTACGCGAGAGCGCGCCCAGCGCGATCGTCAACGTGGCCAGCACCGCCGCGCGCGTCGCGCGTGCGGGCACAGGCGCCTACAGCGCCTCCAAGTACGCCTTCGCCGGCTGGTCGGACTCGCTGCGCGCCGAGGAGCATCCGCATGGGGTCCACGTGGGCTTGGTCCTGCCAGGCTTCATCTCAACCGAAGGCTTCCCCCAGGCCGAGCTGACAGGACGGGCGCTCACGCGCTGGATCGTCTCCACCCCCGAGAAGGCTGCCGAGGCGATCTTCCAGACCGGCGTGGAGCGGCGCGCCGAGCGCTACGTGCCGCGACCCTACGCGCTCGCCGCGATCCTGCGGATCCTCGCGCCCGGATTGGTACGACGCGCGATCGGCGGCGGAGCGGCCCGGGTCATGACGACCACCACCGGAGCCGACCTGCGTGAAAACACGTAGAGCCCCATCGGCGTTACACGGTTATCGCTTCACGCCGATACCGCGTAATCTAAACACCGTGAGTTTGCCCGTCCGTATCGGTCCGCAGCCATCGACCGAGCCGGGGTCGCGACACGGGGAGCGGCACCCGTGAACGCGACCCTCCCCCACCCGCACCGCTGGTTGGTGCGATCTTTGATCGGCGTGGCGACCGTGCTCGGGATCGTCGCGATCTTTGCCGTTTGGGCCAACCGGCAGCTGCTCGACACGGGCTACTGGACCTCCACCAACACGAAGTTGATCGAGAGCCCCCCCATACGCGAAGCGGTCTCGGTCTACCTCACAGAACAGCTCTACGCCAACGTGGACGTTTCCGGTGAACTGGGCAAAGAGCTGCCCAGCGAACTGAAGCCGCTTGCCGCACCCGCCGCGGGCGCGCTCAAAGACGTGGTGCAGAAGGGCATCAACCTCCTGCTCGAACGCCCCCAGGTGCAGGAACTGTGGAGCAAGGCCAATCAGGTCACCCATGCGCAGTTCGTGCGCTTGATCGAGAACAAAGGCAGCATCGTGAAGCTGCCCGGCGGTGGCGCGGTCGTGCTCGACCTGCGCCCAATGCTCGGCGAAGTCGCGCAAAAGGTCGGGGCGCCATCGAGCCTGGTCGAAAAGATCCCGCCGAAAGTGGCCCAGCTGCGGATCGTGACCTCCAAACAGCTCAACACGATGCAGAAGGCGGTTAACCTCTTGCGCAGCCTCGCGATCGTGCTGCCCCTCCTGGTGTTCGCCTTGTTCGCGCTCGCCGTGTACCTGGCGCGAGGACGACGTCACCAGACCTTGATCGCCGTCGGTGTCGCCTTCATCGGGGCCGGGCTGGTGGTCGTGGTAGCCCGCGGGATCATCGGCACGAAGGTCGTCGACTCGCTGGCGAACACCGAAGCGGTCAGGCCCGCGGCCCAGGCCGCCTGGTCGATAGGCACGAGCGTGCTGGCCGACATCGCTTGGTCGACCGTCTTGATCGGTATCCCGTTGATCCTCGCGGGCCTGCTCGCGGGATCGACGCACACGGCCATACACCTGCGCCGCCTGATGGCCCCCTATCTGCGCGACCGCCCGGACATCACATTCGGGATAGTCGCCTTCGTCCTGCTGCTCCTGTTCTGGTGGGGGCCGATCGTGGCCACCAAAACGCTTACCGGAGTCTTGATCATCATTGTGCTGGCTGTCTTCGGCACCGAGATGCTCCGACGCCTGACCGCCAAGGAGTTTCCCGACGCGCACACCAAAGCCTTCTTGACAAATGCGGGCTCAACTGGCACCGAGTCCGGCGGCTCTGGTCCTGCCACACCGAGCGAACCGGGCCCCTCTGCACCGGGCGCACCCGCCGGGGACGCCTCCACGCAAGACACACAACCGCTCTCACCGAGACCCAGACCCGTGACGCCTCCCGAGCAACCGACCGGTGAAGACCCGGGGCCAGGCGCATGAGCGACGCCGAGACCGTCAAGCGACGCGAAGCTGAAGGCAAGGACGCGCGAGCGCGCACGCCGCGCTCCAGCCATGCGGAATGGAAAGCCCCGAAGGATCGCGAGGACCCCGTGGCGATCCTCGAAGGGCAGGCCGAGAGCCGTGTGGCCGAACTGGTGCCGATTCGCTACGGGCGCATGCTCGTGTCCCCCTTCACCTTCTATCGAGGGGCGGCGGCGATCATGGCGGCGGACCTCTCACAGACGCCGACCTCGGGCTTGCGGGTACAGCTTTGCGGAGACGCGCACCTCTCCAACTTCGGCATCTTTGCCTCGCCCGAGCGCGAGATGCTGTTCGACATCAACGACTTCGACGAGACCTTGCCGGGACCATGGGAGTGGGACGTGAAGCGCTTGGCGGTGAGTCTTTGCGTGGCTGGGCGCGATCGCAACCTGAGCAAGCAGGAGATCGCCGACGTCCTGGTGTGGACGGCACAGTCCTACCGGCAGTCGATGCGTGGCTTTGCCCAGATGAGCAATCTGGACGTGTGGTACGCCAGCCTGAACGCCAAGGACATCATGAATGTCGTGCGCGCGCAGCAACTGGTCAAGGGCAAGCGCCTGCAACAGATGGAAAAGCGCCTGGGCAAGGCGCGGGCGAAGAACAGCACACGCGCCGTTCTCAAGCTCACCGAAGCGGTCGACGGACAGCTGCGCTTTATCAGCGAACCACCTCTGATCGTGCCGGTGCGCGAGCTCTTGGGCCAAGCGGAGACCGAGGAGCTTCAAAAGCGATTGCAGGACATGCTGGCCGACTATCGCTCGAGCCTCAGCGACGAGTACGGGGTGCTGCTGAGCGACTACACCTTCCAGAGCATCGCGCGCAAGGTCGTGGGCGTGGGCAGCGTCGGCACGCGCGCCTGGGTGCTCCTGTTCATGGGCCGCGACGAGCAAGACCCGCTCGTGCTGCAGGCCAAGGAAGCCCAGGCCTCTGTGCTCGAGCCTTTCGCCGGGCCCTCCCAGTATGCAAACCATGGGCAACGCGTGGTCGAGGGCCAACGCTTGATGCAGGCCTCCGGCGACATCCTCTTGGGCTGGCTGCCGGCCAGAGGCATCGACGAGGTGACGCGCGATTTCTATGTGCGCCAACTGTGGGACGGCAAGCTGAGCGTTGAAATCGAGACGATGGACCACCCAATGCTGCGCTCCTACGGCGCGTTGTGCGCGTGGACGCTGGCACGCGCCCACGCGCGTACGGGCGACCGCATCGCGATCGCCTCCTACCTTGGCGCGGGCGGGGTCTTCGACCAGGCGATCGTGGACTTCTCCGAGGCCTACGCCGACCAGAACGAACGCGACTACGACGCCCTCGTGCAGGCGGTAAAGTCGGGGCGTGTGCAGGCCGAGAACGCCTGAAGCCGAGAGCAAGGAGACCCGAACATGAGCGAGATGGTCAAGCGGGTGGACTTCGTGGCGCTGCCCACCAAGGACCTGCCAAAAGCGGTGAAGTTCTACGGTGAGACGCTCGGCTTGGAGCGCTCGGTCTATCTGGAAGAGCGCAACTACGCCGAGTTCGAGACCGGCAACCTGACGATCAGTGTGATCGACGCCGAGAAGATGGGGCTCGAGCACGCGCCGCTGCGCAGCGGAATCGCACTGCATGTGGACGACGTGGCGGGCGCGCGAGCAACCTTGGAAGAGCGGGGCGTCAGCTTCGGCCAAGACACCTTCGACACGGGCGTCTGTCACATGGCGGTGTTCGACGATCCCGACGGCAACCTGTTGATCTTGCACAACCGCTACGCGCCGCACCCGCCGCGGTCCTAGCAAGCCCCACCGCTCCAGAACGGCAAGCAAGCCCTTCGGTCGCAACCGCGCCGCCCCAAGAGCACCCGCCCGGCCACTGACTGAGCCAAATCGGACGATCTGTCCGGGCTATAGCGCAGGATGTCGGACTCTTGTCTGAAGCCTCCGTGACATCCCTGCGCGCCTGGCAGCGCGACGCGCTCGAACGCATGCACGGTTGGCGGGACGGTCCTTTCCTTGTCTCGGCGGCTCCCGGAGCCGGCAAGACGCGCCCCGCGCTGGAGTTGGCGGGACGGATGCTCGGCAGCGGCGAGGTGAGCCGTGTGGCGGTGCTGTGCCCCACCACGCCACTCACCCGCCAGTGGGCCGCCGCCGCGTCCCAGCTG
>JBAURN010000094.1:0-13919 GCA_049581225.1 Solirubrobacteraceae bacterium
CTTCTCGAGCATGAAGGCGCCGGCCTGGGTGGCGATCTTGCCGGCGACCTCGCTCATCGGCGCGAGCAGGGGCAGACGCCCGTCGGCATCCTCGACCGTCTCGTAGGCGATGCAGGTGGCGCCGGAGCGGCGCAAGCCCTCGGCGAGGTCGGGCTCGGCGGCGAGGTGGAGATAGGTGAACAGGGTGTGGCGCGCCTCCAGCAGGGCGACCTCGGAGGCCTGTGGCTCCTTGACCTTGAGGATCAGCTCGGCGCCGGCGAACAGCGCCTGGGCGTCGGCGACGATCCTGGCGCCCTGAGCGGCGAACTGCTCGTCTGCGATGGCGCTGCCAAGGCCCGCCCCGGCCTGGATCGAGACCTCGTGTCCGCGCGAGCACAGCTCGCGCACGCCGGCCGGGGTGATGGCGACGCGATACTCGTCGGGCTTTATCTCGGTGGGTACGCCCACTCTCATTGGCAGACCGTCCTCTCACAAAGGGCACGAACGACTATCCCAATGAATACCCGCTTCCTCACCGCGCCAGCTCCCTTCCTCTCAGCGCCAGCCAAAACTCGATCCGGTCGCGCGCGTGAGAGAAGTCGCGCCCGGTGAGCGCCTCGACGCGCTTGATCCGGTAGCGCAGCGTGTGCCGATGACAGTAGAGAGCCTGGGCGGCCTTCTCCCAGTGACCGTTCTGTTCAATGAAGACATCCAGGGATCGCAGGAGCTCCTCGCCGTATCCTCCCTCGTCGGCTTCGACTGGGCCGAGCACGTTCTGGCAGTAGGACGCAAGCGCATCGTCGTCTTGGAGCGAGAGCAGCAGTTGAAAGGCGCCGAGATCCTTGTAGGAGGCGACATCCGGCGCACTGCCGTTGGCCAGGCGCACCGCTTCCAAGGCGCAACGCGCCTCGTGGAAGCTGCGCCTCAGGTTGTGAGTGGGCGCGGGGCGGGAGGCGGCGGCGCGTACCTCGCCGAAGCGCGTGCGCAGCTCCGCGCGGATGCGTCGAGCCAGCTCGATCGGTTCTCCGCCGTCGCTGGGCGGAGGGCTGACAGCTGTCGATGCTTCGCGAGCGACGACGGGCGCCCCCGAGTTGAGCTGGCCGTCGCAATCGACGACGGCGCACAGCAACCCGTTGCGCAGGGCCACGAGCGAGTGGGTCCCGGTGCGCTCGAGGATCGCTTCGAGCGTGGAGGCGGCCGTCGCGGGCTCGCTCAGGGCGAACGCGAGTACGGCCGCGCTCTCGCCGATCCCGAACGGGCGCAGGCGCGATTGCAGCTCGTCGGGGTATAGCCTGCCGGTCAGCGCCTCGGCCAGGATGTCGCCGGCCATGTTGCGCTGGAGCAGTTCGTAGCGCTCGTTGAGCAATTGGGAGAACACTCGCTCGGTGACGGCGATGAAGGGCAGCTCGTAAGGCACCTCGAACAGGGGGAAGCCGAGCTTGCGGGCCGTGTTGAGCACAGCCGCGGGCACCTTCTTGTGGACGAAGCCGGTGCCGAAGCCGAGACCCGCGATCTCGCGCTCGGCCAGGCGCTCCACGAATTCGCGCTGTGGCTTGGCGCCAGACAGCTGCAACCCGGTCGTCAACAACAACTCGCCGCCACGCAGCCAAGGCGTAGGGTCGAGCAGCTCGGTCGAGTGCACCCAGCGCACGTTGGACTTGGCGTGCTCCTCGCCGGTGGCGAGGGTCAGGTCCAGCTCGGCGACGAGGCTCTCGACTGTGAGCATGGCGCCTTACCTCTTCACGATCCGCTCCCACGCCTCGGTCAACACGGGGCGCAGGATGCCCTCGATCTCGGCGAACTGCTCGGGGCCGGCGATCAGGGGCGGCGAAAGCTGGATGACGGGGTCGCCGCGGTCGTCGGTGCGGCAGATCAGGCCTTCTTCGAACAGGGCTCCAGAGAGGTAGCCGCGCAAAAGCTCCTCGGACTCGTGGGCGTCGAAGGTGGCCTTGGTGTCCTTGTTCTTGACGAGCTCGATCGCGTGGAAGTAGCCGGCGCCGCGCACGTCGCCCACGATCGGCAGGTCGCGCAGGCCCTCGAGCATCGCCCGGAACCGGCCCTCGTGGGCGAGCACGTGCTCGTTGATGTGCTCGCGCTCCATCACGTCGATGTTGGCCATCGCCACCGCGCACGCCATCGGGTGCCCGCCGAAGGTGAAGCCGTGGTTGAAGATCGCGTGCCCGTGCAGGAATGGCTCGGCGACGCGGTCTGTGGTGATCACGGCGCCCATCGGTGCATACGCCGAAGTCATGCCCTTGGCGGTGGTGACGATGTCGGGCCGGCAGTCAAAGCGCTCGCATCCGAACCAGTGCCCGAGGCGCCCCCAGGCGCAGATCACCTCGTCGGAGATGAGCAGCACTTTGTGACGGTCACAGATCTCCCGGATCCTTTGAAAGTAGCCATCCTGGGGCACGAAGCAGCCGCCTCCGTTCTGGACCGGCTCGAGGATCACGGCCGCCACGGTGTGGGGCCCCTCGAACAGGATCGCCTCCTCGATCGCGTCGGCCGCCCACAGCGGATCGCGCTCTTCGGTCCAGCGGTAGGAGTTGGTGTTGGGCACGTGCCTGCCGCCCGGCGTCAGCGGCTCGAAAGGCTCGCGCAAAGGCGGCAGGCCCGTGGCTGTGAGCGCCCCCATCGAGGTGCCGTGGTAGGCAAGGTTGCGCGAGACGATCTTGTGCTTGCGAGGCTCTCCGCAGGCGGCGTGGTAGGCCTTGGCGAGCTTCCACGCGGACTCGACGGCCTCTGAGCCACCGGACACGAAGAACACCCTGTTCAGGTCGCCCGGCGCGAGCCCGGCGATGCGCGCGGCCAGTTCGATTGACGGCGGGTGGGCGTAGCTCCAGTTGGTGTAGAAGCCGAGCCGCTTGGATTGCTCGGCGGCCGCTTCGCCCAACTCGGCGCGCCCGTGACCGACGTTCACGCAGTACAAAGCGGACAGGCCGTCGAGGTAGCGCTTGCCGTGGGTGTCGTACACGTAGCAGCCCTCGCCGCGCTCGATGATCGGGACCTCGCCGCCCTCCTCGTAGGCTCCCATCCGTGTGAAGTGCATCCACAGGTGACGCTTGGCTTGGGCCTGCAGTTGGGCTTGGGCGTCGGCCACGAGGGGCCCACCGGCCGGCGCACCGTCCCCAGTGGCCGGCGGTGGATGTGAGGATGCTCGAGTTGACATAGACACCTGGGACAACGGTATCGCCCGCACATGTACCGATCAATGCGCCAGGCGTTCAACAGATTGTCTACCCGTTGTACTAAATGGACAAACAAGGTGGGACTTGTTGGCGGTTGCGCCCCTTGCGATTGCGCCGAAACCGTCCTAGCCTTGCCTCAGACTGCTTGTAACGATCACAACTTGACCGTCGCGGGCGACCTGTCAAAGGGGGCCGGCGACAGAGAGGGTTGGAGCCATGGCCAGTATCAGCTCTGCCGGGGAGCCCCACCGCAAGGCGTCGGGCAAGGTGGTCGACAAGGGTCTGAAGAAAGACGCGATCGGCTACCTGTCGAACCTCGTGATCGGCGTAGCCTCCACCGCGCCGGCCTATTCCTTGGCGGCGACGCTTGGGTTCATCGTGGCGGTGTCGGGAGTCGGCGTGCACGCGCCGGCGGTTCTGCTCGTTGCGTTCGTGCCGATGCTCTTGATCGCGGGCGCCTACTGGGGCTTGAACCGGGCAGACCCGGACGCGGGCACCACGTTCGCGTGGACCACCCGCGCGTTGGGGCCGGGCACGGGATGGGTCAACGGGTGGGCGATCTTCCTGTCTGACGTGCTGGTGATGGCCTCGCTGGCGGACATCGCCGGCATCTACACGTTCAAGTTGTTCGGCTGGGAATCGGCCGCCAATTCGACCGGTGCGGTGATGGCCGCGGCGGTCCTGTGGATCGTGGTGATGACATGGATCTGCTATCGCGGGATCGAGCTGAGCGCTCGCATCCAGCAGATCCTGTTGAGCGCCGAGATCCTGATCCTGGCTCTGTTCTCGGTGGTGGCCTTGGTGAAGGTCTACGGCAGCCATCCGGCCGGCTCGATCGAGCCCACCTTCTCCTGGTTCAACCCGTTCGCCCTGAAATTCGGCGCACTGCTGGACGGGATCCTGCTGGGGGTGTTCATCTACTGGGGCTGGGACTCCGGCGTGGCGGTCAACGAGGAGTCCGAAGACCCCAACGAGGGCCCGGGCCGCGCGGCCGTGATGTCCACGATCCTGCTTGTCCTGATCTACGTGATCGTGAGCGCCGCCGGCCAGGCCTTCCATGGACCGGGCTTTTTGAGCAACAACAGCGAAGACGTGCTCAACGCGCTCGGCAAACCCGTGCTCGGATCTGGTCTTGACAAGCTGTTGATCATCGCGGTGCTCACCTCCGCCTCGGCCTCGACGCAGACGACGATCCTGCCGACGGCGCGCACGACGCTGTCGATGGCCCATTGGAAGTCGATTCCAAAAGCGTTCGGCAGCGTGCATCCGCGCTATCTCACGCCCAGCTTCTCCACGCTGATGATGGGCGGCGTATCGATCCTGTGGACGGTGGTGATCCTGTTGCTGTCCGCCAACGCGCTGGAAGACTCAATCGTGGCGATCGGCTTCCCGATCTGCTTCTACTACGGCTTCACCGGGATCGCGTGCATCGTGTATTACCGCCACGAGCTCACCAATAGCGTGCGCGACTTTATCCTGCTCGGACTCGCGCCCCTGATCGGCGGGCTGATCCTGTTCGGGGTGTTCGTCAAGGCGACGGTCTACTACAGCAACGCCGAAAACGTGTCCTCCAAACCGATCCTCGGCATCACCTTGCCGCTGTGGATGGGGATCGGGGGGATGCTGGTCGGCCTGATCTTGATGATCGTGTCACGGCCGTTCTTCCAGGACTTCTTCTCGCGCAAACCGGAAACCGTGCAGCCGGGTTTGTTCGAGGAGCCGGTGGAGCATGCTCCGGCGAGGTTCTGACTTGCGGGGTCTGCGGACCCCTCGCCAACTGCCGGCCGTGGAGGCGAGAAGGGGGAGCGTGGCGCGCGGACTTGGGAGGCCCGCGCGCCGCTTCCCTACGTCGTTTGCACAGCGATTGCCGCTTGGATTGCCTGTCCGCGCCCAGTGAGCGCCCAGGCGTTGGGCTCTCCCCTGGCGTGCCCTTGGCCTCGATTTTCGATCAGCTCGCAGCTCTCCAGGCGACGCAAGAGGCGTGACATTTGGCCCTCGTCGGCAATGCCAGAAGTGTCGGCAATATGCCGGTTCGACGCGCCCGGCTCGGCGGCGATCGTGTCCAGCACGCGCGCGGTGCGATAAGTGAAGCGGATCGGCAGGCCCTTGAAGGGGTCCGCGCCGTTGCGAGGAGAACTGCGCTGTGCGGGTGGCGCGGGGCGCTCAAGCTCCTTTTGGGCAGCTGTGGATCCGAGGTAGGGGTGCACGATCATCGCCATCAGGGGGTTGGTGAGGTCTACGAGCGCGCCGGTCCCGTGCACATCGGTCCCGCCGGCCGGCTTGGCCCTTCCGTTTTGTTGAGGTGCAGGCGTGACTCGAGACGCGGGCGCGGAGTCCGAGCTCTCGAGCAAGCGCGCATGGATCACCGACAGCACGCCGCCGACGACGCCCTGAGCGGTCAAAGGCGGCGGTCCGCTCCCGGAGCGTGTATGAGCGCGGCCCTCGTCAACCGCTGCGGCGAGCGTCTCCAGGACCTGGCGACGACGCTCCAACAACTCTTGTCCGGCGCGCGGAGCCTCCACAATGCACAGGCGCGCGAGGTCGGGTTCGGCGTCCAGTTGCTCGAGCAAGAGCGACAGAGCTCCACGCACGCGATCCCGCCACGATCCCTTCGCCTCGAACGCGGGTCGAACACGGTGCGCGAAACGCTCCGTCGCCTGATCGAAGGCCGCCAGCAGACAGTCTTCGCGATCGGAGAACAACTCGTAGAACGTGCGTCGCGAGACGGCGGCCTGCTCGCACACCCGCCCCACCGTGGCCGTCTCAAGGCCGCTCGTGGAGGCCACTTCGCCAAACGCCAACAGCAAACGCCGGCGCTGCATCTCGGCGACGTGGCCCCCTTGGCGGGCGACCTCGGCAGAACCGGCCTGCTTATTCGAGCGCACGCTCCACCTCCATCGCGGACATCGTCCTCACGACCTATTTGCCTTTCCCGCGCCTGTGCTTGCCGGCCGCTTTCTTCTTCGTCTTCTTTGCCTTGTGCTTCGCGCAACCGGACACGCTGATCGGCGTGGTCTGCTTGAGCACCGCGCCGTTCTGGCCCGTGAACGCCGTCGGCATCTTCAGCTTCGCGATGCACAGGTTCCCGTTCGCGGCCAAGGCCGAATAGGGGCCCTCCGGCAAGCTCAGCTCGAAGCTTGAGATCGGGACGTCCGGGACTTTGCGGAACGTGCTGCTGGTAATGCCTGCTTTGCTGATGAACGTTTCGCCGTGCAGGAATACGGTGACGCCATAGCCTTGGAGGACGATCACCAGTTCTGGGAACTTCGCGCCACCATAGGACACGAAATACGCCGGCCCAGTCAACTGCACCGGCAGGACCGGCGTTATCGCTGTCGCGTTACCCACTCTGGAGTCTTCAGGACAGGCTGCCGGGTTCGTTTCAAATGTCGCCGAAGGACACGCCTTTTGCAGTGTCGTCAACCGTGACGGAAGCTGCTTGGGCAGATCGACCTTGACCATCTTCACGTTCGACTGCGAAGAGGCCTGGTTGGCGCCCAGTTCGCCGGTCGGGTAGATGATCTTCGCGTCGAGGCTCGCGCCATCCTTGCGCGAGGTCTTGCCCGAGGTTGAGACCTTGAAGTCCGGCTTGAACGTCAACGCACGGCATGACCCCATCTGGAAATGACTACCGATCGGGACGCTTGCTCCTTCGGTGCTAGTCGCGGTACCTGAGAAGCTGGACGGTTCGCACCCTGTCGGGTTGAACATGAAGCCTGGCCTGTCGATCACAGCGTTGATCGCGCGTAGATCGGCGGGAATACCGTCGATGATCCTCGGCAACGGGTCTGTCGTGACCGTCAACTGCGCCGTCAAAGGATCGACTTCAATCTTCGCCCGCACAACCTGGGTCTGCAGCGTAAACGGACCCACGACCAAAGGCACCACGATGCTCAACCCGTACGGGGCGCCCTTATAGCCACCGGTCAAGTAGATCGGGGCGGGCGGTTGACCCGGCTGCGGCACCACCAGCGGGTACGGACCGGGGCCGGCCTCAACAACCGTATGCCCGATCTGCGACGCACTAGAACACGTACCCGCATTCGCTTGCGCTTCCGGACACAACGGAATCTTGCTGATCATCCCCAACAAACCCTCAGGTGTCTTGAACTGCAGACTCCCGATACGTTGCTGTCCGTCTTCGCGAGTCAACAACAGCGAGAAGTTCGTAAACCCGCCCGCCTGATCCGTTGTGGAACCAGCGGTCAACTGCGGACTGAACGGTAGCGTGCCGCCCGCACACGCACTGGCGCCCGGACCGTGGGAGATCACGAATTCGCTGGAAGGGAACACGTCCGCCACCAACGGCGTGCTCCACGGCGTGAAGTCGCTCGTGCTCGAATAGGACCCGCAACGCAACGGTGTCGCGAGCGCCGCCTGAGCACCACCACTGAACGACAACCGGAACGTCGTGAACGGCAACTCAGGCGTTTCATTGAACGTCGTCGTCAAACGGCCTGTAGCTTCGTCCAGATGAACATCGCCGACGAGCTTGAGGTTCACGCCTTCCCCAGATGCAGCGACCAGCAGCTTCAGGTTCGGGGGATTGGACTGCAATATGTAGACGTCGCCCTTTAGGCTGTGCTTCACCAGCGGCGTTTCGATTTCATCCGTGCCAACCTTCGAGTTGCTCGGACACGAAGGCGCTTCCCGTGTCCCGACAGCGCTTTCGGCCGCCTGACAGGCACCCAACCCCGTGGCCTGCCCCGGATTGATAACCACGCCTTCGGGCAACGTGACCGTTGTGTCCTTGATGTTCGACACGGCCAGACCGTTGGTCGCCACCAAACCTTCCTGCGGCACTTTCAATTCGACCGTCAATCCCGCGGGAGTATCGGCATCGGACGTATCTGGCGCCGCGCTGATCGACGGTCCGAAGCCCAAATGGTCGCAACCAGTGAGACCATTCGCTTTGCCGGTCTGGTCGTGTGAGGCGAGGTCTATTTCGGCAATCGCTTTGCCGTCAGCCCATTCGTTGGCGAACGCCGAGCTCTGTTCGGGGCCCGTACACGACGTCGGCAACGTCAGGAACGGCACTTCACCGTCCGTCGAGCGACAACGACCTGGCACAGTAAGCCCTTTGACACGGCATGCGCGCTGCGCATCGTGACTTGGGTCTCCCGGGACGCCCCAGATCGTGACCGTGCTACTGACCACCTCACGTTGCGGAATATTGGTGACGTGCTCGGTGATCCCGTAGTCACCATCGCTACGCACGCTGGCGTCCAGGAACACCTGATTGCCGTCCAATTCGAACCCGAACTCCGCCGGATGCCCCGGCGGCGGCACCAAGTTGTACACCGGAATATCGGCAAGAAGGAACAACCGTGGCAGGCCCTCAGATAGTCCGTCAGACGAGATCCCGATCTGCGATCCAGTCGGACAGTTTTCTTCATCGAACTGTTCACGCGTGCACCGTGGCACCGCCGTGGTGTTACCTACGAGACCTGGGGGCAGATTGGCCGTAACGTTGCGTACTTCCCCTTCCGGTTTGGAGTCAGCCTTGGTGTTGAGGTCAAAGTTGAACGTGAACGCGAACGGATGCGAGCCAGCCTGCGTGTCTATCGTACCGTCAGCGTTGCTGTACCAGGCGTCCGCTTTCGCAAAACCAAATCCCGCATGTGCCGCACTGACCGTGAACCGATTCGATTCGCTCGCCTCGTTTAGAGCTCCACCACCGGTCACCGATACGGTATTGGTCACCTGTCCTTCCGGGATACCGGCTCCCAGGTGCACTTCAAGCGGGAATTCTTCCAGACCCCCGCTGACCAGGCCCTTTTCTCCGGAGCGCACGCTTCCGGGACCAACTTCGACTTCTCGAGTGCAGACCGACGGCGAACCAGTCCCGCACGTCCAACCGTTGGCGGAGACACCTTCGATGCCTTGCGGAAGCGTGTCGGTGATGATCGCCCCCGCAGAGCTTTCAGCACCGCCTATGTTAAAGACATCAACAACCACGCTGGCATTGGCGCCCGGCTGCAGGCTCGTGGGATAGCTGTGGGAGTTGACCTCCCATCCCGGAGCGTCGAGACCCATCGCGGGCGCGCTCACCACCAGACACAACAACACACCGGCGAACACCGTCATCGCCGCCCTGGCGAATGGCAAACCCCTCATCACTTGCTCCTCCCATAGCTCGCGGCCGACCCATGCGACCCCTGACCCTTACTGCGACGACCGACGGCTGACCTCTTGACCTTCTTTGACTTCTTTGCGCGCCCGGGCTTCTTCTTCCTCTTTGCTTGCGCTTTCTTAGTCTTCGCTTTCTTGCCATGGGCAGCGACCGTCGGCGCCGGCGCGAAATTGCCCACACCGTTATAGGTCACGCTGGAGGGCGTCGCGAAAACGGGTGGCGCCGACGGCAAGCCCTGACAACCGGTACCGGTGCACTGCGGCTGCGCCGGAGGGGTGATCGCGCCCACATGCGCGTCGTAAGCGTCGATGTTTTCATTCTGATCTTCCGATACCAACTGTGCGCGCGTCGTGAAGAACACGTCATCGCCGCTGGCGCTGGAATCGATCAGAAACGCGCCTTCTCCACCCGTGCCGCCCGTCAGCAGATAGATGCACCCTTCGCTGGTAGTGCAGCTGCCAGAGCCGTCTCGCTCCCACTCGTAGACGTCGTTGAGCCCGTTGGTGTCCTGCGGCACCAGCGGGTCGAGGCTATTAAAGAACACGCGACTGCCGTCATCGGACATCCACCGATGCGTATAGGTGTTCTCGTGACTAACCGGCAAATACGCGGAATAGTAATTCTTGGGCGGTTCGCCTGAGGGATTGCACGAGACACAGCGCAGCTTGGCGTCTTCGAATTCGTAGACGAACAGCTCCTCGGATCCTTTGTTTTCATAGCCGGTCAGCGATTGCACAGAGCCGAACAGAACCTGGTGCCCATCGGGCGTTACCTCGGCTTCCTTGTCGGCCAGTCCTTCTTGCCAATCGCCTTCGTAGGCGCGGCCCAATTCTTTGAAGTTATCGCGTTTTGAGAGCATCGCGATGAACTGGGCCGGTTCACCCGCGTGGAGCACATACAAGCCGCATTCCCCACCGTATGGGCATTCTCCTTGTTTGCCACCCGGCGCCAGCACCGCATTCGCAACCACATACACATACGAGAGGTCTTCGCTGGTGCCGACTATGCCCTGCACTTCGCCGCCAGGCGCCAGGTCCGTGGTCTGACCGCTTTCAACGTCGTATTTGTACAGGTCGCCACCCTTTGTGAACAACACCTTCGAACCATCTGGAGTGGCCGTCCAATACTGCCCGTCGCCACCAACCGAAGCGTCCACCTGCACCGTCCTGGAATCGTCTTCACGCACATAGATGTTGGGATTGGCGCCCTGACCGGTCCAGAATATGCGACTTCCATCTTCTGAGATGACATGGCTGAAGTCCGGGCCGTTGACTCTACGTTCGTCCGGTTCCCTCACCGGACCGCCGTACACGGCGCTGGGTTCCGGACTGCCGTTGGGAAGCACATTCACCAATGTCAAAGCACCGTCATGAAAATCGTAGAGATCGTTGTCTTCTTCGCCCCCATCTATCGCGTTCGCTGTCAACGCGTCGTTGGCCACGTACAACACATGACTGAGATCAGCCGAACTACCGGCAAAAGCCGGTTCACGTTCACCTGCGAGCACATCCCCGAGTTTGGCCGTTTGGTACGCTCCGAATTCGTACGTTCCCCGATGCGGCGGAACAGCCGACAGAAGCGGCTCATAGGCGCCCGTTTCGAAGTCGCGAACGTACGGCACGCGATAGTGGTCGGCAGGCGCGCCCGAAACAAGCGGAATACCCGCGTTCGTCGTCAGGAAACCATACGAAAGATCCGGCGAGAACCCCTGATACACCGGTTGCGTACTGAATTCTTCAGTAGGCGGCGTAACGTTTTCCGCCTGCCAATCTCCATCGGCGCGGCGACGCGCCAGATACTGGTTGCCGGCAGCGCCGCCCTCGAACCCGCTTCCACCTTCTTCGGAAGGCATGCCTACGTAGGCCAATGCGTCACCATCGGACGCCGCCTGGTAGGGTCGTTCCGTCCAACCGCCCGCGGTGGATCCTCCGAACGCCGCCCAGGCCGCGTATACGTTCCCGTCGGCGTTGTCGTTGGGCGAGACCTTTTCATAGCCGCGGCCGTCTGGCAGCCCGGGCACGCTCGTCGTAGCGGCTCCGGCACGGGCGATAGAACCCAGCGACATGAGCGCAATCACCGCGCCCAGCAAAACCAGGCCCGCGACGATCGCGCGGGGTTTGACCAGCGTGCTACTCATCACCATGAGGCCTCCTGTGCGAGCCCCACGGCGTGAGGCGTGATTGAACCAAGGCCCGGTGCGATACCGACCCCCTCTTGGTCGTTCTGCGAGCCGCATACGATCCGGCGACCAACAAGGCAGAACGACGAAAACCGCGCTCTGTGGCGCGGCGAAAACTGGCTCGAGACCGAAGTGCTAGCGGGTGAAGCGCAAGTCCGCGCTGAGCGGCGGCCCGGCCAGAGAGAGAGAGAGAGAGAGAGAGAGACGCGTCAGCGACGCTGACGCGTCCTATTACGGACCCACCAGTGACACACGGACTCTCAAGCACATGATCCCCAAACGAACGCACGTGAAACAAGCTCCTCTCAGAAACGACCCGGTCCCTCTCCCAAGGTCCCCGTCAAAACAATGTTGGTGTCGACCACGAAGACCGACCCAAACCCGACCTTATGTCTTGCCTACACACCCCCGTGGCGTACAGACATAGGCTACTTATACACGACTAGATGGTTGTTGTCAACCCTGCTTGCCGGACGGTCTTTTGAGGGTGGTCGAATTCGAGGTCGATCTCGACCAGTCTGCCGTCGACCCGTGCTGCCGTGGCGAGCCGCGCCTACGTGGCGATCTCCTCTTGAACATAGGCCGCCAGCAACGGGTCGTCAAGCTCCCAGGCCCCGCTGCCTGCCGCGCGGTGAACGATGCTTGTCCGCTGCAGGCGGCGCAGCGCGCGAGCGGCTGCCTTGGACTCAAGGCCGCGGTAGGGCGCGCGCCCGTGCGCGAGGTTGCCCACCACACGCAGGGCGGTCGCACCGGAGCGCCCCATGTGTCTGATCGTCTCGACGGCGTCGACGTGACGTGCCCGCTCGGCCTGCAGAGCACTACGCCAACCGCTGAGCACGAGTCCCAAATCGATCGTGCGCAAGCCGGCCTCGACTGCGACCGTGTGGGTCTGTTGGGCGATCAACATGATCGCGCGTGGGTGCAGCCCGCCCAGTTCGACTACCCGCTCGACGACCTCGGCGTCGACCTCACAGCCGTCCTCGGCGAAACGCTCGGTAAGACCCTCTCGCCACTGCGCCAGTGCAATCGGCGTCAGTTCCATAAAGCCGCCGAAGCCGTAGAACGCACGGTGGCGACTCGTGAACAGCTCGCGCATCATGTGCTCCACACTCCCCGCAAACAGGGCGGTGACGCGGTCGGAGTTGTGCAGCGTCTCGCGCATGTACTTCATCAGCGCATCCGGGTCGCCGTAGCCACCCTCGCCGGCGATCTCCTGCAGCTCGTCGATGAACAGGATCAGCCGCTTGCCGTCGTGCTCGGCAATACGCTGTGGCAGCTCGAGCGCGGCCCTCAGCGCCCGTTGCGGATCGGACGCCGCAAGACCTGGACGGATCGCAAACTCGACCGCGTCGCCAAGGTCGGCCTGCGCCTTGGCCGCGACTGTCAGCGCCGCTCCCTTGAGCGTCGCGACACTCGCATCCCGGACCCGCTCGATCAGCTTCTGCAATGGCCTGCGGTTGGCAAGCGTCTCGCGCGCAATCGCCTCGGCGAGGGTGGCTGAATCCGTGTACTTGAACAGGCTCACCGACACCGTGTAGAAGCCCTTGGCGGCGAGTAGCCCGATCGCCGCCTCACAGACGCTGCTCTTGCCGGTGCGCCGCGGCGCCGCCACCACACGGTGTGCTCCGCCCGAGAGTTGCAACACAAGCTGATCCACGTCCTCGCGGCGGCCGATCATCCGCTCGAGCGGAAGCGGCGCGTCGGAAGGAAAGAGCTCGCGGCTGGGAATCGTCATCTATGTCGATTATGCCATAGGACTATGGCGTTAACGCCATAGTCGAAGCAAAGCGACTGCCGAGGGGTATTCAGAGCTGCGCGAGCGCCGAGCCGCGCTCGCTCAGCTCACCCAGTAGCGGTCCTCACCTCCGGAGGCTGAACAGCCCGGCCAACCGCGCATACTGCACGCTCTCGACCCCAAGCAGCTCCTCGATCCAACCCAACACCGTCGCCGCATCGACCTCGGTCCCCCAAGCGACGACCTCTTCGATGTCCACCCAGTCCTTCGGCCGGTCGAATATCGCCTTGCACACGATTAGGTGCTCAGGCGCGAGGATCGGGATCGGCACAGGCCCGAAGCTGACCTCGTGCGCGCGCTCGGCCATCGCCCCATGCAAGTCGAGCGTGGCAAAAAACAGGTCGAGGTAGGAGCCATGCCAGTCCAAGCGCGCTTGGCCGTCCCTCGCGATCGCGGCCCGGTCGGCCGCGGAGACGGTCACGCCCAGGTGCCGGAGCGCGCCCAGCACTGGCTCGGCCTCCTCGGGGGCGAGTGTGATGTTGAGGTCGATGTCGGTCGTGGCCCGCGGACTGCGATACCAGGCCAAGGCGATTGCCCCGCCGAACTGATGGGGGACATTCAGCGAGTCCAGCATCTCGTGGACCGCCACAATCCTCGAGCTGAGGCCGTCGAGCCGGCGCGCCTCGCTCACGATCGATGCGCGCT
>JBAURN010000095.1:0-1847 GCA_049581225.1 Solirubrobacteraceae bacterium
TTCGGCCTGTGGTGGGCCGATCCCGTCGTGGCGCTCGGCATCGGTGCGCTCGCGCTCTACGAGGGCCGACAGACCTGGCTCGGCGAGGGCTGCTGCGCCACCTCGCCGCTCCCCGGCGAGCCTCCAGACGCTTGTGATGACAACTACTGCCGTTGAACGCAAGCGAGCGCGCGGAAGGCCAAGCTCGACATGACTCCTTTGGACGACGAGCAACAGTTCGAGGCAATGACGACCCAGTGCTTGCTTTCCACGCGAAGCAGTGCCAAGAGCCCACTGGAACGCGCTCGACTTTAGACCCTATGGATTGTCGGTCGTTTGGTGGTTGAGGGAGGATTGGCCGGCACCCCGCGCATAGTTGTGCGGGGGCTGGGCGTCAGGTTGGCCTGGCGCCGACACCCCAGCTATGGGAGGTGCCGACCATGTCGGAGAGTATGGCTCTTGTTGGGCTTGATGTTCACCAGGCGCAGTCGGTCGCGGCGGTCTTTGATCCGTTGACGGGTGAGCTTCGTGTGGAGCGGTTGCGTGGCGCGCCGGGGGATGTCGTGCCGGTGTTCCTTGAGGGTTTGGGGCGACCCGTGCGGGCTGTGTATGAGGCGGGACCGACCGGGTTCGCGCTCGCGCGTGCGGCTGGTGGGCGTGGTCTTGATCTGCGGGTGATCGCGCCGGGGTCGATACCGAAGGCGTCCGGGGACAGGGTGAAGACCGATCGTCGTGACGCGACGCGACTCGTCAGGTTGTTCGCGGCGGGTGAGCTCTCGTTCTCGTTTGTGCCCAGCGAGGAAGAAGAGCATTTCCGTGATTTGGTGCGATGCATCGATGACGCGCGCAAGGATCTGATGCGCTGTCGGCATCGCCTCTCGAAGTTCTTGTTGCGTCGCGGGTTGCGCTTCCCGGGCCGTGCGTGGACACAGCCCCATCAGCGGTGGCTTGGCAAGGTCACATTCGACGACGCGCTCTCGAGAGCGGGATTCATCGACTACTGCTGCGCGATCGACGCTCTTGTGCAACGTCGCCGAGCGCTGATCGCGGTGCTCGAGGACTCCGTCGCGGGGAGCTCTCACGCGGAGACAATCACGAGGTTGCGCTGTTTCAGGGGCATCAACACGCTCACCGCGGCCGGGCTCTGCGCCGAGGTCGGCAACTTCCAGCGGTTCGCCAAGCCGGGTCTGCTGTCGGGGTTCCTCGGGATTGTCCCCAGCGAGTACACCTCAAGCGAGAAGCGCGTCCAGGGCCACATCACCAAGGCCGGGCCGACACATGCCCGGCGGCTGCTGGTCGAGGCCGCACACCACTACCGTCGTGCACCCCGCGTCAGCAGCGAACTCGCTGCCCGCCAAGCCGACCAGGATCCTCGCGTCGTGCAGGTCGCATGGCGCGCACAGCGGCGCCTTTACTCTCGCTGGACTCACCTCGCGGGTGAACGAGGAAAGCCGACAGGGACAGTCGCGGTCGCGTGCGCACGCGAGCTCGCTTCGTTTTGCTGGGAGGCCGCGATCCTGAACTGAACCGCGCAGAGCGATATCCACACTCGCGTTCCCGGACGGCTGCCGGGGCGCGCACGAGCACCACGAAGGCCGCCAACGTCGCCATCCACGGGCCCGCGAACAAGGGCTATGGGCAACCCGGCCATCCGGCCAGGCCGCGCCCGTTCTTAGGATGCGAGCCCGGCGACGAACAAGGGTCTTGAGGTAACCAGCCCTCGCATATGAGCCTGACCAAGACTGGTCGAACACGCCGGACCTTCAGCTCGTGCCGCCCCGGGAACCGCCCCCCGACACCATGCCTACCACCACCCCGACACCCGGACAAACCAACGCTGCCCCTTGACAAACCCTCATCCATATGAG
>JBAURN010000096.1:0-28903 GCA_049581225.1 Solirubrobacteraceae bacterium
GTGCATGCACCGTCGGGCCCAGGCCCACATGTGGGCCTGGTTTCCTATGAATATTTAAAGTCCGTACGAACGCCCAATGACGTCCAACATGATCTCGTCGGTTCCAGCACCGATCCGGTTCAACCGCGAATCGCGCCACGCGCGCTCGACGCCGTACTCCTTCATGTACCCCGCCCCGCCGTGGATCTGGATGCACTCGTCGGCGACTTCCACGGCCATGCGCGAAGCGTGCAGCTTGGCCATCGAGATCTCGCGCACGGGGTACTCGCCGTTGGCGAAGCGCCACGCGGTCACGTACACCATCTGGCGCGCACTCTCGATCTTCGTTGCCATCTCTGCAAACTTGTGGCGGATCACCTGGAATTTGCCGATTTCACGGCCGAACGCCTTGCGCTCTTTGGCGTAGGTGAGCGTGCGATCGAAGCATTTCTGCGCACCCGCCACCGACCCGGCGGCGCCGATCAGCCGCTCGCCCTGGAGCTCCCACATGATGTGGTAGAAGCCCTTCCCCACTTCGCCTAGCACCGCGCTCGCGGGCACGCGCACGTCCTGGAAGGCCAGTAGCGCCGTGTCGGAAGCGTGCATCCCGAGCTTCTCGAGCTTCTTCTCGCGGATCACCCCGGGCGCGTCCATCGGCACGAGGAACAAGGTGAAGCCCCCGTAGCCCGCGTCGGGGTCGGTCTTCGTCACGAGCACGATCACATCCGCGCGGTGGCCGTTGGTTATGTACGTCTTCGAGCCGTTGATCACGTACTCGTCGCCGTCTCTCACCGCGCGCGTCTTGATCCCCGCCACGTCCGAGCCCGCGTCGGGCTCGGTGATGCCGATGCACAGAATCTTCTCGCCTTTGATCGCGGGCACCACCCATTCCTGCTTCTGCTCCTCGGTGCCGAACGCGAGGATCGGGGGCATCGCCATGTCGGTGTGCACAGCCACGCCCATCGCCAATCCGCCCGAGTTCGCGCCCGTCATCTCCTCGCCGAGCACGAGGCTCGTGAAGTAGTCCCCGCCCTGCCCCCCGTACGCCTCGGGCTTGTCGAGGCCGAGCAGGTCCAGCTCGCCCATGCGCCTGAACACCGAGTCGGGGAACGTCGTCTCCTCCCACTCCTCCGCGTGCGGCGTCAGCTCTTTCGTGACGAAGCTGCGGATCGACTCGCGCAGCTGTTCGTGCTCGTCGGTGAAGATGAAGTGCTTGCGCTTGCTCTGATGGTCGGGCTTCAGGACGGTGTCGGTGGCGGCCATTTCGGCTGTGGCTCCTTGGTTCGTTTCGTGTCGTCGCGTGGTCGTGCTCATCGAAGCCAGACGCTAGCGCTTTGCCAGGAACAGGCTACCGGTTACTGGCTGGGCGGCCAGCCCGCGTGCTGGTGGACTCGGAGGACGGTTAGGATGCCGGACGTGTCCGAGGAGTGTGTGC
This sequence comes from Solirubrobacteraceae bacterium, assembly GCA_049581225.1. Taxonomy (GTDB): domain Bacteria; phylum Actinomycetota; class Thermoleophilia; order Solirubrobacterales; family Solirubrobacteraceae; genus Palsa-744. The sequence continues at coordinate 1,415 of JBAURN010000096.1, forward strand.
TCTATGACGTGGTCGACGGTGTGGCCACGCTCACCCTGAACGAACCGGCGACTCGCAACGCGCTCTCGGCCGAGGTGCTGGGCGGCTTGATCTCCTCGTTCGAGCGCGCCCGCGACGAGGAGGCCGTGCGCGTGGTCGTGCTCGCCTCCTCGCACGACACGGTCTTCTCCTCTGGCGCCAACCTCGGTGGCTTCGCGGCCGATGTGGCGCTTGTGCACAAGCATTTCGGCTCAGATCGCTTCGTCGGGTTGTTCAAGCTGATCGTCGGGCTCGGCAAGCCCACTCTGTGCGCCGCGCGCGGGCACGTGCTCGCCGGTGCGCTTGGGATCGCGCTCGCGTGCGATTTGATCGTGGCCTCCGAGGACGCCACGTTCGGGACGCCCGAGATCAACGTCGGCGCGTTCCCGTTCATGATCATGGCTTTGATCTATCGCAACATTGGACGCAAGAAGGCCAACGAGCTGCTCTTGCTCGGTGAGCGCTGGTCGGCCCAGGACGCGCTCGCGGCGGGACTCGTCAACAAGGTCGTCCCGGCCGGCGAGTTCGACGTCGCCGTGGGGGAGTGGGCCACCAAGCTTGCGTCCAAGTCGCCCTTGCTAATGCGCCTCGGCAAGGAAGCGATGCGGCGTCAGCTCGACATGCCCCTGGACGACGCCTTGGACTATCTGCGCGCCCAGCTCACCCTGGCGATCTCCACCGAGGACATCGTCGAGGGCGTCACAGCGTTCTTCGAGAAGCGTGAGCCCAAATGGAAGGGCCGATGACTCTCACCATCGGCCGGATAAGGATTGGGGAGGTGCGCCGATGAGCGATGAGACCGCGACCTCCCTGCTTCGACCGCTCGTCGAGGATCTGCACACCCGTCGCGAGCGGATCCGCCTGGGGGGCGGCCAGGAGAAGATCGACCGCCAGCACGAGAAGGGCGCTCTGACCGCGCGCGAGCGCATCGCCTTGCTGGTGGACACCGATCCCGGCACAGGCGAGTCCACGTTCGTCGAGCTTGGCATCCAAGCCACGCCCCACACCTCCCAGCGGGCGATGGACGGCGTGGAGGCCCCGGCCGACGGCGTCGTCACTGGCTACGGCAAGGTGGACGGTCGTCTCACCGCCGTGTGCGCCTATGACTTCACGGTGATGGCCGGCTCGATGGGCATGACCGGCGAGTTCAAGGTCACGCGCCTGCGCGAGCTTGCGTTGACGAAGCGCATCCCCTTCGTGTGGCTACTCGACTCCGCCGGCGCGCGCGTGCAGGAGGCCGCCGGGGCGATGTTCGCCGGCTCGGGCCACCTGTTCCGCGAGGAGGTGATCATGAGCGGCGTCATCCCCCAGGTCGCCGCCCTGATGGGACCGTGCGCCGCCGGCACCGCCTACATTCCCGGTCTCGCGGACTTCGTGCCGATGGTCAAGGGCCGCGGCTCGATGGCCTTGGCCGGCCCGCACCTGGTGCGCGCCGCCGTCGGCGAGGACGTCACCCAGGAGGAATTGGGCGGCTCGCGCGTGCACTGCCGCAAGTCCGGAGTCGGAGACATGGAGGTCGCATCCGATGAGGAGTGCATCGAGCGGATCAAGCAGTACCTCTCGTTCATGCCCCAGAACTGCGAGGCGCTCGTGCCCGTGCGGCCGGTGTCCGACCCGATCGAGCGCGGCGACGATGAGCTGCTCGACGTTCTGCCCGAATCGAACCGCAAGCCCTATGACATGTACGAGGTGATCAAGCGGATCGTCGATGACGGCGAGATCTTCGACATGAAGGGCCAATGGGCCAAGACGATCATCACCTGCTTCGCCCGCTTCGGTGGGCGCCCGGCGGGGATCGTCGCCAACCAGCCCAAGCAGCTCGGCGGCATCCTTGACAACAACTCCGCCGACAAGGCCGCGCGCTTCGTCAACCTCTGCAACGCGTTCGGGATCCCGCTCGTGTTCATCCAGGACGTGCCCGGCTTCATGGTGGGCACCAAGGTGGAGGCCGAAGGAATCATCCGCCACGGCGCCAAGATGCTCTATGCGGTCGCCAACGCGACCGTGCCCAAGCTGACCGTGATCACGCGCAAGGCTTATGGCGCCGGCTATTACGTGATGTGCGGGCGCGCCTATGAGCCAGACCTGATCGTGGCCTGGCCGTCGGCCGAGATTTCGGTCATGGGGGCGGAGGGAGTCGTCGAGATCGCCTTCCGCAAGGCGGTTGACGCCGCCGAGGACCCCGAGGCCAAGAAGGCCGAGCTGATCGAGAACTTCAAAAAGATGTTCGACGTCTACATAGCCGCCGGCAACGACCTCGTCGACGACGTGATCGACCCGCGCGAGACGCGCCTCACGATCTGCCGTGGGTTGGAGCTGGCCGAGGGCAAGAAGATCGAGCGTCCCTACAAGAAGTCGGGCGTCGTCCCGGTATGACCGTGGCGGCCATGTTCATTTCCACGATGGCGCACCTGCGGAGGGCCAAATGAGTTTGGACGATCCCGTTGTCATAACCTGCTCGATCTCCGGCGTGATCGCCAATCGCGAGCAGTGCCCGGCGATCCCCTACACGCCCGAGGAGTACGGCGCCGAGGCCAAGCGCGCCGTAGACGAGGGCGCATCGATGATCCACATCCACGCGCGCAAACCCGACGGCACGCCTTCGTACGAGATTGAGGACTTCTCGGCCATCACGGAGGCCATTCGCGGGGCCGTGGACGACGTGATCATCAACTACTCCACCGGCACGATTGGCGTGCCCGTCTCCAAGCGCATCGAGTACCTGAAGGCCTGCCGTCCCGAAGTGGCGGCACTGAACATGGGCTCGATGAACTACGCCAAGTACTCTCGCTCGCGCAAAGAGTTCGTCTTCAAGATGGTCTTCAACAACCCGTTCGAGGAGATCGTCGAGTTGCTGCAGGCGATGAACGAGCTGGGTATCAAGCCCGAGCACGAGTGCTTCGACCTCGGGCACGTCGGCTCACTGACGCCGCTTGTCGACATGGGGGTTTTGAAGACCCCGTTGCACGTGGATTGCGTGATGGGCGTCGTCGGCGGCATCCCTCCGACCCCGCGCAACCTCGCCGCGATGGCCGACAACATCGCCGATGTCCCGGGAGGCGGCCATGTCAAACACCACTGGGGCGTGATCGGCATCTCGCGCGACCAGTGGACGTTGATCGCCACAGCGCTCACGCTCGGCGGCTCGATCAGGGCCGGCGTCGAGGACAACCTGTACCTGCCCGACGGCACGATGGCCCGCTCCAACGGTGACCTGATCGCCCAGGCGCGCAAGATGACCGAAGACGTAGGCCGTCGCCCGGCGACCGTGGCCGAGGCACGCGGCCTGCTCGGGATCGCCTGAGCGGCCCCACTAGTCGCCTTTGAGCAGGCGCTCCACCCCGGCCTCGTCAGGCACGACGTGGGGGAGGTTGCTTACCTGTGCGAATGCGCTGTCGGCGGACACGAACGCGCTTGCGTTCGCATCGAGAGCGGACGCGGCCAGCACGGCGTCGAAAGCCCCCAGGTGGTCGTGACGCTCGAATAGCGCAAGCCCCCGACGCAAGTGCTCCTCTTCAACCGAGAACAAGGGTGCGAGCAGGTCTGCGTAATCGCGGCCAAGGGCAACCGCGTCCGAGCGCCCGCGACGCTGTGCTCGCAAGTGCACGAACTCCTGCAGAACCTCCACAGTCGTTGTGGCCTCGATCTCTTCCTCCGCGATGGCGTCGATCAGCCTGCGGCATGGATCACGGAAGGGATGATCGGTGCCCTTCGCGTACACGAGCACCGTCGTGTCGAGCAGGATCATGCGCGACGTCCGCGCGCGGCCTCCAGCTCGGCACGAAGCTCCTGAGGTTCCGGCACCGGCATGTCGGACGCCGCCAGCAGTCGCTGTCCCGCAGCGCGCCGGCGCGTCGATGGTCCACCCACTCCACGGTCGATCGCCTCGCGCACCACGGTTGCTACAGAGACGCCGCGTTCCCGGGCTCTACGCACGATCAGTCGATGGCGCTCGTCATCGATCAGAATCTGCAGACGATGCTCCAAGGCCATGCTCATACTGTAGCATGTGTAGGATGAGTCTCCCACTGTCGGGTATCAGGGTCCTCGACCTCTCGCGACTGCTGCCGGGCGGTTTCTGCTCGCTGCTCTTGGCCGACTTCGGCGCCGAGGTCTTGAAGGTCGAGGACACCGGCGCGGGCGACTACATCCGTTGGGCGCCTCCCTATTACGAGGGCGCCGAGGACAGCGCCAAGTCCGCCCTGTTCTTGTCGCTGAACCGCAACAAGCGCTCGATCCGGATCGACCTCAAGACCGAGGGCGGTCGCGAGGTGTTGCTGCGGCTGGTGCGCGAATACGACGTCGTGCTGGAGTCCTTCCGCCCGGGTGTGCTCGACAGGCTTGGCGTCGGCTATGAGCGGATGCGCGAAGAGAATCCCGGCCTCGTCTACTGCGCGATCACGGGCTACGGTCAGAGTGGCCCCAAGCGCGACGCCTCGGGCCACGACATGAACTACCTGGGCTTGATCGGGCTGCTGGGTCTCACAGGTGAGAAGGATGGACCGCCCGTCCAAGCGGCCGGCCAGATCGCCGACCTTGGCGGTGGAGCCCTGATGGCGGCGTTCGGGATACTGGCGGCGCTACGTGAGCGCGATGGGGCGGGTGGGCGGGCAGTCCAACCCTCTTCCTCAACACGCCCCGCCCCCGGCGGGGGCCGGGATTCTTCGGCCGCCCGAACCGGCTCAGGCGAAGGCCAGATGGTCGATGTCTCAATGGCCGACGGAGCCCTCTCATGGCTCGCGATGGTCGTCGGCCAGTACTTCGCCGACGGCGTCGTTCCGCGCCGGGGCGAGCAGCTGCTGGCCGGCTCGGTCGTCTGCTACCGGCCCTACGAGTGCGCCGACGGGTGGGTCACGCTGGGGGCCCTGGAGCCCAAGTTCTGGCAGGCCTGGTGTCGCGGTGTGGGGCGCGAGGACTTGATCGAGAAGCAGTTCGAGAAACCCGGCTCTGAGGCGCACGGACAGGTGGTCGACATGTTCAAGGGCCGCACGCGTGCGGACTGGACTCGGTTCGCAAGCGAACACGACTGCTGCTTGGAGCCCGTACTCGACGTGGACGAGGCACTCGCCTCGGACTTGGTGGGGGAGCGGAACATGGTGGTTACGCTCGACCAGCCCGGCGTGCCCGATGGCGTGCGCCAGCTGGGAATCCCCGTCAAGCTCGACCGTACGCCAGGTGAGCACAACCGCCTGCCGGGGCCTGGGCTTGGGGAGCACACCGAGCAGGTCTTGCGCGCCGCGGGCTATAACGACGAGCAGGTCGCCGAGCTGCTCGAGCAGGGCGCCGTGGCCGGCGGAGCCGGCGCCACCGCGCAGGATTCGTTTCTCGGCTGATCCCCTGTTGCAGACAGATTGCCCGTCTTCTTTGATGGTCATATCCGACCCTAGGGTTGACAAGAGTTCAGGGCTCGTGTATAACCACCCATTGACACGACATCCATGAAGGGTGTCGCGCAAACATAAGGTCGGGTATGGGTCGGTCTTCGTAGCCGGCAGCTTTAAACGTTTGACGGGGACCTTGGGAGAGGGACCGGGTCGTTTCTGAGAGGAGCTTGTTTTCACGTGCATTCGTTTGGGGATCATGTGCTTGAGAGTCCGTGTGTCACTGGCGGGTCCGTAATAGGACGCGTCAGCGTCGCTGACGCGTCTCTCTCTCTCTCTCTCTCTCTCTCTCTGGCCGGGCCGCTGCTCAGCGCGGTTTCGCACTTCACCCGCTAGCAGTTCGGTCCCGAGCTGGTTTTCGCCGCGCCATAGAGCGCGGCTTTCGTCGTTCCCAAACCGCACCGTCTCGACCGTCATGGGCGGTCAGTTCTCGCGGTTCGCTGAAAGGGAGGGGGCTCGGCGTGACCGGGCTTCCGGTCAATCTCGCCTCACCTGTTGGGGCTCGTATACGGAGGCCTCATGGTGATGAATAGCACGCTGGTCAAACCCCGCGCGATGGTCGCCGGCCTGGTTTTGCTTGGCGCGATGACGGCGCTTATCTGGCTTGGTCTCGTGGCTCGTGCCGCAGCCGCCACAACGAGCGTGCCCGGGCTGCCCGACGGTCGCGGCTACGAAAAGGTCTCGCCCAACGACAACGCCGACGGGAACGTATATCCCGCCTCGCCGATCAACCTCTCAACCGAAGGGGGCTGGACAGAACTGCCGTACCAGGCGGCCCCTGACGGGAACGCGCTGGCATATGTGGGCATGCCCTCAGAAGAAGGTGGGAGCGGACGCGAGGGCGCCAACGGCGGTAACGAGTACCTGGCGCGTAGGCGCGCCGACGGCGATTGGCAGGCAGAAAACATCACGCCGCCGACAGAAGAATTGTCCACGATACCTGTGTATCAGGGGTTCTCGGGGGATCTCTCGCATGGGTTTCTGACGACGAACGCGGGCATTCCGCTTGTTCCGGGCGCGCCTGGCGCCCACTATCGCGTGCCGTACGTTCGCGACTTCGAAACTGGCGCTTATGAGTCGCTTCTATCGGCTCTACCGCCGAATCGGGAAAGGTACCAATTTGGCGCATACGAAACCGCCAAATTTGGCTCGGGTAGCCGCGAACCGGCCTTTGCCGGCAGCTCGGCTGATCTCAGCCACGTTCTATTCATGGCCAACGATGCCCTGACGGCTGACGCGGTCGATGGCGGCGCGGAAGACAACAATCTCTATGACTACCACAACGGTGCTCTGACGCTGGTGAATGTGCTTCCCAATGGCAGCCCGGAACCCAACGCTATATACGGCGGTCAAGTAACGCCACCGGACGAACCCGGAGAAAACACCCCGGACTTCAGCCATGTCATCTCCGAAGACGGGGACCGCATCTTCTGGACCGGTCAGGAAGCAAATCGCAACATCTACATGCGTGAAGACGACTCGAGGACGGTGCAGGTTGACGCATCCGTTGGTGGGGGTGGCCAATACTGGACGGCTACTCCGGACGGTTCGAAGGTGTTGTTCACGAAGGGTGGCGACCTGTACGAATACGACGTAGATAGCGGGCATACGACCGATCTTGCGCCGGGAGGCGAAGTGCAGGGGATAGTCGGGACCAGCGAAGATCTCTCCTACATCTATGTCGTCGCAGACGCGGCGCTGGCGCCGGGCGGCAAACAGGGAGCCTGCGAATCCGGCGGGGAATGCGGGTTGTATGTGCTCCACGCGGGCGAACCCGCCAGGTTCATCGCGATGCTCTCCAGCAGAGACAACCGGGAATATTCCTTGACCGGTTACGGCTACGTCGGCGATTGGCAGGTGGGATTGGGAGACAAGGAAGCCGAGGTCACTCCCGACGGGCGCCAGGTCCTGTTCGGCTCCAGGCAATCCCTGACGGGTTATAACAACAAATCTTTCGTCGAAGGTATAGAACGTAAAGACGAGGAGTTGTTCGTTTACGAATTCGAAGGCGCCAAGTTGCGCTGTGTTTCGTGCGACCCGTCCGGCGAACCGCCCACGAACGTCTTTTCGGCGTTTTTGCCGGTTAGTCATCAGAACACCTATACGCGTCAGTGGATGTCCGATGACGGCAGTCGAGTGTTCTTCAACAGTCTCGACCCATTGGTGCCACAGGACACAAATGGGCGTACCGATGTGTATGAGTGGGAGCGAGACGATGCCGGTAGCTGCACGAGCAGCGAAGGGTGCATCTATCTGCTGACGGGCGGCACTGGTAGCGAAGGTTCCTTCATGGTCGATTCAAGCTCCAGCGGCGATGACGTGTTCTTTACGACGCGCGCGCAGCTGGTGGCTGAAGATCAGAATGAAAATATCGACGTGTATGACGCGCATGTAGGCGCTGTCGTTCCGCCTGCGTCGCCGCAGTGCACGGGGACAGGTTGTCAGGGATTGCCGTCGGCGCCGCCTGTCTTCTCGACGCCCTCCAGCGTGACGTATGACGGCGTCGGTAATTTCCCGTCGACGCCGACGGTCGCCGCACAGGGCAAGAAAGCGAAGGCAAAGAAAGCGCAAACCAAGAAGAAGAAGCACAGGCGCGCGAAGAAATCAAAGAAGGCCAAGAGGTCAGCCGCCAGCCGTCGCAGTAGAGGTCACGGGTCGCATGGGTCGGCCGCAAGCTATGGGAGGAGCAAGTGATGAGGGGTCTGCCATTTGCCAGGGCGGCGATGACGGTGTTCGCCGGTGTGTTGTTGTGTCTGGCGGTGAGCGCGCCCGCGATGGGTCTTGACGCACCCGGTTGGGAGGTCAACTCTCACAGCTATCCCACGAACCTGGTACCGGGCGCCAACGCCACCGTCGCTGTGGAAATCTTTAACGTTGGGGGCGCCCCAAGCTCTGCGGGGGCCATCATCACGGACACGCTTCCTGAGGGTATTGAAGGAGTCTCCTCCGAAGGTTGGACGTGTGACGGCGGTTCGCCTTCGGTTTGCACTCGAGAAGTCGAAGTGGCGAGCTCCAGGAATGTACATTACGGAGAAAAGAGCATTGGCACCGGAGTGCAAGAAGAATTCCCGCTTGAGGTGCATGTGGGCGCCGGGGTACCGGAAGGAAGGGTGACCAACAGCGTATCTGTGGCCGGCGGAGGAGCTCTCGACGCGGCCAGCGAGTCGAATCCGTTCACAGTCAGCACGGCGCACGCTGGATTTGGCTTTGCGCAAGTGGACTCGTGGTCCAGTAATTCTGACGGTACGCTGGACACACAGGCCGGCTCGCACCCATTTGAGTTTGCGTTCAACTTCGACCTAAATGCCAAGGCCAATGCCCAACTGGAAGGGGAAGTACGCAACATCACGGTCAATTTGCCACCGGGCCTCATAGCCAACATCACAGCGGTGACGCGTTGCACGCGCGAACAGTTCGACGACGAAAAATGTCCGACCGGATCGCAGATTGGAATCTCAAGCAACGCGTCGGCAGGCTGGCCTCGGTTGAGTCCTATTGGAGACCTCGCGGTGTACAACTTGGTGCCGCCACCGGGGCATCCGGCCGAGTTTGGCTTCGAATTGTTCGGCAATCAGGTGTTCCTGGATGCCAGTGTGCGCAGCGACGGCGACTACGGCATCACGGAGCACGTCAACAATATCCCGCAACGCGCGATACTCAATAGCACGGTAACGATCTGGGGCGTTCCGGGAAATCCGAGTCACGACGCGCAACGCAAATGTTATGTACACGGGGTGACTGTGGAAGGCGGCTGTCCGGCCTCAGATGGTGAAGTGCCGTTTTTGACGTTGCCGACGTCGTGTACCGGTCCTGAATCTACGTCTGCCGCCGCTAGCGAATGGGTTGACGCCAAAGCTATTGCTGAAATCGAAATTGTGTCGCATGATCAATCCGGCGAGCCGGGTGGTTTGACCGGTTGTGAACATCTGGACTTCGGTCCGGCGATGAGCGCGGCGCCGGATACGTCGGATGCCGATACGCCTGCTGGGTTGACGGTGGAATTGAAAGTGCCGCAGGAAGGTCTATTGGCGACCAACGGTCTAGCTATGTCGAATATCAAGAATACGACTGTGACGTTGCCGGAAGGCGTGGTCATCAATCCTGGGCAGGCTGCGGGGTTGGCGGCTTGTCAGGCCGGTGAAGATGCTGTTGGTACGCGGGAAGCGCCGTCATGTCCGAACGCGTCGAAGGTCGGCACCGATGAAATAGAAACACCGCTGATAAAGAGTGCGCTGAAGGGCAACGTGTACGTGTTGCAGTCGAACCCGCCGAACTTGAAGTTGCTGGTCGCGGCCTCCGGGGAAGGCGTGAACCTGAAGCTCGTCGGGACTGTGCATTTGGATGAAGCGACGGGACGGTTGACGACGACGTTCAATGAAACGCCGGAGTTGCCGTTCACGACGTTCCGCTTGTCCTTCAGCGGTGGCGCGCAGGCGGCGCTCGCGACACCATTGCGTTGCGGGTCCTATACGACGACGAGCGACTTCGCGCCGTGGAGCACACCGTTTGTGCCGGACGTGTTCCCCACCAGCGAATTTGTGATCTCCCACGGTCCAGGCGCCAGTGCGTGTGCGGGAGGCACACTACCGTTCAGCCCGCAGTTGACCGCGGGTTCTACGACAGATCAGGCGGGTGGGTTCACGAACTTCTCGCTGTTGTTGACTCGCGAAGACGACCAGCAACGTATCGGGAGTCTGCAATTCAAGACACCCGAGGGCTTGCTGGGGATGATCGGGAAGATCCCGTTGTGTCCTGAACCGCAAGCATCGCAGGGGACGTGCTCAAGCGCGTCGCAGATCGGGCACACGGTCGTTGAGGCTGGGCCGGGTCCGTACCCACTGGTGGTGCCGCAGCCGGGTCAGCCGCCCGCCCCGATCTATCTGACGGGTGGCTATAAGGGCGCACCGTACGGGTTGAGCATTGTCGTGCCGTTGGTCGTAGGTCCGTTCACGCTGCAAACACAGGTGGTGCGGGCCAGGATCGAAGTCGATCCACTGACGACACAGTTGACGGTCACGACAGACCCGTTGCCGACGATCATCGACGGGATACCGGCCGATCTGCGCGCGATCAACGCGGTGATCGACAAGCCTGGGTTTATGTTCAACCCGACCGGGTGTGAACCGTCAAGCTTCTCGGGTACCGCGACGAGCACCGAAGGCGCGAGCGTCCCTATCGGTAGTCATTTCCAGATGGGGTCGTGTCGTGCTTTGACGTTCAAGCCTGACTTCAAGGTGTCCACGAGCGGCAAAACATCCCGTAAGGACGGTGCGAGCCTGGACGCCAAGATCATCTACCCGACCGGCGAACTTGGCGACAATCAGGCGTCTTCGCAGTCGAACGTGAAGATGGTCAAGGTCGATTTGCCCAAGCAGTTGCCGTCACGTTTGACGACGCTTCAGAAGGCTTGTCCGTCGGCGACGTTTGAAGCGAACCCGGCGTCTTGTCCTGAAGACTCCAGGGTGGGTAGCGCCACGGCGATCACGCCGGTCCTGCCGGTCACCCTGACCGGACCCGCCTATTTCGTCTCTTACGGTGGCGTGAAGTTCCCCGAACTCGTGATCGTCCTACAAGGCTACGGCGTAACCGTGTTCCTGCACGGCGAAACGTTCATATCGAAAGCAGGGATCACGTCAAGCACGTTCCGCAAAGTCCCGGACGTCCCGATCGCAAGCTTCGAGCTGAGCCTCCCCGAGGGGCCCTACTCCGCCCTCGCCGCGAACGGGAACCTATGCACAACGACACTGAAGATGCCCACAGCGTTCACCGGCCAAAACGGTGCGGTGCTCAAGCAGACCACACCAGTCAGCGTGACGGGATGTGCGAAGCACAAGGCCAAGAAGACCAAGACGAAGCACAAGAAAACTAGTGTCCATCGCAACAAGAAGAAATAGCTCGACGTCGCCCGACGTTGGTCGCCAGGGCGGCCACGTCGAGGAGATGCAGCGCCGACGCCTGCTGCTGGCGATGAGCGAAGTGCTGGCCGAGCACGGTTATGAAGACGCGAGCATCGGGCGCGTGTGCAAGCGTGCCGGTGTCTCGCGGCGCACGTTCTATGAGATCTTCCACGACCGCGACGAGTGCCTGCTCGGCGCGTTCGACGGGGCTGTGGATCGGATCGCCGAGCCCGTGCTCGCGGCGTGGCAGGGAAAGGCGAGTTGGCGTGAGCGTACGAGGGGCGCGCTGACCGTGCTCCTGGAGCAATTCGACGCCGACCCGGCCGCCGCGCGCGTGTGCGTGGTCGAGACGCTCAAGGCGGGGCCGAGCGTGTTGGAGCACCGCGCCCGGGTTGTCGCGGTCCTCGTCGATGCGGTCGAGCAGGGTCGCGGCGAGGGCAAGTCTGCCGGTGAGCCGCCGCCGCTTGCAGGTCAGGGAGTTGTGGGAGGGGCCCTCTCGGTACTCCACACGCGCCTCTCCCAAGCGCCCACGAGCGGCCCGTCACTCCCGTTGAGCGATCTCACGGGTGCGTTGATGGCGCTGATCGTGCACCCCTACCTCGGCTCTGCGGTCGCCCGCCGCGAGCTTGAGCGTCCCGCACCCAAGGCTTCAGGTCATAACAACGGCACGATCAAGGATCCCTTCAAGGATCTCTCGATCCGCTTCACCTACCGCACCGCGCGAGTGCTGGCAACGATCTTCACCAACCCGGGCGCGTCCAACCGCTTCGTCGCCGACAGCTCGGGTATCTCCGACGACGGGCAGATGTCGCGCCTCCTGACCCGCCTGGAGCGCGCCGGCCTGATCGAGAACGGCGGTCAAGGCCGGGCCAAGGGCGAGGCCAACGCCTGGACGCTCACCCAACGCGGGGAGGCGGTGCAGGCGGCGCTCGCGGGGGGTTGAGCGCCCGCTACCAGATGGTGGTCACCCCATAGGCGGAGAAAGCTGGGTCACGCGTCACGAGGGGGTCGTTGTCGCTGAGCGCCTGGGCCGCCAATAGGCGGTCGAAGGGGTCGCGATGCTCTTTACCTGAAATCGTCAGGTAGGGCAAGCTCTCCAGGCGTGCGGCATGAAGCCAAGAGATGGCCAGTACGCCAAAGCCGCCGGCCTCTGTCTTCTCAAGCCAGTCCTCGTCGGTGTCGAGCTTTCCCAAGGAGCGCTTGATGGCGATCTCGACCAGAGTTCCAGCGCCGACAAGGGCGCTCTCCGCGGTTTCGATGGCGTTACGGGCCGGCTTGGAGAGTCGCGGGTCGTCGTCCAGCCACCAGATCAGGGCATGGGCATCCACCAGTAGACGCACTTCAGTCGACGATGCCGAGCGCTCTCGCGACGTCGGGAGGCCACTCGTCGAAGTCCTCGCGCATCTTGATGCGGCCACGCATCGCGCCCGGCTTGCGCCTGACGACCGGCTCGTGCTCGGGAATCGCGATTATGCGCGCGACCGGCTTCTGTCCGCGACGTACCACGACCTCCTCGCCCGCCTCCGCCTGGTGCACGAGCTTGGAGAGCTGGGTCTTGGCTTCGCCGATGCTGTAGCTGGACATGCCGCACAGGATAGCGAACTTGGCCAACCTGGCCAAGTAACGCTTCGGGCCTAGAGAGGTGGGTGCTCTGCTCGGCTCTAACTCGCTCACACAGCGCCTGACTGGGCCATTCGAGCTGCCGCCCCCGACCGGCGGACCTATGGGCCGTTCGAGCCGTGCGCGGATCTTTTCGACAAGTAAGGGTTGACATGAGTTCGGCGCTCGTGTATAAACAACCAGTAGCCCTCCTGCCATTGGCGGATGGCCTAGCCAAATCGGGCGAGGCCAGTGTGGGGCGCAAACATAAGGTCGGGTATGGGTCGGTCTTCGTGGCCGGCAGCTAATCGTTTGACGGGGACCTTGGGAGAGGGACCGGGTCGCTTCTGAGAGGGAGTTGTATTTCGCGTGCATTCATTTGGGGATAACGTGCTTGAGAGTCCGTGTGTCACTGGCGGGTCCGTAATAGGACGCGTCAGCGTCGCTGACGCGTCTCTCTCTCTCTCTCTCTCTCTGGCCGGGCCGGCTCTCAGCTAGCTCACAGCCAGAGTGCATTTCCGGCCGGCCTCCGCGGCCGGCCGGGTTTCTCGCGTCGTCGATGCGGCGCTTCATGTTCGTATGTTGCCGAGGATCACGTGTCCTCGGTGGCTCGGTGCTGCCCGGACTTGGGCAGGTCTTGCCCGAGTCTTAATCAGGAGGGGGTCTTTCGTTGAGTGCGCTCAGATTCATGTTGAAGATTGCACTTCCCGTGTGTGTGTACTTGGGTTGCGCGGCGTCCGGTGCGGGCGCCTATGCCACCATTGCGCCGCCCCCAATTCCTTCAGCGACCTCGGGGTTGCCGGACGGACGAGTGTACGAACAGGTATCCCCCTCGAACAAGCACGGCTACCAGGCGGGAGCTTCGGGACGCACGGAAGAAACTCCGCAAGAAGTGTTTGTCTATTTCTCGGTCGCCTCGCCTGACGGAAACGCCGTCTCGTTCGGATCAAAAGGACCGGCGGCCAACGTCAACGCGAGCGGCCTCAGTCAGAACTTTGTCGCGGAACGGATAGGGCACGGCTGGACGAGTCGCTCTACCACAGGGCGTGGCCTTGGCCAGAACGAACGCCTGTCGCTGCTTTTCGAGACCCCAAAATGGCTTGAGTACAGCCCTGACCTGTCTCATCTGGCCTACATCGTCAACCAGGCACAGGTCGATGGCGCCCCGGCGATCGGCTCTCGAAACGTCTACCTGATGGGGTCCAATCCCCTCGAAGAACCAACCTGGTTGTTGCGCGCAGCCGATGAACCTTCGCGTGAAGACCAGTCAACCGACGAGCTTGTTGGGATGTCACCCGACGCGAGCATCGTGTACATAGCGTATGAAGCAAAGCTTCTACCGCAGGATGCATCACGCTCAGGTTGGGGACTATATGAGTATCGCGAAGGAAGGCTAAGTGAGGCGGGGGTACTGCCCGACGGAAGCGTACCTCCGGGTGGGTCGATGCCAGCCGCCACCGCCGCCACGGTGGAAGCAAGCAGGCTTGGAGAAAATAATCCGGCGTCCCTGGACAATCAGCTCTCCGAAGACGGAAAGCGAGTTTTCTTCGTCGCGGGTGGCCAGCTCTATGTACACAAGATCGAACCCGATGGAAGCGAACACAGCGTTTTGGTTTCGGCTTCTGAGCTTCCCGGGCACGTGGGCGAAGCCGCACAACACGGGGTCGAGTTGTTTGAAAACCTCGCGAAAAACGCAGGCCATTCGCGTAGTCGCAAAAACTCGCCGACATACGCCTATGCGTCTCCGGACGGATCGCGCGTCTTCTTCCAGAGCGAAGACCAACTGACGATCTCGGCCCCGAGCACGACCGAACCGAAGGTCTATGACTTCGACGTAGACACCGGCACATTGGAATATCTGCCCGGAGTAGTGTTGGGGGGAATCGTCACGGCGGCGAAGGATGGCTCGTCGTTCGCCTTTGTAAATGCCGCGAGTGCCCCTGACGAGCTGGACCTCTGGTCGGCTGGGCCGGGCGGGGGCGAGGTGAAGCAGATAGCCCAGCTTCCCGGCGCAGGCCCCGTCGGTCCGGCGCGCATGGTCGCCGACGACTCAGTCCTAGTGTTTCAGGCACGGGCTCCGATACCCGGCTTCAATAACGCCAACAGCGAACAGGTCTATCGCTATGACGCTAAATCCAACGAATTGGCCTGCGTGTCCTGTCCTCCTTTGGGAATCGCTCCGTCCGGGGACGCTTACCTCTCCGCTATGGACCAATATTTCAGCAAGACGGGAAGCTCGGTCATGGAAAATCAGGTTGTAAACGACGATCGAGGGGTTTCGAGCGACGGCAAGCGCATCTTCTTCGGCTCGCCCGATCCGCTGGTCGGGCGAGACACCAACGGATACCTGGACACCTACGAGTGGGAGAATGGAGAGATCTTCCTCATCTCCTCAGGTACCGGTACGGACTATTCGCCGTTTCTGGATAACAGCGAATCTGGTGGTGACGTCTTCTTCACAACGAGCGACGAACTCGTGGCAGGTGATAACGATGCGGGCTTTGACGTCTACGACGCCAGGATCCCACGGCCCGGGGACAATTCACCGCCTTCGGCTGTGCCTTGCTCCGGAGACGTGTGTCAGGGGCCTCCGAGCGTTGTGCAGTTGCTCGGTGCTCCTGCCAGCTCGGTATTCAGCGGAGTGGGCAATGTCACTAGCGCGAGCCCCGCAGTCAAAGGCAAGAGCCTGCCGAAGGCGGCTTCCCGTGCGCGGAAGTTGGCAAGCTCACTGGATGCCTGCCGCAAGGGCCACAACAAGCGGCGACGACTTCAATGCGAACGTCAGGCGCGTAAGCGCTATCGGACCGCTAAACCGGCAGTCAAAGTCAAGAGTGGGGGGGCAAAGTGATGACTCGGCGCGGAAAGGTGGCCCTCCGACTGATCCTGCCGGCGGTGCTTGTGGTGCTCGTCCTCGGGTGTGCGCCTGTCCAGGCCAAGGCAGATGGACCGGTGTGGAAGATCGTGTCGACGAGCGAACCCACGAACCTTTCGACGAGCGGGACGGCCACAGTCACGGCTGTCGATGTCGGTGGGCCAACCGACGGAAGCCCAATCGTCGTGAGTGACACCTTGCCGTCAGAGCTTTCCGGCACTGGTGTCAAAGGTTATGAGAGGTTCAAAAGCGAATCGGTGGCCGTTGCCTGTACAGAAACGTCGCCAAGCTTCAGCTGCACGTACAGCGGAGTCATAGAGACGGGCGATATGCTCAGCTTGCGAGTCAAGGTCAGCGTCGAACCTGGTTCACTGCCAGACGCGGTGGTCAACCAAGGAACAGTTACAGGTGGGGGTGCCCAACGGGAAGCGTCTGTGAGCCAGCGTCTGACCCTCAGCGATGTGCCGGCCGACTTTGGAGTAGCGCCGGGTAGCGTCGTGATGGCCACGTCCTCGCAACAGGCCGGCGCGCATCCTGACGTCACCACAAGCTTCGAACTCGCCACCAGCGGCACGGAACAAACGGCGGGAGATTTGAAGGACGTCAAGGTCACTCTGCCCCCGGGCCTGGTCGGCAATACGGTCGGCATGCCACGTTGTCCTACGGCCCGTGCGACTGCCCGCGAATGCCCTCGTGACACGATCGTCGGAGTGGCGGCCGTCACCTTGAGGACTCTCTTTCAAGAAGGCGTGAAAGCGCCTGACGTGGAAATCGAGCCTGTCTACAACATCGAACCGAGCCCGGGCGAGCCCGCGGCATTTACGTTCACCGTCGTAGACTTTCCCGTACGTCTGGATACAAGCGTTATGACCGACGGGGACGACGCGGTTCGAGTTACCACGTCGGACATCAGTGAGGCAGATCCCATTTTGGGCTCCTCGGTCACGATTTGGGGCGTTCCCGCCGACCACAATGGTCCGGGTGCGATCAAAGTCATCAACGACGAACTCGGTGGCCTCACCGCTGGCCTTGGCGGGCGTGCCACGGACTCCTCGCGTGTTCCGCTGTTGACCAATCCCACGCAATGCTCGAGCCCTCTAACCGGCGAGCTGGAAGTGGACGAATGGGGCCGTGGGCGAGACGTGTTCACGGGGGAACAAGCAGCGCTCGGCTCGATGACCGGCTGTGGCCTGATGCCATTTTCGGCGGGTATGTCGATGCTGCCAGACACGCTGGAAGCGGGCGCTCCGGCGGGTTATGACTTCAATCTGCATGTACCTCAGACAAACGATCCCGATGGCTTGTCCGAGCCCGATGTGAGAAAGGTGGTCACGACGCTGCCGATGGGCACGGTGGTCTCACCGTCGTCGGCTGTGGGCTTGCAGGCGTGCACCGACGAAGAGTTCTTTGGTCCGCCCGCGGAACGTGGCTTGGAGCGCGCCGCGACGCCCGGGAATTGTCCGCGAAATTCGCAGGTGGGCACCGTCTCGATCCGCACCCCGGCTCTCGCGTTGCCGTTGACGGGGGATGTCTACCTGGGGACACCCAACTGCGAACCCTGCTCGCCGGATGACGCGCAGGACGGGAAAATGGTGCGGCTATTCGTGCAAGTCGTTGGCGAAGGCGAAACGGGGATTGTCGTAAAGCTCGAAGGGCATGTTTCGTTGAATCAGCAGACGGGACAGTTGACAGCGACGTTCGACGACAATCCGCAGTTGCCCTTCAGCGACTTCAAACTCACGCTAGGCGGCGGTTCGCGCGCGACCCTTGCCAACCCGAGGACCTGCGGTCCGGTCAGCACGAGCCTCGACATGACTCCTTGGAGCAATCCTTTTGCCACGGATGTGTCGGCGACTTCGGTGTTTGAAGTCAACCAGGCATGCATTTCTCCGCAATTCAACCCGTCGTTCGTCGCCGGCACGACGAACATCCAGGCCGGAGAATATTCGCCGTTTACGCTCTCATTTGGGCGATCCGATGCGGACGAGTTCCTGAATGGGTTGCAGATCCAGATGCCGCCGGGGCTACTCGGCTCGCTCACTGGAATCCCTCTCTGCAAAGAACCGGACGCCTCTCAGGGCAACTGCCCCGCGGAAAGCCTGATCGGGCACACACAGGTATTGACGGGACCCGGCGGCACTCCGTTCTTGGTTACCGGAGGTCGGGTATACCTGACAGAAAGCTACAAGGGCGCGCCGTTCGGGCTGTCGATCGTTGTTCCGGCCAAGGCCGGGCCGTTCACCCTGTCTGGAACGACAGGAACCGGTGATGTTGTGGTGAGGGCAGCAATCAACGTGGATCCTCACACCGTGGCGCTGACCGTGACTAGCGACCCCCTGCCGACGGCATTGGATGGGATTCCGCTTCAGCTGAAGGTCGTCAACGTCACGATCGACCGTCCGGGCTTCACTTTCAACCCCACGAGTTGCGCCAAGATGACGATCTCGGCGGCCCTATCGAGCAAGGAAAGCGGTGGCGTGCAGGCACATGTCCCCTTCCAAGTGACAAATTGCGCCGGACTCGGGTTCAAGCCCGTGTTCAAAGTCGCCACTTCGGGGAAGACATCGCGAGCCGACGGTGCGAGCTTGGACGCGAAGCTGACCTACCCGACAGGCGCCAAGTACGCGAACATAGCCAAGGTCAAGGTCGATCTCCCGAAGCGGTTGCCGTCCCGCTTGACGACGTTGCAGAAGGCGTGCCCTGCCGCGACGTTCAATGCGAATCCGGCGGCTTGTCCCGGCGACTCGGTGGTTGGCATCGCCCGGGCGGTGACTCCGATCCTACCGGTTCAACTGAAGGGCCCGGCATATTTCGTAAGCCACGGGGGAGAAGCGTTCCCGAACTTGATCGTGGTTCTTCAAGGCTATGGCGTAAGGGTGGACCTGATTGGCGACACATTCATCAGCAAATCGGGAGTGACCAGCAGCACCTTCAATCAGATCCCCGATGTTCCGGTGTCGAGCTTCGAGCTCTATCTGCCGCAAGGGCGAGATTCTGCCCTGGCGGCCAACGGCAATCTCTGTAAGGGCGGCCTGAAGATGCCCACCGCATTTGTGGCGCAAAATGGTGCGACAATTCATCAAGCGACGCCAGTCACCGTGACGGGTTGCGGCAACAAGTCTTCCGCTGCGAAGAAGGCACGAATTGCAGGCAAGCGCGGACGACGTAGTGCACGAACTGAAGCAGTGGGTCACACCCCAAGTGAAAGGAGCAGGTGATGAATATGCATCGCTGGTTTACGCGCGTACTTGCGGCCGTGGCTTCGTTGGGATGTGTGCTGCTGATCGCTTCCGGGCCGGCCAACGCGAGCATCGGACAGTTTGCGCTGGTAGCAAAAATTGGAGGGCTGTCAGGAATCGAAAATATTGCGATAGACGAATCGACTGACGACGTCTACGTTTATAGACCGGGGTCGATTGAAAAGTTCGACTCAGATGGCAATCCAGTCAACTTCGCTGCTACTGGGACGAATGCGATTACCGGCGTGAACGTGGGGGGTGGGGACGAAACGGAGCTTGCTGTCGATAACTCGGCGGGGCCGACAAAAGGCGATATCTATCTCGCCGGCGGCGGCGTGAAGATCTTTGGACCCGATGGAAGTCCGCTCGGGGCCTTGACGGAAGCCCCCGGTGTCCCGTGGGGTGAAACGGCGTGCGGTGTGGCCGTCGATGGCGTTGGGAATGTATATGTAGGTGTATACCCTTCGGTCGTAAACAAGTACACCCCGACTGGTGGGACGGTCAATAATGGCGATTACGTGTCGTCGCTGAGAGGCCTGGGCGAAATCTGCAACGTAGCCGCCGATTCGGAAGGTGATCTATACGTGTCCAGGTGGGGACGTGGTCCGATCGTGAGATACAATTCTCAGTTCGGGGAAGCCAGGCAGGTTGTTGCGAACGCCGAAGGCAGGCTTGCCGTAACGAACTCTCGAAGCCCCGAATTGCTGGTAGCGGTTCATGCGCAGCTCCAGCAGTACGATTCAGGGGGGAATCTGCTCGAGGCGATCGGTTCGGAAGGCGCCTACTACCACTCGGTTGCTATCGACACCAAAAACGACAGGCTGTATGCCGCCAACTACGAAGACGGAGACGTCGAGATTTGGCAGGGTGCACCGGTGCCGGCGGTGAAGACTGGTCCGGCAAGCGACGAGAATCCGGTCGGCAGCGCGACATTGAGCGGGGATATCGATCCTGAAGGGGCATCGGTTGAATCGTGCTCCTTTCAGTACGGTGAAAGCACATCCTACGGTTCGACGGTGTCGTGCTCTCAACCGACGCCCCTCGCGGGGAATGCCGATTTGCCGATCTCGGCGCTGGTGTCGGGTGTGCCACTCAATCGGACATTTCACTATAGACTTGTGGCGACCAGCGAAGGCGGTACGACCTATGGCGCGGATCAGACGTTTACGATTGCCGTTTTGCCCACGGTAGAAAGCCTGATCCCCGGTGTGACCCTGGTGACCAGGGACTCGGCGAAGTTGACCGGTACGGTCGACCCGGAGGGAGTTGACGCCTCTTATCGCTTTGAATACGGGACTAGCGAAAGCTATGAAGACAGTACGCAGAGCGGGCATACCGGCGTTGGCTCAGGGGGGATGGCGGTGAGCCAACAGCTCGGTGAACTACTTCCGGAAACCACCTATCATTATCGACTTGTGGCCACCAACGTGGCGGGCACCACCTTTGGGCCCGACTATACGTTCACGACAGGTTCGGCCGCGTCGCCCGTGGCCATCACCGGCGGTTCGGGCGCCGTGGCACAGAACAGTGCGGTGATTACTGGCTTGGTCGACACAAATGGGTTGCCGACGTCATACGGCTTTGAAATAGGCACCAGCACCGATTACGGTCCTCCCACGGGGCTCGGCACGGTCGGGGCCGGATTGAGTGAAGTGCCGGTATCGCTGGCATTGACCGGGTTGCAGCCTGGCACAATGTACCACTACCGGCTGACCGCGACCAATATCGACGGTACGAGCTACGGTGCCGACGAGACGTTCACGACAGGGGTTTATGCAAGCACTTTTGTCGAACCGCCGCCGCCGTTGCCGTTCGTAGCGGTGCCCTCGATAGCGCTTCCGGGTGAATCCAAGCCGGTTGTCGTGAAGAAGAGTAAATCTAGGGGCAAGAAGGTAAAGCAGCGTCGTAAGGTCAGAGGCAAGAAGAAGCCGAAGAACAAGAAGAAGCGATGAGATGGCGGGACGTTGGAAGCCGAGCTCAAGGCTAGCGCGAGACGGTTTCGCGACGGCCGTCGGTGAGGCATCGCGTCAAGGTGGCCATGTTGAGGGTATGCAGCGTCGGCGCTTGTTGTTGGCGATGAGCGAAGTGCTGGCTGAGCATGGTTATGAAGATGCGAGCATTGGGCGTGTGTGCAAGCGTGCCGGTGTCTCGCGGCGCACGTTTTACGAGATCTTCCACGACCGCGACGAGTGCCTGCTCGACGCGTTTGATGCGGCGGTGGAGCGGATCTCCGAGCCGGTTCTTGCGGCTTGGCGGGGACCCGGAAGCTGGCGCGCGCGCACCCGCGCCGCGTTGGCGACGCTGTTGGGGCAACTCGATGCTGAACCCGCCGCCGCGCGCGTGTGCATCGTCGAGACGCTCAAGGCAGGACCGGGCGTGATGGAGCGCCGCGCCCGGATCACCTCGATTCTGGTCGAGGCGGTGGAGCAGGGGCGCGAGGAGGCCAAGGCGGGCAGCGAGCCGCCGCCGCTCGCCGGACAGGGAGTGGTCGGCGGCGCTTTGTCTGTGCTGCACACACGCCTGCTCGAAGCATCCCCGGGTGGCCCGCGGCCGCCGTTGAGTGATCTCACGGGCGCCCTGATGGCGATGATCGTCCACCCTTACTTCGGCTCGGCGGCCGCGCGCCGTGAACTCGAGCGTCCCGCGCCCAAGGCTTCGGGTCACAACAACGGCACGATCAAGGATCCCTTCAAGGATCTCTCGATCCGCTTCACCTACCGCACTGCAAGGGTGCTAGCCACGATCGCCGCCGACCCGGGCGCCTCGAACCGCTTCGTTGCCGACAGCTCAGGCGTCTCCGACGAGGGCCAGATGTCGCGCCTCTTGACCCGCTTGGAGCGCGCCGGCCTGATCGAGAATGGGGGAGAGGGCCGCGTCAAGGGCGAGGCCAATGCTTGGAGACTCACCGACCGTGGTGAGGCGGTGCAGGCAGCGCTGGCGGGGGGCTGAGTCAAACTTCGGCCTGCGATCTGCTCTCCTCACTGACGACTCGTGCCCAATGGCTCCGAGCCTACTCCCAGCGCAGCTCCTTCGGCGCCTCGCGCATCCGCAACACCTTCGCCGGCACGCCGCCCACAACCGCGTTCTCGGGCACGTCCCTGGTCACGACCGCGTTTGTGCCGAGGATGCTGTTGTGACCGACGCTCACGCCTCGCAACACACACGACCCGTAACCCATCCAAACGTTGCTGCCGACGCGCACGTCGCGCTTGTAGATGCCCTGCAACCTGATCGGACGCTCGACCTCGACGACGCCGTGGTCGAAGTCGATCAGCATCACCCGGTCGGCGACGATGCACTCGTTGCCGATCGACACGTGCTGGTAGGCGGAGATCGTGCACTCCTGGCCCATCACCGTCTTCGCGCCGATCGAGACTTCGCCCTCGTGCACCCTGATCTTGGTGCCGTGGCCGATCCACGACCAGCGACCGATCCGCAGCGTCGCGTTCTTGCCTATCTCGAGCTTGACACCCGGGCAGAAGAAGCAGATCCCGTCGGTCTGCAGGCGCCCGCGCCAGCGCAGCTTCAGCCACAGCAGGCGGACGCCCAGCACCGCGTAATGTCGGTTCAGCATGTTGTTGGCGCGTATCCACCGCCATGTGCGCAGCAACTCTCCGGGGCGTCTCACGGTCGCGCATCCTATGGACCCGAGATACTTCCCTGCTCGATGACCGCCACCCTCGCTCAACGCCTACTCGCCGGCGACCGTCGCGCCCTCGCTCGCGCGATCACTCTCGTCGAGGACGACCGCCCCGAGGGCTGGGACTTGGTGCGCGAGGTCTACCCGCATACGGGCAAAGCCGCCGTCTACGGCTTCACCGGCCCGCCCGGCGTTGGAAAGTCGACCCTGATCGGAGCCCTCACCAAGGCCCGCCGCGAAGCCGGACGCTCGGTCGGGGTGCTCTCGATCGACCCCTCCTCGCCTTTCACCCAGGGCGCCCTGCTCGGCGACCGCATCCGCCTGACCGAGCATTTTCTCGACAAGGGCGTCTTCATCCGCTCGATGGCCAACCGTGGCGCGCTCGGCGGGCTCTCCGAGGCGGCGCTGCAGGCGGCGCTCCTGCTCGACGCGGCCGGTCGCGAGGACGTGTTCGTGGAGACCGTCGGCGTCGGTCAGGCTGAGATCGACATCATCGACCACGCCGACACGATCGTGCTCGTGTTGATGCCCGGCTCGGGAGACTCGATCCAGGCTCTGAAGGCCGGTGTGATGGAGATCCCCGACATCATCGCCGTCAACAAGGCCGACCATCCCCTGACCGACACGATGGTGCGCGAGATTCGCGGAGTCCTGTCTCTGGCCAACCTCGACGGCGACGCCCACGCCGGTGCCTCCGGTGGGCAGCCCGGCGCGCCCAAGGCGAAGCGCTGGCGCGTGCCGATCGTCAAGACCGAGGCCGCCCACGGCAAGGGCGTGGACGAGTTGATCGCCCAGCTCGACGCCCACCGCGAGCACATCCTGGGGGAGGGCACCCTGCAAGAGCGCCGCGGGCGCAACCTGCGCAACGAGGTCTTGGCGATAGCCACCGCCCGTATGCGCCGGCGCCTGGAGGACGAGTTGCGCGAGGACGCCGACTTCAAGCGGCTCCTGGATGAGGTCGTCGAGCGGCGCCTTGACCCGGCCAGCGCCGCCACGGCGCTGCTGGAGCGCCACCGAGGCTGATTACGCAAAGTTGCGTTACGAAAGCTTGCGTAGCGGACATCGACTGCTCGCATGTAGAGTCCCACCCGTCATGAACTTCGATTACCTCAAAGTGGCCGACCGCACCTGGCCGACCTTGATCCGCCTGATGGGCGGCCACGCCAAGATCTACCGCGCTACCGGCGGGCGCATCGGCCACCGCGTGCCGGGCGCCCCCGAGATGCTTCTGCTGGATCACGTCGGCGCCAAGAGCGGGACTCATCGCTACACCCCGCTGGTGTTTGCCCGCGACGGTCAGAACGTCGTCCTGATCGCCTCCAAGGGCGGCTACCCCAAGAACCCAGCCTGGTTCTACAACCTCAAGGCCAACCCCGATACGACGATCCAGATCGGGTCAAAACGGATCCCTGTGAGCGCTCGCGAGGCCGCGCCAGAGGAGTACGACCGTTTGTGGAAGCGCGCGGTCGAAGTCTACGGCGGCTACGAAGAATACCGGCGGCGCACCGATCGCCAGATACCGCTCGTCGTGCTCGAACCGCGCTAGGCCCCCAAGGCCCGCGCAATTACCATCTGCTGCACCTCGTCGGTGCCCTCGCCGATCGTGAGGATCTTCGCGTCCCTGTAGAAGCGGCAAACCGGGTACTCCTCGATGAAGCCGTAACCGCCGTGGATCTGCACGGCCTCCTCGCTGCACTTCACCGCCAGGCGCCCGGTCTTGAGCTTCGCCTGGGCCGCCGTCAGCGTGAAATTGCGCCCCGCGTCCTTCTCCAGCGCGGCCTTGTACACGAGTAGTCGCGCCGCCTCGATCTCCGTCGACATGTCCGCCAACTTGGCCTGGATCGCCTGGAACTTGGAGATCGGCTTGCCGAACGCCTTGCGCTCTTTGGCGTAGGCCAGCGCCTCGTCCAGGGCGCCCTGGGCCAGCCCGACCCCCATCGCGGCCACGCCGATGCGACCGATGTCGAGGATGTGCAGGAACTGCTTGAAGCCCTGGCCTCGTGGTCCGAGCAGGTTCTCTTGCGGCACCCTGCACTCGGTGAAAGTCAGCGGGCGAGTGTCTGAGGCGTTCCAGCCCATCTTCCTGTACGGCTGCCCCTGTTCGTAGCCGGGTGTGCCGTTGGCGACCACGATGTTGGAGATCTCCTTGGCTCCGTTGGTCTCGCCCGTCACAGCCGTGATGCACACGACACCCGAAATGTTGGTCCCAGCATTCGTTATGAACTGCTTGGCGCCGTCGATCACCCATTCGCCCGAGCTCGACCCCTCGCCCTCCAGCCGTGCGCACGTGCGGGTATTGCCCGCGTCCGAGCCGGCCTCCGGCTCGGTCAGGCCGAACGCGCCCAGCCTCTCGCCCGAGCACAACCGCGGCATCCACTCGCGCTTCTGCTCCTCGGTGCCGAACAGGTAGATCGGCTGGGTCCCGAGCGAGGTGTGCGCGCACAAGGTGATCGCCACCGAGGAGTCCACACGCGTCAGCTCCTCTACAGCGAGCGCATAGGCGAGCGTGTCCCCGCCGGCTCCGCCGTACTCCTCGGGGAAAGGGATCCCCATCAGTCCCAGCTTTCCCAGTTGGGCGACGATCTCATACGGAAATGACTTCGTACGATCGAGCTCCTCGGCAACCGGGGCCACCTCGCCGATGGCGAACTCGCGCACGGTGCGCCTGATCAGCTCATGGTCTGGGGAGAGATCGAAGTTCATCGCCTGGCATTCTCACAGACCGCTCTAGGATTGCCCGTCATGGCTCGTATGCGCCTCATCCTCGACGTCCTGGCGCCCCGCCAGCGCTACCGCTACGGGCCGCATCGCTCGCAACGCGCCGACCTCTATCTGCCCCGGCGATCCGGGCCCCACCCGGTGATGGTGCTCATTCACGGTGGCTCGTGGCAGGTGCGCTACGGCAAGATCGTCATGCGCGGGCTTGCTGGCGACCTCATGCGCCGTGGCTGGGCTGTGTGGAACATCGAGTACCGCCGTGTTGGCGACGGCGGTGGCTGGCCCACTACCTTCGAAGACGTTGCCGCCGCGATCGACCATCTCGCGACAATCGACGCCCCGGTGGATCTGGGGCGTGTGAGTATCCTCGGCCACTCCGCGGGTGGACATCTGGCGCTGTGGGCCGCCGGTCGCACAAAGCTTCCGCCGGGGGCGCCCGGCACGCCTTCTCCCATTCCTATGCGGCGAGTGATCTCCCAGGCCGGCGTATGCGATCTCGCCGACGGCTACCGCAGGGTGCCCGAGGGCGCCGTCAAGAGCCTCATGGGCGGAAGTCCCGAGCAGTTCCCGGAGCGTTATGTCATCGCCGATCCGATGGCTCACGTGCCTTTGGGCATACCCGTACTGCTCGTGCACGGGACCCAGGATGAAACGGTGTCCGTCGAGCTAAGCCGCAACTACGCGAGCGCCGAGCGCGCCGCTGGAGGCACGGTCGAGTTGGTTGAGATCGAAGGCGAGGCCGGTCGTCACCGCGCCCACATCGATCCCCGCGGGGAGGCCTGGGCCGCGGTCGCTTCTCGCCTGGATGGCTACCGGCGCAGCGACAGCACGCCCGTGCAGCTCGCCTAACCCGGCGCGGCTCGCCTAGCAGTAGGAGCGCGCGAGGTCTACAAGCAGGCGCACACCGTAGCCGGAGGCTCCCTTGCCGACGTACGCACGCCCCAACTCCCACGCCGAACCAGCGATGTCCAAGTGCGCCCACGGGGTATCCCCAACGAAGTGCGACAGGAACGTGGCGCCCACGATCGTGCCTGCCTTACGACCCTCAGGAGCGTTGTCCAGATCGGCGTAGGAGCCTTTGATCAGCTCGTCGTACTCCGGGTGAAGCGGCAACCGCCAAACGATCTCCCCGCTGCGTTGCCCCGCCTCGGTGATCTGGCCGGCGAAGTCCTCATCGTTTGAGAGCAGCCCCGCATAAGTGGAGCCAAGCGCGATGATCACCGCGCCCGTCAGGGTCGCCAGGTCCACGACCCGCTCAGCGCCCGATGCGATCGCATGGCAAAGACAGTCGGCCAGCACGAGCCGACCCTCGGCGTCGGTGTTGTTGACCTCGATCGTCTTGCCGTTGGAGGCCGTCACGATGTCCCCTGGCTTGACAGAGCGCCCGCTCGGGAGGTTCTCGGTGGCGCCGACCACGCCCACGATCCGCACCGGCAAACCGATCCGCGCGATCGCCGCGATTGCTGAAATGACCGCCGCGCCACCGGACATGTCGAACTTCATCTCGCTCATTTTTGGTCCCGGCTTCAATGAGATGCCGCCGCTGTCGAACGTCACGGCCTTGCCCACCAAGCCCAGTACTTGGCCTTGGGCGTTTGGAGGCTCATAGCGCAGCGTGATCAGCGCAGGCTCCTGCTCGCTCCCCTGGGCCACGGCTGCGAACGCTCCCATCCCACGCTCGACGATGCCCGCGCGTCCCTCGACTTCGACAGACAAGTGCTCAAGCCCCTCTCCCAGCTTGCGCGCGTGGTCGGCCAGTGCGCTCGGAGTCAGGTCGTTGGCGGGCCTGTTCTGTAGATCCCTCGCTTCGTTGGCGGCCTGCGCCACGATCCCAGCCTCAGCTACCGCGCCCCCCAGATCGCCATCTCCGGCGAGGATCAAGTCGTGCAGGTGCTTGGGCTTGGCCCCAGGTCCGTCAGCGTCCGCCCCGGACTCCTTTGCCTGGGACTTGTGCATGTCGAAGCTGTAGTCCGCCAGCACTGTTCCCTGTACAAGCGCCGCCGCGACCTCGCCGGCCATCTCGCCGAGGTCATCTGGCAACTGCCAGCAAAGCGTCTTGGTCGAAAGCTCCTTCGCGCGCTCGCGCGCCCCCGCCGCCGCCACGCGCGCGCGCTCGGGCGTGAAG
>JBAURN010000097.1:0-2279 GCA_049581225.1 Solirubrobacteraceae bacterium
CTGCGGCGCATCCCGGAAGACCACCGGCTCTGCTTCAAGATTGAACCCGGGCTCGCTTCCGTCAGGCACGCGCGGGCGATGATCCGCGACCCGCTCAAGCGCTGGGGCCTCGAGGACCTGATCGACAGCAGCGAGCTGCTCGTCTCCGAGCTCGTCACGAACGCGATCAAGTACGCCAAGCCCGAGACCGGCGACGGCGAGGTCATGCTCCGGCTCATCCTGGAGCCCGACAGCCTCGTCTGCGAGGTGCACGACTCCTCCCCCGCGCTGCCCCGCGTGCTGCAGGTCGACAAGGACGCCGAAAACGGGCGCGGCCTGCACGTCGTGTCCCAGGTGGCCCACCGCTGGGGCTCGCGGCGCACGGCCACCGGCAAGGTCGTCTGGTGCGAGCAGCAGGTCCCGATCGAGGTGACCGAAGCGATGCTCGCGGCCATGGGCGCCGAGGTTCCCCTCGAGGAGATCGCACCCGCAGGCGTCTAGTTGGGGGGCCCGGGCGGAGCAAGCACCCGTTCGGGAGAGTTCTTTAGTTCTTAAGCCTTTGCACTCTTCCGAACGGATGCTGGTTTTCCCGGGCCGTCCCGCTACTCCACTGTCACGCTCTTGGCCAGGTTGCGGGGCTTGTCGATGTCGCGGCCCAGCTTCGCCGCGGCGTGGTAGGCGAGCAGCTGCAGCGGGACGTTGAAGAGGATCGGCTCAAGCTCCGGCTCGGCGCGCGGCACCCTGATCGTCGCGTCGGCGAGGCCGTCGGGGATGGCGGCGCTTGTCAGCGCGATGACCGGGCCGCCGCGGGCCTTGATCTGCTCGATCGTGGAGATGTTCTTGGCGACCAGGTCGTCGGACGGGATGATCACCACGCTGGGCATGTCGGGCTGGATGAGCGCGAGCGGGCCGTGCTTGAGCTCGCCGGCCTGGTAGGCCTCCGCGTGCACGTAGGAGATCTCCTTGAGCTTCTGCGCGCCTTCACGGGCCACCGGCCAGCCCCGGACCCGGCCGATGAAGAACATGTGGTCGGCCTGGGCGAAGCGGTGCGCGATGGCGGCGATCTCCTCTTCGGCGTTGAGGATCCCCGTCACCTGGGACGGGAGGTTCCGCAGGCCGCCCACGACGCGCCCGCCGTTGGCGGCGGACAGGTCACGCACCCGGCCCAGGAGCAGGGCGAGGAGGGAGAAGCTGACGGCCATGTTGGTGAGCGCCTTGGTGGAGGCGACGGCGACCTCCGGCCCGGCGTGCAGGAAGATGCCGTGGCCGCACTCGCGCCCGATGGCGCTGCCGACGACGTTGACGGCCCCGATGACCTGACCGCCCTTGCGCTTGAGTTCCTGGACGGCCATCAGCGTGTCGCTTGTCTCGCCGGACTGGGAGACGGCGACATACAGCGTGTCCGGGTCCACGACCGGGCTCCGGTAGCGGAACTCACTGGCCGGCTCGGCGTCGGCCGGGATCCGGGCCAGCTCCTCGACGAGCGCCGCGCCCATCTGGCCCGCGTAGTAAGCGGAGCCGCAGCCGAGGAACTTCACCCGCTTGATGTTCCGCAGCTCGCGGGCGTCGAGGTTGACGCCGCCGAGCTTCGCGGTGGCGAACCGCTCGTCCAGGCGGCCCATGACCGCGCGGCGGATGGCATCCGGCTGCTCGTGGATCTCCTTGCGCATGTAGTCGCTGAACGCGCCGAGCTCGTAGTCGTCGGCGTCGGCGTCGACGGTCATGGGGGTCTTGATGCTGTTATCCGCGCCGCCGACCAGCGTGGTCGTGTGGAAGTCGGTCGCCTTGATCGTCGCGACCTCGCCGTCCTCCAGGTAGATGACCTGGCGGGTGTAGCGGACGAGCGCGGCGACGTCAGAGGCGACGAACATCTCGCTCTCGCCGAGGCCGAGCACGATCGGGGAACCGTTGCGGGCGACGACGAGCTGGTCGGGGTCATCGCGATCGAGGACGACGAGGCCGTAGGTGCCCTCAACGCGGCGCAGGGTAGCGATGACCGCCTCTTCGAGACTCCGGTCGTCGCTCTCGGCCAGCTCCTGGGCGATCATGTGCGCGAGGCACTCGGTGTCGGTCTCGGTCACGAACTTCACGCCGTCGGCGATGAGCTGGGCGCGGAGCGCTTCCGCGTTCTCGATGATCCCGTTGTGCACCACGGCGACGCGGTGCTGCGTGTCGGTGTGCGGGTGAGCGTTGGTGTCGTTCGGCTCACCGTGGGTGGCCCAGCGGGTGTGGCCAATGCCGACCGTCGCCTTGGTCTGCTTGGCGTCGAGCTTGTCCCGCAGGTCCTGGACGCGCCCGGC
>JBAURN010000098.1:0-5363 GCA_049581225.1 Solirubrobacteraceae bacterium
CCGTCGGGCCGACCGGTACATGTACCGGTCGGAACAGCAATGACCCCCACTCCCCCATCACCTGAACCAATTTGACCACCTCCCCAACACCTCCGTTTGGGGAGGAGCACGAAACGCTTCGCGAGTCGATTCGCGGTTTCCTCGATCGCGAATTCGCTCCGCACTCACAGCAGTGGGAGGCCGAGCGCTGGTTTCCCGACGAGGTCTTCCCAAAGCTCGCCGCGCAGGGCCTGCTCGGCCTGAAGTACCCCACCGAGCTGGGCGGCCAAGGCGGCGACTACCTACACGAGGCGGTGCTCGTGGAGGAGCTGTCGCGGATCGGCTCAGGCGGCACCGCGGCGGGGATCGGCGCACACATCAACATCGCCACACCCCCGATCTGGAGGTTCGGCACCGACGAGCACAAGCAGCAGTACCTCGTGCCCGCAATTAAGGGAGAGAAGATCGGAGCGCTCGCGATCACAGAGCCAGATGCGGGCTCGGACGTGGCCGCGCTGCGCACGAAGGCCGAGCGGGTGGACGGCGGGTGGGTGGTGAACGGGGAGAAGACCTACATCACCAACGGGGTACGCGCGCACTTCATGGTGACAGCGGTGAAGACCACCCAGGAGGGCGGCCACCACGGCATCTCGTTCTTCATCATCGACCGCGGCGAGGGCGTTAGCTCCTCAAAGCTCGAGAAGCTCGGGTGGCACGCCTCAGACACCGCCACGATCTCCCTTGAGAACGTGTTCGTGCCCGAGCAGAACCTGCTCGGCGAGCTGCACGAGGGGTTCAAGCTGATCATGGCCAACTTCCAGTGGGAGCGCCTGGCGATGGCACTGGGCACGGTTGGCGCGATGCAGCTCGCCTATGAGCGCACCGCCGAGTACGCGCGTGAGCGCACCACTTTCGGTCGACCCCTCTCAAAGCACCAGGCGATCAAGCACAAGCTCGCCGACCTGGCCACGAGCGCGTATGTCGCCCGTTGCGTCACCTACGACGCGCTACGGCGTTTCGTCGCCGGCGAGGAACCGATCAAGGAGGTGACGATGGCGAAGCTGATGACCCAGCGCGCCTCCTTCGAGCTGATGGACGAGTGCCTGCAGATCCACGGCGGGATGGGCTACATGGGCGAGCATTGGGCCCAGCGCGCCGCCCGCGACGCCCGCCTCGGCCCGATCGGCGGCGGCTCGGACGAGATCATGCGCGAGATCCTGGGGCGTCTTCTGGGGCTGTAGACGCGCGGGCCTTCTGCTCAGAGAAGTGCTTGCTGAGCATCGTCTCCTGGCCCTGGTAGTTGGAGCCGATGTCCTGCCCGTAGAGCACGTCGGGCTCGCCGGCCATACGCTCGAACGCGAGCTTGCAAACCGGCTGGCGGTGCTCGACCATGAAGGGCACATCGCGCGCTCGCACCTCGAGTGCGGCGCGCGATCCGTGGCGGCGCTCGCCGCGGGAGTAGCCGAATCCGGGGTCGAAGAAGCCGGCGTAGTGGGTGCGCAGCTCCCCGGCGGTCGGGTCGTAGGCGAGCATCTCCGCCGCGTAGGAGGGCGGGATGCTGACGCCCTCGGCCGAGAGCAGCAGATAGAAGACCTCGGGCTCGAGCACGATGCGCCCGCCGCGCTCCGGGTGCACCGGCTCCCAGTAGTCCTGCCACTTGAGCTTGCCGACGTGCTCCAGGTCGACCGGCAGGCTGTTGCGCTTGGCGCGGTAGCCGACGATGTTCTCGGGGCTGCCCTGGATGTCGAGGCTCAGGAACAGTCCGTCGGCGAGCGAGAGCTCGGAGGCGCGCAGAGCGTGACTGTCAAGATAGAGGAGCGGGAACTCTTCGTGGACGGTCAGCAGCTCGCGATCGCTGAGGCGCGCCTCGCCGTGGCTGAGGCGAACCTGGTTGAGCGAGAGGCCCTGCTTGACGCGAATCGCGAACGAGCGCGGAACCACCTCCAGGTAGAGCTTGCCGTTGTAGCCGGCGGCGATTTCGTCGAAGCGGTGACTGCGGTCGGTGATCACGCGCGTGAACACGTCCAGGCGGCCAGTCGAGCTCTTGGGGTTGGTCTTGGCGCGTACCCCTGGGGGCAGGCGCAGCTCCTCGATCAGGGGCACCAGATAGGGGCGATCTCGCTCCAGGGTCGCACCGTCGCGCAGGTCGATCTCGTCGAAGGCGAGATCCTCGATCTTCTCCTCGACGGTCGATCCCGAGTCGGGCAGGAAGCTGCAGCGCAAGGCCCACGCCGACGCGCCGAGGCGCAGGTCAAGGCTCGCGGGCTGAACCGACTCCAAGGGCACCCGCCAGTCGCCGGCCGTGATCCAACCGGCCGTGACGGCCTCGCGCAGGCTTTGGGCCGGCAGCACTCCGCTCGCGGCGCCGATCTCCGATTCCAGGCCCGTCGGTCGAGTTGCCGGATCGCTTGCCATATGAGGCTGAGTCTATGCGGTGGATCCGATGCAACGTTCGGTCCAGCGACCGCGCCAGGGCATCAAGCAAGCGCCGGGTCGTGCCGATACGTCAAGCGTGAACCGCTGCCTCAAGCTGCTTGTTGGTCTCGCGACGGCCGCCCTGCTGCTGCTCCTGCCGGTGAGCGCTGACGCCTCGAGCACGCAATCGCGCGTCTCCGGTAGAGGGCGCGTGCGCCACGAGACGATCCACCGCGCGCCGCGCAAGCACTCAAAGCGCGGCCACAAGCGCAAAAAGCGCCACACGCACAAGCGCACCGTGCACCACGCTCGACGGACACGACCGGCGACGGCCGCCGACGAATGCCCCAATGCCAACCTGACGCCCACCTCCAGCGACATCGCGAGCGTGGTCGCCGCCACGCTGTGCCTGGTCAACGACGAACGGATCCGCTTCGGCGAGTCGGCGCTGATCGAAGATCCGCGCCTGGCGAGCGCCGCGCTGGGGCACTCAACCGACATGGACGCCCACGACTATTTCTCACACGTGAGCCCCACCGGCTCGACCCTCTTGACACGCATCGAAGCGAGTGGCTTCATCCCCAACGGCAATGTGGGCTACACGCTCGGCGAGAACATCGCTTGGGGAACTCTGTGGCTGGGCACCCCCAGGGGAATCGTCAAAGCCTGGATGGAATCCCCCGGCCACCGCGCCAACATCCTCAACGGCTCCTTCCGCTACACCGGCGTCGGCGTCGACCCGAACCTCCCGCGTTCGATGTCCGACGGTCAGGCGGGCGGGATGTACACGCAGGACTTCGGCACGATCATCGACGGTTAGCTCCCGCCGACGGCATCGGCCTGGCTGGGCGGATAATCTCCTGACCCCCCTCCAACACCTGTGGTGTTGGAGCCCCCGGAATGCGGGGGTATCCACTACAAGGAGAATCTACAGCTATGGGAGTACTCGACGGCAAGGCCGCGATCGTGACCGGCTCGGCGCGCGGCATCGGACGCGCTACGGCCGAACTGCTGGCATCGCAGGGCGCACAGGTTCTGATCAACGACCTCGACGGCGACATCGCCGAGCAGGCGTCCAAAGAGATTTCCGGCGAGACAGCCGTGTTCTCGGGCGACCTGACCAAGGGCGACGCCGCGGACAAACTGGTGCAGACCGCGATCGACTCGTTCGGCAAGATCGACATCATCGTCAACAACGCCGGCTACACGATCGACGCGCCGATCCACAAGATGTCAGACGAGCAGTTCCAGGCGATGCTCGACATCCACTTGATCGTCCCGTTCAAGGTGATCCGCGCCGCCGCGCCGCATCTGCGCGAGCCGGCCAAGAAGGAGCGCGAGGAAGGCAACGAGGTCTTCCGCAAGATCGTCAACATCTCCTCGATCTCGGGCACGATGGGCAACGCGGGCCAGGCCAACTACTCATCGGCCAAGGCGGGCGTCACCGGCCTGACCAAGACGCTGGCCAAGGAGTGGGGCCAGTTCAAGGTGAACGTCAACGCGGTCGCCTTCGGCTTCATCGAGACTCGCCTGACGGCCGCCAAGGCTGAGGACAACACGATGGAGATCGGCGGCGAGAAGGTGCAGCTCGGCATCCCCGAGCAGATGCGCGGCTTGGCCTCGATGCTGATCCCGCTCGGGCGACCCGGCACACCCGAGGAGGCCGCCGGGGGCGTCTTCTTCCTGTGCTCGCCCTGGTCGAACTACGTGCACGGGCAGGTG
This sequence comes from Solirubrobacteraceae bacterium, assembly GCA_049581225.1. Classification (GTDB taxonomy): domain Bacteria; phylum Actinomycetota; class Thermoleophilia; order Solirubrobacterales; family Solirubrobacteraceae; genus Palsa-744. Next base: position 4,117 of record JBAURN010000098.1, read on the forward strand.
CTCAATGTAACCGGCGGGCAGTTCGTGGGCATGACCTCCTAACACCCATTTGGGCGGACCCCGCGCGCGGGCGCACATGCGCGCGGGGCACCCCACTGCGCCAATCCAAGTCCGCGGCTATGGCGCCGCCAAGGAAAATCAGGCGGTCGCGGCGCCCTTGGACTTCACGCCGGCACGGCGCTCGGCTCGGCGCAGCTCGCGCGCCTTTTGGAGCGTCTTCTTGCGGCCGTGTTCCTCAAGGCCGTTGTAGAGAACCTTGATCTCGTCAAGCACCGCGTCGGCGACCGCCTGCTGCTGCTCGCGCGTCGCTCCCTCCACCGGCTCCCAGCGGATCGCATCGCCGTACTGAACCGTGACCTGCGGGAATTGCAGGCGCTTCCAGTTGCGGATCTTGCTGGAGCCGTGAATCGCGATCGGCACGATCGGCGCTCCCGTTTCGAGGGCGAGGCGGCCGATGCCGGCCTTGGCGTGCTCGGCCAGTTTGCCGTCGCGTGAGCGACCGCCCTCGCAGTACATCGTGATCGCCCCGCCGCGCGCGAGGATCGCTTTGGCGGTGACGAACATCTCTTCGTCGCGGGCCCCACGGCGCACCGGGAAGACGCCGCCGTGGGTGTAGACGAACTGCATCGGCGGCTTGAACAGCTGGGACTTGGCCATGAAGCGGACCTTGCGGCGGATGTAGCAGCCCATCAGGAAGTGATCCATGAAGGAGAAGTGGTTGGGCGCGAGGATCACCGCGCCCGAGCCGGGCACCTTCTCGGTTGAGATCGGGCGTGCCCTGAAGAACGTATAGGCGTAGATCGAGGTGAGCAGGCGCGTCACCTCGTAGCACCAGTCTGGTTCGCGCGTGCGGGCACGCTCGTGGAAGCGATCGAAGTACTCCTTGGGGCGCGGGTCGGTGTAGACCTGTTCGCGCATCGGCGCCAGCTCGCTCATCTAGATGGCTCTACATCGCGGGGGCCGCAAAGTTACGCGCGAGCGCGGCCAAGCGCATCGGCCCATCCAACCAGCAAGGTCTCGCGCTCATCCGCATCCATGCGCGGCTCGTAGCGCGCACCCTGCCTCCACCCCTCGCGCACGTCAGAGACCGTCCACGCGCCAACGCCCACACCTGCCAGGTAGGCGGCGCCGAGCGCCGTCGTCTCAGCCAGCTCCGCCACGAGCACCGGCACGCCGAGCACGTCCGCCTGAAACTGCATGAGCCACGCGTTGGCGGTTGCCCCGCCGTCGGCGCGCAGCTCGCGCAG
>JBAURN010000099.1:0-11245 GCA_049581225.1 Solirubrobacteraceae bacterium
GCTACTCGGTCATCGCCGCCGACAGTCTCGACGCGGCGGCGACCCTCGTCAGCGACTGCCCGATCATCGCCGCCGGTGGCAAGGTGGACGTGTACGAGACGATCGAGGTCATGTAGTCAGCGGAGTAAATCCATGGCCGGGCGACCTTCCGTCCGAACCAACTCCGATGATCCTGGGTTCACTGACCGAGTGCCGTCCGGCAGCCACCGGACGGCACTCAACCGAGGTTTGGATGTCGAAGGCGACTACAGAGAAGCGAGTCTCGCACGATGTTCGGACGGAAAGGGATCATCGTGATGAGACAGGACGAGCCGGACGAACCACCTGAGACAAGGCATCCGAGACGCATAGCCGCTCCACAAGCAAAGCGCCCAAAGCACCCCAACAGGAATGGGACGAACTCGTCAAGCTGGCGTGGAGTGCGTCGTGGTGGTGCGAGCGCCGGAAGAAATACATCTACTGCTACTCACTGAACATGGTCGACATCGTCAAGGTTCCCATGACACCCAGTGATTGGCGTACAATACGCAACAAGAAGCGGGACTTCCGGGCGGCTGGGTTGATGATCCCTTAGACGGACAAGAGCGAACGTGGACCGTCTAAAATATCTATCGAGGCTCACGATGATCAAAATATTCGAACATTGCAGATGACACCAACCATGTGGACATCCGAAACGGATGCCGATAACGTCCAGATATGACCAAGAGACTTGAGCACAAGACCACTCGGCCAGAGCGCGAAACGAACGTGCTGCTGGAGCTGCGTACGCAGAACACCATGTCGGAGGAGGTCCTCGACGCAAATTCGGACGCGCTGCTGGAGGCCGTCCAAGCATACGGTGCCGACCTAGCCCTCGGACCAACTATCTCGCTGAACCTTCGGGATCTTGCTATTCGCCTCCGATTTGACGTGATCGCCACAACGGAGGCCGATGTCCATCGCGCTATCGCCGACATCCTGCAGGTCATTGAAGAGCACACTGACATCGTCGTTATACGATCTCGATCCGAGACAGAGATCGAGGACGACACGCTCGCCGTCTGCTGATTCACTGGTCGTTCTCTACAAAACCAGCGCGACACCATCCTCTGGCTCGGCGCCTCGTGGGACGCCAACATCAAGCCGCCCTCCAGCACCCAACCTTTCAACCTGACCGCCTGAACACCCGCCGACATCCCGCCAAGAGCGCATGGCGACGGCCGTCCCGATAGGGTTCCCCGGCCCCGTCCCCAAGCAACCAAGGACGCGATGAGATTCTTCGAGTTTGAGGCGCGCGAGGTAGTCAAGCGCGCCGGTATCCCCGTCACCGACTACGGCTTCACGACCGACCCAGCCGAGGCCAGGCAGATCGCCGAGCGCATCGGCGGCCCCACCGTGATCAAGTCCCAGGTGCTCACCGGCGGGCGCATGAAGGCCGGCGGCGTCAAGTTCGCCGACACGCCCGAGCAGGCCGAGGAGTATGCGCGCGAGATCCTGGCCTTGGAGATCAACGGCCACATGCCGCGCGGCGTCCTGGTGGACCCGAAGGCCGAGGTCGCTCAGGAGTACTACGCGGGCGTCGTGTGGGACGGCACGCGCAAGCAGCCGGTCATGATCTTCTCGCCGGTGGGCGGCATCGACATCGAGCAGGTCGCCGAGGAGCAGCCCGACAAGGTGGGGCGCCGGCATTTCTCGAACATCCTCCCGCTCAGCGATTTCCAAGCCAAGGAGGTGATCGCCTCCACCGGCGTCACCGGCTCGGCCCTGAACAAGCTGGTCCCGATCGTGACGCGCTTGGCGAAGCTGTTCGTCGACAACGACATGACCTTGGCCGAGATCAACCCGCTAGGGCAGCTGAAGGACGGCTCGTTCGTGGCCTTGGATGCCCACATGGACATCGAGAACGAGGCCCGGGGTCGCCACAAGAAGCTGCTCAAGGACCTCGGCGTCGGCGACGAGGAGACCCGCCAAGCGCGCGAGGCCACACCCTTCGAGCTGGCCGGCGAGGAAGTCGACGCCACCGACCACCGTGGCGTCGCCGGCAACGTAACCGAGTTCGACGGCAACCTCGGCCTCGTGATCGGCGCGGGCGGCGGCTCCTTGACCCTGTTTGACGCGGTTAGAGCCCACGGCGGGGAGCCGGCCAACTACTGCGAGATCGGCGGCAACCCTTCCGTCGCCAAGGCCTGCGGCCTGGCCAAGCTGGTGCTGCAAAAGCCAGGCGTGGACAAGATCGCGGTGATGATGTCGATCGTCTCCAACACGCGCGTGGACATCGTCGCCCGCGGCGTGATCAAGGCATGTCTCGAGCTGAAAATGGACCCCTCCGAGAAGATCGCGATCTTCAGGATCCCGGGCGCCTGGGAGGAGGAGGGCTTCAAGATCCTCGAGAAGTACGGCGTCGATTACGCCGACCGCTCCGTCTCGCTCAACGAGGCCGCGCGCAGAGCGGTCGAGAAGATTCAAGGAGTCGCGGCATGAGCATTCTGATCGACGCAGAGACGACATTCATCGTCCAAGGCATCACCGGCCGCGAGGCCGTCAACCTGACGCGCGAGTGCTTGGACTACGGCGCCGGCGCCAAGGTCCTCGGCGGCGTTACACCCGGGCGCCTCGGCCGCGACGTGCATGGCGTACCCGTGTTCGACACGGTCGCCCAGGCCGTCGCCCATCACGGCGCGCCGATCTATGGCTCGGTCGTGACGGTCCCCCCCGCCTTCACCAAGGACGCGGTGTTCGAGGCGATTGAGAACGGCATCAAGCTGATCGTGATCGTCACCGAGCGCATCCCGCGCCGCGACGTGGCCGAGATGGTCGAGCTGGCCACGCTCAGAGGCGCTCGCATCATCGGCCCCAACTGCCTCGGGATCATCGTCCCCGACGTGATCAAGATGGGCGGCATCGGCGGCCCCGCTCGCAACGCCGCCCAGGCCTACACCCCCGGCCCGATCGGCGTGATCTCGCGCTCGGGCGGAATGACAACCGAGATGTCCTCCACGCTCTCCGCCGCCGGCCTCGGCCAATCGACTGCGGTGTCGATCGGCGGCGACGCGATCATCGGCTCCTCCTATGCGGAGCTGATGCCCTTGTTCGAGGCCGACGAGCAGACCCAGGGGATCGTCATCTACACCGAGCCGGGCGGACGCATGGAGGCCGAGCTGGCGCGCTGGGTGACCGAGAACAAATCGCGCCTGCCGATCGTCGCCTTCATGGCGGGACGCTTCATGGACGAGATGCCTGGCATGAGCTTCGGCCACGCCGGCACGATCGTCGAAGGCAAGGAGGACACGGCGTCCGAGAAGATCGCGCGCCTGGCCCAGGCGGGGATCACGGTCGCCGAGCGAATCGAGGACATCCCCGAGATGATCCGCGCCAAGATCGAGCAAGGGAGCCCGGTATGAGAGCCGACGGAATCTTCATCGCCGTCGAAGTCGACGACGCGGTCGCCGGCGACGCGGAGCTTGCGCTCAAGCTGAGCGACGCCTGCCCGGTCGACATCTTCGCCCAGACCGATAGCGGCGTGAGCATCGTCGAGAAGAACCTCGACGAGTGCGTCCTGTGTGGCCTGTGCCTCGCGGCCGCCCCAGAGGGCGCCGTGAAGGTCATCAAGGTTTACGACAACGACGCGGTGCTCACACCGGCCTAGCCGGCGCCAGGCGGGGCAGGCGTAGAGCGCCGCTCCGCAGAAGCCAGCCGGACGGCTACCAGCGCAGGAGCATCAACCCGACGGTGACCCCGGGCCCGACGGTCACCATCAACCCGAGCTCGCCGGCCAGCGGCTGGCGCAATTCAACCGCGCGGTTCATCACGTAGAAGATCGAAGGCGTGCCCATGTTGCCGCGCTCGGCGAGCACGTCATAGCTGGCGGCCACGTCCTCGCGTGAGAGGTCAAGCGCTTCCTGGACGCTCTCGATGATGCGCCGCCCGCCTGGGTGCACGAGCCAATGGTCGATCGCCCCCCGCTCCAAGCCGTTCGCGGCCAGAAAGTCCTCGACGAGCTCCAGCAGGCCTTCGCTGGCCACATCCGGCAGCTCGCGGATCAAGTGCAGGTAGCTGTCCTCAGGCGTCAATTCCATCCGCACGGCGCCCAGTGTGCCCGCGACCTGGTGAACCTTGGAGGCGAGCACGACCGGACCGGCGGGGACGGCATCGGTGTTGGCCGACCCCCCCTTGTCAAACTCGATCAGGGCGGCCGCGCAGCCATCGCCGAAGATCGAGGAGCCCACGGTCTTTGAGCGCTCGTCGTCCTCGGCCGCCCCCATGAGGATGCCGGTCATGCTCTCCGCCGCGACCACAAGCGCCTTCTTGCCAGGCTGCTCGCGCAGGGCCTGGGAGGCGAGGCGCACGAGCGGCACCGCGCTCGCGCAGCCGACGCCCACGACGTGGTACTTGTCGGTCGAGGGGTCCATTTCGTAGTGGTCCACGAGCCGGTGGGCGATGGTGGGTCCGCCAAGCGAGTAGAGCGTGGCGCTGACGACCACAGCGATCTCCGCGGGATCGATCTGTAGCTCGTCGATCGCCCGCACCGCATAGTCGAGCAGGTGCTGCTCGATCGCGTGGGTGCGCCCTTGGACCGTGGTCGCCAAGAACTCGTCGGTCAAGGTCAGGCTACGACGCTCGACGCCACAGCGACTGAAGATGCGCTGGGCGAACTCGTCGTCTGTGAGCCCAAGCAGGCCAAGCACGTCGCTCTGGGTAAAGGAGGTCTCTGGACCGGCCAGCGCGAGCCGGCTGATGTGCGGGAGGGTGCGGCGCTGTTGCTCCCAGGGCAGCGGCTGGGCCCGCAAACCGGGGAGATCGGCTATAGCCTTCAAGATGGATCCCTTGGACTCTCTTGCGGGTTCATGGGGCGGACTGGTGGGCGGGCCAGAAGAACGAGGATACGTGAGCAACCCGTCGGCACCCGCGAAAGAGCGGCTTCCGGCGGGCTTTTCTTCATAGACTCTTCATCCTATCGACATGTTTCTTCACAAACCCTTCGACAGGCGTCCATGAATAGCCTGCAAGGACCACAACATCCATGGAGCTTGGAGGGAAGTAGATGAGATTGATCGGGGCCGGAATGCCGCGCACGGGCACGCTGACGCAGAAGGTGGCGCTCGAGACGCTGGGCTTTGAGCCCTGCTACCACTGGGTCAACGTGATCGCCGACCTCGACCAGGTCGGGGTTTGGAACCGAGCGCTCGACGGGGAGAGCCCGTGGGAGGAGATCTTCGGAGAGGACCAGGCCACGGTGGACTGGCCAGGAGGCTACTTCTGGCACGAGCTGATGGACTTCTACCCAGACGCCAAGGTGCTGCTCAGCGTGCGCGAGCCCGAGAAGTGGGAGCCCAGCTTCAGGGAGACGATTTGGAACATGTGTTACGGCGAGTCGCTTATACGGCTGCTCTCCAGCGCCCGTGCCCAGGTCGATCCGCGGTGGGATCGCTACCTGAAGCTGGTCGAGCGCATGTTCTGGATCGAACAGGCCCCTTTCGCCGCCGGGCACGAGCGCCCCGAGCAGCTGATCGAAGGGTTCAAGCGCCACAACGCGGCCGTCGAAGCGACGGTGCCGAGCGAGCGACTGCTGGTTTGGAACGTGACCGAAGGCTGGGGTCCCCTGTGCGAGTTCTTGGAGGTCCCCACGCCGGACGAGCCGCTACCTCACGTCAACGACCGCGAGACGTTCCTCGGCCGCGTGATCGACGGCGCCCTGGGCGCGCTGGGGGCGTGGCGCACCGAGGAGACCGAAGCGCTGAAGTCCGCGACGGCTTAGTGCTCGGAGCCCCCGCCGCAAACGCCACAGGTCGTCCAGGATGAGCAGAGCGCGCCTTCTCATTGCGCTAGGCCTTGCCGTCGTCGTGCTTGTCGTCGTGCTGCTCGCTACCGGCGCCCTCTCGGGCTCCGGCAAAGACGCCGCCCAAGCGATAGCGCCCGCGTGCCTGCCGAGCACGCTCAACCACGACGCGCGGCTACCCGGAACCTCGCTCGCCGTGTCGCCGGCGCCGAACACGGGCACAGCCAACCCACGCACCCAGATCAGCTTCCTTGGCGTCCCAGCCGGGCAGATTCGCGAAGTGTCGGTTGCGGGCGCCCAATCTGGTCCCCACCCCGGCCGGATGCGGGCCTACTCGCAAGGCGACGGGGCCAGCTTCATCCCCGACACGCCATTCCAGCCAGGGGAGCAGGTGAGCGTGCGCGCCACGCTCCTTGCGACGGGAACATCGACCGGCACGCCCGTCCGAAAGACGGTGGCGTTCGGGTTTCTCATCGACACGCCCTATTCCACGACCAGCGTTCCACCTTTCCCAAACCCTCAAGCCGCCCCCGCGGACTACGAGAGCTTCGCGACCCTGCCAGGCGCCCAGGTACCGATCCTGAGCGTCACGACCGCCGATCGAGATCCCCGAGCAGGCGACGTCTTCACGACAAACGGCCCGGGACCTGGCCAGTACGGGGCGCTGATCTACACGCCCCAAGGCCGGCCCGTGTGGTTCGACCGGCTCCCCGAAGGCCAGACCGCCGAGAACCTGAGCGTGCAGAGCTACGAAGGCCACCCCACCTTGACTTTCTGGCGGGGCAAGGTGCTCTCCTTGGGCTTCGGCCAGGGCGAAGACGTGGTCCTGAGCTCGGCCTACCAGGAGATCGCCAAAGTTCAGGGCGGCAACGGCTTGAAGGCTGACCTGCACGACTTCCAGATCGCCCCCGGCGGGGTCTCCTACACGACGGCGTTCAATCCGATCCGCTGCGACCTCTCATCGGTGCAAGGAGCACGCGACGGCGTAATCCTCGACACCGCCATCCAGGAGATCGATATGAAAACGGGTTTGGTGCGCTGGGAATGGCACAGCCTCGACCACGTGGCCGCCACCGAGTCGGAGACCACGACGCCAACCAAGCCGACGCCGTGGGATTGGTTTCACATCAACTCGATCGACCTGCAGCCGGGCGGCAACATCTTCATCTCGGCGCGCTCCACCTGGGCCGGCTACCAGATCGAAGGCGGCTCCGGCAACATTCTGTGGCGACTGGGCGGCCTGAAGAGCTCGTTCAAGCTGGGCTCCGGAGTCGAAACGGCGTGGCAACACGACGGGCGCATCCTGCCGAGCGGGCTCGTCACGTTCTTCGACGACGGCTCCAACCCCCCGATCCACTCCCAGTCGCGCGGCTTGCGGATCGCCCTCGACTTCAAGAGCCACACCGCGCGCCTGGTCTCCTCCTACACCCACCCTGACCCGCCGCTGCTTGCGCCCAGCCAGGGCAACATGCAGACCTTGCCCGATGGCAACGCCCTGGTGGGCTACGGCGGCGTGCCCGCGATCACCGAGTTCGCAACCGACGGTTCGCTGCTCCTCGACGCCCACTTGCCCTACGACATGTCCTTCTACAGGGCGTTCCGCTTCCCCTGGGAAGGGCATCCCGCCGGCCCGCCGGCGGCGCTCGCCAACCTGAATGACACCGGCGAAGAGACAATCGTACACATGAGCTGGAACGGCGCCACCGGCGTGACCTCGTGGCGCGTCTTGGCCGGCAAGCAGCCCAACTCGCTTCAAGCTCAAACGACGATCCCGGCAAGCGGTTTCGAAAGCTCGACAACCTTGCCCAAGAAGTACGCCTACGCCGCCGTGCAGGCGCTCGATCGCGCCGGCCACGTGCTGGGCGCCTCCAAGCCGGTGGCGGTCACGAGCTACGCCGTCGCCCTGCCCTCCACCCCAAAAGCCGGGTGAGACCGACGATCAATAAGCCGGTTTCGTGGAATGCTTGTGCGGTGCGGTGCCGGACGTGCTTGTGGTCTGGCTCGTCGACGTCGAGGTCGAAGCGCTCGTCGATTTGCCGCCGCACCCCGCCACAGCCACGCTGGCCGCGAGCACGGCCAGCAGCGTTAGCATGGCGATCAGTGACGTCAGTTTCATCGGCCGGCCTCCCGTTCTCGCGCGCTTGCTTGTCCCCCGTAATGGGGGATGCCCGTGAGGGTATCTATTGCGAGGCTCACCCTACCAACCGCCCCGGAGGCCCCCCGCGCGCGCGCAGGGCACCCCGCGGCGGAACACCAAACCCCCGACGCCGCCTCGCGCACGCGCGCGGGGCATCCCTTAGAGCAGCACACTCCCCACGCCGATCCGCCTCGGAGCCGCAGACATGAGCACCGTCGCGCCAACCGACCCACAGACCACCGAGCCCCAGCCGCCCAAACGCGGACTGGGCTCGCGCGAGGCGTGGCTGCTGGGCGTGTGCTGCGTGGCCCAGTTCATGGTCATCCTCGACCTGAGCATCGTCAACGTGGCGCTGCCCTCGATCCAGCTGAGCCTCAACTTCACCGCGCCGGAACTGCAGTGGATCGTGGACGCCTACGCGATCACCTTCGCCGGCTTCTTGATGCTAGGCGGGAGAGCGGCCGACCACTTCGGGCAGCGCAAGATGTTCGTGTTGGCGCTGCTCCTGTTTGGGCTTGCCTCGCTTGCGGGAGGCCTTGCCAACGACCGCGCCACGTTGATCGCCGCCCGTGCCGCTCAGGGTCTCGGCGGCGCGCTGATGGCGGCCTGCTCGCTGGCGGTGATCACCTCGTCGTTCGCGCCCGGGCCGAAGCTGAACCGCGCGATTGGGGCTTGGGCGGCGATGAACGGGCTGGGCGGCGCGGCGGGGATGCTGTTCGGGGGGCTGATCACCCAGGAGCTGAGCTGGCGCTGGGTGCTGCTCATCAACCCGCCGATCGCGATCGTGGCGGCCGTGATCGCCTACGCCGTTGTGAGCGAGCGCCGCAGAGCCCCAGGACGGACGTTTGATCTGGCGGGCGCGCTGACGCTCACGATCGGGCAGATGGTACTGGTGTTCGGCGTGGTCGAAGCGGGCCTGGCCGGCTGGGACACGACGGCGGCGCTCGGCCCGATTATCGGCGGCGTCGCGCTGCTGGGCGTGTTCGTGGCGATAGAGACCTGGATCGCCTCGGAACCGTTGATCCCCTTCAAGGAGCTGACCAAGCCGCTGCGGATCGCGAACAACATCGTGCTGTTGTTTAGCGCCTCGCTGTTCCCGATGTGGTTCGTGAGCTCGCTGTATCTGCAGCAGGTGCTCGGCCTCTCTCCTCTGCACACGGGGCTGGTGTTCCTGCCGATGACCTTGATGATCATGGCGGTGGCCTCGCGGGCGGGCAAGCTCGTGGGCCAATTCGGCGTGAAGGCGGTGCTCGGCGGCGGGCTGATCCTGCTCACCGGCGGGATGCTGCTGCTGTCGCGGATCGGAGCCAGCGGCAGCCCGATCGTCTACATCATGATCCCCGGGCTGTTGACCGCGGCGGGCATTGCGCTGTCGATCGTGCCCTCGACGATTGCCGCCACACAAGGAGCCAAGGAGGGCCAGGCGGGGCTTGCTTCGGGCCTGGTGAACACCTCGCGCCAGATCGGCGGCGGGCTCGGCCTGGCCGTGCTGGTTACGCTGGCGACCCAGCACTCCAGCCAGCTGATCGGAGCCGGGGCGCTTGTGCCACAGGCGCTGACCGACGGCTTCCGTCTGGCCTACCTGATCGGCGCGGGGCTGGCGGCGGCGGCGGCACTGGTCACGTTCACGGCGATGGCCGGACCCAGCTCCGCTCCCCCCGGCTCGGCTCGCCGACTGGCCGTCGCGATCGTGGCGGTGCTGGTCGTCTTCGTGGCCATCGACCAGGCTTTCGCGGGCTCGAAAGGGGCGCCGGTCGGGGCCTATACGACCAAAGGCGCCTATAGCTTCGTGACCGAGCCAACGCTGCACCCGCCAAAGTTGCAGATGGAAGGGACGACCCAAGCGGGCGCGCTGGCGCCGGGCCTCATCTTCACGGCCAACTTCTACAACCTCAACTACCCCCCGCTCGTCGGCCAGAGTGGGCCGCTGATCCTCGACCACAACCTGCAACCGGTTTGGTTTGAGCCGGTGCCGGAAAAGGTGGTGGCTTCCAACCTGAGCCTGCAAACCTACGAAGGCAAGCCGGCGCTGGCCTGGTGGCAGGGGGTCGTCACGAACACGGGCCAGACGGAGAGCGGAGAATACGTGGTCGCCAACCAGCACTATCAGCCGGTCGCCCACCTGAAAGGCAAGGACGGCTGGGTGTTGACGCTGCACGAGATCGTGATCAAAGGCGAAGACGCGTGGGTCACGGCCAACAAGAACATCGCCAAGGACCTGTCGAAGTACGGCGGCGCCTACAACGGCGCGTTGATCGACTCGGCGGTGCAGGAGTACAACATCAAGACGGGCAAGCTGCTGAGCACCTGGGACGCGCTCGATCACATACCGCTCGAGGACTCCTACGCCAGCGTGCCGACGAACGGGTTCCCGTGGGACGCCTACCACGTCAACTCGATCTCGCTTACCGACAGGGGCCAGTTCTTGGTGTCGATGCGCAACACGTGGGCGGCTTATCTCGTCGACGCCGGGAGCGGACGGATCGAATGGACGCTGGGCGGCAAGCGCTCCAGCTTCACGTTCGGCAAAGGCGCGGACTTCCAGTGGCAGCACGACGTCGCCTTCGGGCCGGGCTCGACGGTCACGATGTTCGACGATCACTGCTGCCAGCTGACCGGCGGGGGCACTTCGGTGCCGGCCACCGCAGCCTCGCGGGGACTCGTGCTGAAGCTGGACGAAAGCGCAAAGACGGCAATGCTTGTGGCTCAGTATTCGGGCGGGGATCAGTTCGAAACCGAATACATGGGCGACACGCAACCACTGCCGAGCGGCAACAGCTTCATCGGTTGGGGCTCGGAACCGTATCTCTCGGAGTACAGCCGGGCGGGCAAGCAGCTGTTGCAAGGCCGCTTCCCGGGACCCGATCTGAGCTACCGCTCGACGCTCGAGCCGTGGGTGGGATTGCCGCTCACCACGCCGGCGGGCGCGGCGCGAGAGGTGGGCGGCAGGACGATGGTCTACGCGAGCTGGAACGGCGCCACGCAAGTCGCCTCCTGGCGGGTGCTGGCCGGCTCGGACGCCGGTAACCTGAAGCCGGTGGCGCTGGCTGCCAGGTCCGGATTCGAGACGGCGATCCCGGTGGTGGGCGACAACCGGAGCTTTGAGCTGCAGGCACGGGATATAAAAGGTCGCGTGATCGGCACTTCGCGGCCGTTCTCGCCAGTGACTGAATGACGTTTGCGACCCTTCGAGGAAGGCTCGCGGCGTTCGACGACGACGATTGGCAGGGGGATTGCATGATTGGTGAGAGCGGTTCGAGGACGTTGCGCGCGAGCATCGCGGTTGTGGCGATCTCGTTGTGTGGGGTGCTGTGCGCGTGCGGGACGGGCGGCGCGAGCAGCGCGTCCAC
>JBAURN010000100.1:0-3876 GCA_049581225.1 Solirubrobacteraceae bacterium
GCGCTCTCGGGGAGGCCCAGCATCTCCGCCACCTCGGCGTAGCTGCGCCCGCGATCGAGCACGAGCGAAAGCACGGCGCGCTGATCGGGTGGCAGTCGGTCGAGCTGGCTCATCGCGGATGGTCCGCGCCGCGATGCTCACGGCGGGGCCCGTAGGCTATCGTGGCCGCCCGATGCCCATCCCACCTGTGGCGCAGATCAACGAGTACCTGCACGGTTTCGACCGGCTGTATGGGCTCGAGTTGTTGGAGTGCTCCGAGGCGGAGGTTCGTGCGCGAGTGGTGGTGCGCGACGAGCACAAGCAGCCGGCCGGGCTCGTGCATGGGGGGCTGTACGCGTCGGTGGCCGAGTCGATCGCGTCGCTCGCGACGGGGATGACCGTGCTGGAGGAGGGGGACGTGGCGATGGGGATGTCCAACAGCACCAGCTTCCTGCGCCCGATCACCGAGGGCACAGTGCACGCCCACGCAAAGCGGTTGCACCGCGGGCGCACGACGTGGCTGTGGGACGTGTCTTTCAGTGACGACGATGGGCGCGTGTGCGCGTTGACGCGGATGACGATCGCGGTCCGCCCGTTGCGCGTCTGATTCCCCCGTCGGCGTGTTCCGGGCCGGGCGCGGACCGTGCCCGTCATCCGGCCGGCTCAGTTGTGGCGAGGCCTCGGCACGGAGATGCCGGAGGGGACCTGGCCGGGTAGCGGGACGCGGTCGAAGCCGGTGTCGGGCAGGGCTGTCGGCAGCGGCGCCCCGGGCAGGCCGACTTCGTTGAAGGGCGTCATCGTGGTGGCGGCCTGGTGGGCCAGCAGGGGGTTGCGGGCGTACACGCTGACCACCACCGGCCCTGTCGGGATCGCGAGCGTGGCGCCGCCGCGAGCGAGACTGGCGGTGGCGCTTCGCAGCGAGGCGGTGCGGGTGGCGGGCGTCGCGCCGGGGACGAAGCTGTTGTCGGGCGAGCTGACGATCGTGACCGGCGTCACACACGTGTATTGACCGCCGAGCACGCAGTCGCCGTAGTGGATCGTGACCGCTTCGCCGGGGTCGATCGAGACGCTTGTGATCTGCATGCCTTTGAATGCGAGGCCGAGCCAGTACACGGGGAAATGGCTTTTGACCATGACGCTCTCCAGCGGCGAGGCTCCGATCGGCTGGTCTTGAAGCGTGTTCGCGCCGCATGAGGCCAGCGCGAGCGTGCACAGGAGCGCCACCGCGATAACGGCCGAAAGCCGTACGAATCTCATCGCTTCAACCCCTGTACGCATTGGTGATCGGCATCCGTCGGTCGCGACCGAAAGCGCGCTCGGTGATCTTGATGCCGGGCGGCGCCTGGCGGCGCTTGTACTCGGCCAGGTCGACCAGACGCGTGGCGTGCTCCACATCGTGTGCGGGCAAGCCTTCGGCGATCAACTGCTCGCGGCCGCGGTCGAGCTCGATGTACCCGTGCAGGATCCGGTCGAGCACCTCATAAGGGGGCAGCGAGTCCTGGTCGGTCTGGTCGGTGCGCAGCTCTGCGGAGGGGGCCCGGTCGATGATCGAGCCTGGGATTTCGCGCAAGCGCGCGAGCCGGTAAACGAGCGTCTTGGGCACATCCTTAATGACCGCGAAACCGCCCGCCAAGTCCCCGTACAGGGTTGTATAGCCGACGGACATCTCCGACTTGTTGCCGGTCGTAAGCACGAGCCAACCAAACTTGTTGGACAGCGCCATCAGGAGGTTGCCGCGGATGCGCGCCTGCAGGTTCTCCTCCGTCAGGTCCGGCTCGAGGTCTGCGAAATCCGGAGCCAGGGTTTGGGTGTAGGCGTCCACGGTGGCTTGGATCGGCAGCTCGTGTGCTTTGACCCCGAGTGCGTGGGCCAGGGCGCGGGCGTCCCCTTGGGTGGCCGTCGAGGAGTACGGCGATGGCATCACAGCCACATTCACGCGCTTGGCCCCGAGCGCGTCGACCGCCAGGCAGGCAACGAGCGCCGAGTCGATCCCGCCGGAGAGCCCGAGCACGACCGAGCCGAAGCCGTTCTTTTCGACGTAATCGTGCAGGCCCAGCTGTAGCGCCTCGTAGACCTCCTGCTCTCGTGAGGCGATCGGGTCGCTTGGAGGGGGGGAGGGGCTGAGTTGTGTCGTGTGCTCCAAGGGGTGCCCTGTAGGTGCGCCCAAGGCGGCCTCTGGAGATATATCGATATCGCACACGACGAGGTCCTCCCTGAACTGGGCGCCGCGCGCGATCGTCTCACCGCGAGGGTCGAGCACGAAGGAGTGTCCATCGAAGACGAGCTCGTCCTGGCCGCCTACCATTCCGCAGAAGGCGATGTAGGCCTCTGTTTCGCGGGCACGTTCGCCGAAGAGACGCTCCCGCTCCAGACCCTTGCCGGCATGGTAGGGAGAGGCTGAAATGTTGACGATGAGCTTCGCGCCTACGCTCGCCTCAGTGCAGGCGGGGGCGCCGGCAACCCAAAGGTCCTCACACACCGTGACACCGACGCTCCGCCCGCCGAGCTCGACCACGGTGCCCTCCGGCTCGCCCGCCTTGAAGTAGCGCTGCTCGTCGAACACGCCGTAGTTGGGCAGATGAACCTTGCGGTAGACATGGGAGACGGCGCCGTCGGCGAGCACGGCCGCGGCGTTGTAGAGGACAGTTGCGACTGGCCCCGGCGATCCGGGCTCCGGTCCCCGGACGTTGACAGGGAGCCCCACCCGCCCGCGCTCTGGAAAGCCGACGATCGCAACGATCCCCTTGGCGGCGGCGGCGAGTCGCTGTAGCTGAGTGCCGGTGTCCGCGATGAAGTGCTCGCGGAGGAGCAGATCCTCCGGTGGGTAGCCGGTGAGCGCCAGCTCGGGGAACAGGACCAGCTCGGCGCCGGCCCGCTTGGCGGCCTCGATGCCCTCCAGGATGCGCTGAGCGTTGCCGGAGAGGTCGCCGACGGTCGCATTCATCTGACAGAGGGCCAGGCGCACGCCGGTCCTCATGCGGCCGTGCGGCGCGCCACTAGTGGGTTGCCACCGCTCGCGGGCGGCTTGTGCGCTTGCGCTTGGCCGCGGGCTTCGCCACGTCGGCCGCCTTGGCCAAAGCCGCGATCGAGCGCTCCAGCTCGCGCGCGAGTGTCTCCAGCTCGGGTAGGGCGTCGTAGTCGGCGATCAGGCCGAAGCCGAGCTGCCCGTCATAGCTCATGACGGCGATCCCGAGCGCCTGACGATGGGCCAATGGAACCACGGGGTAGAGCGCCTTCAGGCGACGCCCGAGCAAGTACAGAGGGAACTGGGGGCCGGGCACGTTCGTCACAACCAGGTTGAAGAACCGCTGGCGCGCCTGCAAGCGCGCGGCCTGGCTGAGGATCGTCGGCGGGGCGAAGCCCGCGAGGTTGGTCAGCACCTCGGCGCCGACGGCTTGGCCGGAATGCTTGAGGTCGTCCATCTCCAAGCGCACCTCGGCCAGACACTCGACGGGGTCCACAACGCCGACCGGCAGAGGTGCCCACATCGCCGCGACCTTGTTGCCGAGAGCGCCGCGCTCGATGTCGGCGCGCACCGAAACAGGCACCATCGCCTTGAGGACGAGGCCCTCCGTGTCGAAGCCTTGGACGCGCATGTGTCGTCCGAGTGTGAGGCTGACAGCCGCCAGGACGACATCGTTGAGTGTGCCCCCGAGCGAATCCTTGATCGCCTTGAACTGGGCCAGGTCCGCGTCGACCCAGGTATAGCGACGGTGTGAGCCGATGTCCACATTCAGCGGGCTCGGCGGGGCCGGTGCGTTGATGCCGGCCAGCGTGGTCGCGCCCACACCGACCAGGGCATCCTTGACGCGCTCCAACGCGCGGCGGGGCCGGCGCATGACCGCGCGCGCGCCACGCGCCATCTCCGCCGGCGCGGTGGAGCGCTCGACCAAAGCG
>JBAURN010000101.1:0-18767 GCA_049581225.1 Solirubrobacteraceae bacterium
CCCTTCGGCGGCAGGTCGCCCACCAGGGTGTCGCTGTCGCGGTTGCCGCCGATGCGCGGGGTGGCGCGATAGCGCTTGTATTGGGGCTTATCGCTTGGATCGCTCGTCACCGGACTGAACCTGACGCTCCGCTCAGCTCTGCTCTTGGTCGCGGAGTCTGTTGTGCGCGATCTCGTAGACGGTGAGCGCGTGCGAGTTAGGAGGGTGGTGGCGTACTCCAAATGCCAGGTACAGAAGTGCAGGTTTATCTGCCTCTCTGTCCACCCGGAAGATCATCCCAAAGCGTCCATCGGGCGGGGGCAGGTAGACCTTGGCGCAGTCAGGTAGGTCGGTTCCATCGCGTCCTTCTGGGTCACACCGCTTCAAGTGCGAGCGCGGGACGCCGCTTGTTTGGTAAGCGCGGAGTGCTGCCGCAGCGGCCGCCCGGCCGGCATGCGTTGTACGCGCAAGATCTGCGTCCCGAGGATCGGGATCGACACGCACGGGGAAGTGCGGTTCGGATGGAGGCATGCGCTACCCCTCGCCATCGGGTGGCTGCATGTGCGGCCCGTGCTCGCGCCAGAAGGCCGCAGACTCCTCGGGAGTCATCGCACGGGTGCCTTGCCGCCTGCGAATCGCGGTGATGCCAGTGTCGCGCACGAGTACAAGGCGCCCATCTGGGCGCTCCTCCTCAACTACGTACTCGCCAACGCGATCGCCGCTGAGCGTCACATGCGGTCGTGTAGCCACAGCAGTCATGATGCCAGACTCTCCTTAGGTCGTGGAGTGCCTCGGGCCGGGCAATGTACTGGGCTCTTGCGACGGTATTTTGCGCGTGGCCTCACCGGCCGGCTCCAACGGCTGCAAAAGGGGACTTGACAGGAGGGATCGCTGGTGGTATGTTGCCGCCAGCGCTTGTCATCCATTGGTTTGGGTGACGGGGCGGAACATAAGGTCGGGTCTGGGTCGGTCTTCGTGGTCGACACCAACACAGTTTTGACGGGGACCTTGGGAGAGGGACCTGCTCGTTTTTGAGAGGGAGTTGTTTTTCGCGTGGTTTCTTTTGGGGATAACGTGCTTGGGAGTCCTTGCGCCTGTGGTAGGGGCGTAATAGGACGCGTCAGCGTCGCTGACGCGTCTCTCTCTCTCTCTCTCTCTCTCTCTGGCCGAGCCGGCGTCTAGCCGCTAGGCCCCTTCGCCGCGCTTTCGCAGCGTGGCCGTCCGGGTATAAGGCCTGGCTTGGTTACTCGTGCCCCGAGGGGTACTCGCGTGCCGTAGGCGCGCCTGTAGTCGCTTGTTCTTATGCCGTCGCGGGTCTTGAGCCCGGGACGGTTTTGTGTTGCCCAGGCTCTTCGCGACTTACCTCGCGGAACAGGCGAGCCGGGTCTTGTCCGGGTGTGCGTGAGGAGGGGTTCCTGTATGGGCGTTCGTAGCTTGGGATTGGTTCGGGCGATCTTGGTCTCGCTCTGTGTTTCGTTTTGCGTGTTTGGTATCGCAAGCGCTTCGGCGTCGGCGGCGGCGCCTGTCGTAGAAGCTCAATCGTTCTCGAACGTGGGCTCCAGCAGCGCGAGCCTGAGTGCGAAGGTCAACCCCGGTGGTAGCCCGACGAGCTACCGCTTCGAATACGGCACCAGCGAAGCTTACGGTTCCACGACGCCCTCCAGGAGCATTGGGGGAGGATCGGAAGGCATAAGCGTCTCTGTCCCGCTCGAAGAACTCCAACCACACACGCTCTACCACTTTCGTGTCATAGCCGCAAACGAACTCGGCGAAACGACTAACGGCTCCGATACCACCTTTACGACTTTGTCCGTCGGTCTTCTGGGTCTTCCCGACCAGCGGGTCTACGAAATGGTGACCCCGGTAGAAAACAACGACAGCGAGGCGTACGTCTCATATGCAAACGTGGGCAACGAAGAAAATGGCATCTTCACGGACCTACCGTTCGAGGCCGCGGCCGACGGAAACGCGGTCACATTCGCGGGCGGGCCGACGCCCGAAGGAACCGGCAGCTCCGGGGACGGCGAGGGCAACGAGTTTCTGGCCAGACGCTCTCCGTCGGGGGGGTGGACGCAAACGAACATCCAGCCACACAAAATGCTGTACGCCGCCTACCAGGCGTTTTCAAGCGATCTCTCGACCGGCGTTTTCGATATCTATAGCGAACCTGGTGTGCGCGGCGGGAATTCGTCAGAACGCAGCGAGGTGCTGTACGAAGGGGAAGTCGAGGGCGGTGGGGAGAAGACGCTCTCCCCCGCTTCGCCCCAGCCGGGGCGAATGTTGTACACGTTTGGCGTAAATAACGGCCAGAATCTATCTCAGGTAATCGACTATGCCGGGGCATCGCAAGGTATGAGCCACGTGCTGTTCGAGGCCAACGATGCGCTCACAGCAAACGCCGTGGATGGCGGCGAAGAAGCCAACAACCTCTACGATTCCAACAGCGGCAAGCTCTACCTCGTCAATGTGCTGCCGGACGGAAGCAGCCAGCCCAACGCGACATTCGGCGGGTCCGCCGATAATCTGGAAAGACCGGGTCGGCCAGCAGGCACGGGCACCAGCGGTCCGGATTTCAACCATGTGATATCGAGCGACGGCTCGCGCATCTTCTGGACCGACCAGAATACCGGCGACCTATATGTACGTGAGAACGACACGCAGCCGCAGAGCCCTATCGAAAACGGTCGTTGCGCCGTCGCGACCGATGCCTGCACGGTCCAGATAGACGGGTCGCAGGCCTCCGGGAAAGGAGGGGGTGGGCGCTTCTGGGCGGCAAGCAGCGACGGTTCAAAGGTGTTCTTCACCGATTCCGACGCGGCCGGCCTGACCTCCGACACTGTCTCTGGCAGTGGCCAGAATCTCTATGAGTACGAACTTCCGAGCGGGCGACTCGTTGACCTCACGCCCTCCGCTGACGCATCGACTGAAGGTGTCGTGGCCGCCAGCGAAGATGGAGAATACATTTACTTCGTAGCGACCGGCGACCTGGCGGCCGGCGCTGAACTCAATGAGTCAAACCTGTACCTGTATCACGATGGGACAACCACGTTCATCGCGAAGCTGGAACAAGCCGACGGCTGGGACATGACACCATGGAGTCCGTCCAATGGAGGAGAAACCGGAGACTGGCAGCCGAATGTCGGCCATCGCACGGCGGAAGCGACGCCCGACGGAACCACCCTGGTGTTCATGTCGCATGCCAGTCTGACCGGCTACGACAATCGCTATGGCAATACCGCGTACCCCGAGGTCTACCTATACGAAGCAGAGCACAACCACCTGACCTGTGTCTCGTGCAGCAAGAGTGGAGAAGCTGTTTCGTATAGTAGTGAAAGCGAGGTAGCAGGGTTCTTGCCTATCAGTTTCAGCAACACCTACCAGCAGAGATGGATCTCGGAAGACGGCAGTCGGGTCTTCTTCAATAGCAGTCAGCCGTTGGTCGCGCGCGATGTGAACGGTCAGCAGGATGTCTATGAGTGGGAGCGGCAGGGAATCCAAGATTGTCAAGAAAGCTCTGGATGCGTCTACCTGTTGTCGGGCGGTACCAGTCTGGCGGCCTCCTGGCTTGTGGATGCGAGCACCAGCGGCGACGACGTGTTTATCAACACGCGTGCTCAGCTCCTACCTCAGGATCGCAACGATAATTTCGACGTCTACGATCTGCGTGTCGATGGCACCAGCGCGTTGGCTCCGCCCGCCTGCACGGGCACCGGTTGTCAAGGAATCCCGTCGGCGCCTCCGATATTCGCCACTCCCGCGAGCGCGACGTTCGCTGGGGTTGGCAACTTCGCGCCTCAGTCAAAGGCGCCGGTGGAGTCGAAGAAAGCGAAGAAGCCGACAAAGAAGCATGGGCGGCACAAGCGCAAGAGAGTGAAGGGACGAGGTAAGAGGAAACCCGGCCGAAAGAGCAACCGTCGAGGGGTTAAGTGAACATGGACAACTTTGGAGCTTGGAAAATGTTGGCGTGTGCGATGGGCGCGGGCGTCCTCACGATATGTTTGCTCGTCGGTTCCGCCGGATCTGCCTCGGCCGTGAGCGATGCGCCCGGCTGGGAGGCGACCATGCAGACGTTCCCCACCAACCTGTCGCCAGGAGGCGCCGGAAACCTGAAGATTTCCCTGTATAACGCGGGCGGCGCTCCCAGCAATGGGCCGGTCACGGTAACCGACAGGCTTCCGAATGGTGTAACCGCGACGGCTGCCGGCCGCGATCTGTTCGACGAAGTCGTCGGCCCGCCGTGGGCGTGCTCGGGGATCGGCACATCGGTCGTGACGTGCACGGACTCAGAAAGCATCCCGGTGGGGTTGCCGCAGACGATAGGCATAGAATTGAGCGTGGCCGAAGGCGAAGCGCGTACCGAGACCAATCAGGTGACCGTCAGCGGTGGTGGAGCGACAGGTCCGGCGAGTCTCTCCGGCCCTCTTAGGATCAGCTCGACGCCATCGGGGTTCGGCTTCGCCGCCTTCGACGCATGGACCACGAACGCCGACGGCACGACAGACACCCAGGCCGGCTCACATCCGTATGAGACCACGGTTGCATTCGACCTGGATTCGGCGAAAAACCTTGAAACGACCGGTGGCGAAATCAAGAACGTCGAGGTCAACACCCCGACCGGTCTCGTGGGGGACCCCACGGCTTTGCCGCAGTGCACGCGACAGCAGTTTGACGCCAAGCGCTGCTCGGCGGAATCGCAGATTGGGATCGACGTCGCGGAAATCGAAGGAGAAGAAGACGAGTTTCCTCTATATAATCTGGTGCCTCCGCCAGGTCTCGCGGCGCAATTCGGGTTTACTTTGGTTGGAATCGAGACGTTCCTGGATGTGGGCGTGCGCACCGGCAGCGATTACGGCATCACCGTGCACACCGACGACATCGTCCAACGTGGGATAAAAGAGAATATGACGACATTGTGGGGTGTCCCGGCGGATCCCAGTCACGATGCGTCGCGCAGCGGACCGGGATGTCACGAAGGTTGTGCGTCGGATGTGGCCCCGATTCCGTTGTTGACGTTGCCGACGTCGTGTGTCGGTCCTCGGGAATACTCGATCGAAGCGTCGACGTGGCAGAATTCGGATACCGCGAGCGCGAGTGCGCTTACGCACGACAACGAGGGTGTCGCGGTGGGCAATACCGGTTGTGATCATTTGGGGTTTGGGCCTTCTATTAGTGTTTCGCCGGATACTTCGTTTGCGGATACGCCGGCGGGTTTGTCGGTTGAATTGAAGACGCCACAGGAAGGCTTGTCGAACCCTGAAGGGTTGGCTGCCTCGAATATTGAGGATACGACGGTGACATTGCCTGAAGGCGTTGTGATCAATCCGGGACAGGCTGCGGGTTTGCAGGCGTGTCAGCCTTCTGAGGATGCATTGGGTACCGAAGCTGCGCCTTCGTGTCCGAATGCGTCGAGGGTTGGTATGGTCGCGATCGAATCGCCGCTTGTGAAGGAAAAGCTGGAAGGCGGGGTGTATGTGTTGCCGTCCAATCCCCCGGATCTGCAGTTGCTTGTCGCGGCGTCGGGCGATGGTGTGAACCTGAAGCTGGTCGGCGACGTCCATTTGGATTCGCAGACCGGCCGGTTGGTTACGACGTTCACGAGAACACCCGAGTTGCCGTTCACTAACTTGAAGCTGTCGTTCAGCGGCGGCGCTCAGGCCGCGCTCGCGACACCGCTAACGTGTGGTACATACACGACCACGTCGGACTTCACGCCGTGGACGAACCCCTTCGTCGCGGATGTGTTCCCTTCGAGCGCGTTTGCGATCACGGGCGGCACTGGCGGGACCCCATGCTCGGCGCCTGGTTTCTCGCCGTCGATGATTGCGGGTTCGACGACCGATCAGGCGGCGGGGTATACGAGCTTCTCGCTGTTGTTGCAGCGCGGGGACGGTCAACAGCGGGTGGCGAGTTTGCGTTTCAAGACGCCGGAGGGTTTGTTGGGGATGATCAGCAAGGTTCCATTGTGTCCCGAAGCGCAAGCGAACACCGGCACATGCTCGGCCGCGTCGCAGATCGGGCACACGGTCGTTGAGGCTGGTCCCGGGCCGTATCCATTGGTGGTACCGCAACCTGGACAGCCGCCTGCACCGATCTATTTGACCGGTGGTTATAAGGGCGCACCGTATGGTCTTTCAATTGTGGTGCCGTTGGTAGTCGGTCCGTTCACGTTGCAGACACAGGTAGTGCGGGCGAGGATCGAAGTGGACCCCCACACCTCCCGCTTGACTGTGACGACCGATCCGTTGCCGACGATCATCGACGGTATCCCCGCCGATCTGCGGACGATCAACGCGGTGATAGACAGGCCCGGGTTCATGTTCAACCCGACCAACTGCGATCCGCAGGCGTTCACGGGGACGGCGACGAGCACCGAAGGCGCTACGGCACCGCTGGAATCTCATTTCCAGATGGGTTCGTGTCAAACGTTGTCGTTCAAACCGAACTTCAAGGTCGCTACCAACGGTAAAACGTCCAGGAAGAACGGCGCTAGCCTGAACGTGAAGCTGCTCTATCCCAGCACACCTCCAGGTAACAACCAGGCATCCTCACAGTCGAACATTGAGAGCGTCAAGGTGGACCTGCCCAAGCAGCTACCTTCGCGGTTGACGACGCTGCAGAAGGCGTGTCCTGTCGCGACGTTCGAAGCTAACCCTGCCGGTTGTCCCGCCGCGTCGATTGTCGGGCACGCCACTGCGATCACGCCGGTCCTACCGGTCCCGATCGCGGGACCCGCATATTTCGTCTCGCATGCCGGAGAAGAATTCCCGCAACTGATCGTCGTATTGCAGGGTTACGGCGTCACGATCGACCTTGTCGGCAACACGTTCATCAACAGCAAAACGAACATCACCAGCAGCACGTTCAAGCAGATCCCAGACGTCCCGATCACCAGCTTCGAACTGAATCTACCCCAAGGACCGTACTCCGCGCTCGCGGCTAACCAGAACCTATGCAAGTCAAAGCTCGTGATGCCAACAGCATTCACCGCGCAGGACGGCGCGGCGATCAAGCAGTCCACACCGATCAGTGTGACCGGATGTGCGAAGACGAAGGCCAAGAAGAAGGGCAAAGGCAAGCATGCTCGCCACAAGACCAAAAAGAAATGAGATGCGCGGCAAGGCGAAGGCATCCTCGCGGGGGGCGGGGGAGCCAAGCGTTGTCACAGGACACGCACACCCCGACGGGCACCGGCAGGTAGCCGAGCTGCAGCGAGCAAGGATGCTCACCGCGATGCTCCAAGAGGTCTCAGAGCGCGGCGCCGCCAAGGTCAACGTCGGACACGTCGTCGCACGCTCAGGAGTTTCACGACGCACGTTCTATGAGATCTTCGACGACCGCGAGGACTGCTTCCTCGCCGCATTCGACGAGGCCCTGCAGCACGCCGCGGCAGTCGTGGTCCCCGCTTACGGTACGGGTGGCGCGTGGCTCGCGCGAGTTCGTGCGAGCGTGACGGCGCTACTTGGCTTCTTGGATCGCGATCGTGCGGCGGCTCGCCTGTTGGTGGTGGAGAGCTTGGCTGCCGGTCCTGAGGCCCTGCGTCGCCGCCAAGAGGTGATCTCACGGCTCGTCGCGGTCGTCGATCGCGGGCGTAGCGATGCCAAGGCCAAGCTCGACCCGCCCGCTTTGACGGCGGAGGCGATCGTGGGCGGCTTGCTGTCGGTCTTGCATGGTCGCCTCGCCACCAGCCACGAACGCGAGACACGCACGAAAGACGGCCGACTGGACACCGTGGAGAGTTCTCTTCTTGAGTTGGCGGGTCCCTTGATGGGCATGATCGTCCTGCCCTATCTGGGGCCCGTCGCGGCACGCAAGGAGATCGAACGGCCCGCCCCAGTGCAGACCGGTAGCGAGCCGGTCCTGCGGAGCGACCCTCTGCAGGAGTTGCCGATGCGCTTTACCTACCGCACCATGCGCGTGCTGGTCTCCGTCGCCGAGAACCCGGGGTCCTCCAACCGCACGATCGGCCAAGGCGCCGGCATCGCAGACCAAGGACAAGCATCAAAGCTCCTCGCGCGTCTGCACAAGCTCGACTTGATCGAGAACAGGGGAGGCGACCCCGCCCGCGGCGAGCCCAACGCCTGGATACTCACCAACACAGGACAACAAGTACACGACTCCATCGCCGGACTCGGAGATTGACGGTGCTACCCTACATAGGGCAATGCACAAGACGTCCGTGTATCTCAGCTCCGAGGAGGTCGCCCAGTTGCGCCGGGCGGCGGCTCGCACCGGCCGCTCCCAAGCGCAGCTGATTCGCGAGGGCCTGCGGCTCGTGACCGAGCGGGAGCAGCCCGCTCCGCGTGTGTTCCACAGTCTCGGCAAGGGCCACGGCGGGGGGGCCCCCTATCGAGGGTGGGACGCCGAGGAGTTGCACCGCAGCGTTACCGGCCGCGGATGACCGCGCTGATCGTGGACGCCGGCGCTTTGTATGCGCAGGCCGACGCCGACGAGCCCCAGCACGCGGCCGTCGCAGGTGTGTTGCGCGAGGAGCCCGGCACGCTCGTCACCTCCCAGCTTGTGGTCGCCGAGGCTGACTACCTGATCCTGCGTCGTCTCGGCATCGACGTCGAGCTTGCATTCCTCGATGACCTGGCGGCCGGCGCCTATGTGGTCGACGCCCTCACTCCACCGGAGCTAGCGATCGCGCGCGATGTTGTCGCTCGCTACCGCGATCTCGAACTGGGGCTTGCCGACGCGTCGCTCGTGGTGCTCGCCAACCGTTGGCAGACCCGGCGCCTGCTCACGCTCGACGAACGCGCATTTCGCGCGGTGACTCCTTTGCAGGGAGGCGCGTTCGAGTTGTTGCCGGCCGATGGGTGAGCCGGGTCGAGCTTGGGGGACTTGACAGGAGGGGATCGCTTGCCCGCCTGCGCAATTGCAGGCTACGCCGCGTCGCGCTCGGCATCGCGGAGCAGGTCTGAAATGACCTCGCCCACGGCCTGGCCGCGCTGGGTCGCGATTCTCTCCAAACGTTTGGCGTCCTCGCCGCTCACGTTGACGACGATCGTCAGCCGCGCGTCCGGGTCGCCCTTGTGGGCTTCCACGTCGTCGGCGTCGACGGTCGCCAGGTGCGCGTCGAAATCACCGGGTTGCGGATCGGGATCTGTCCAAGGGTTCTTGACCATGGTTCTACCTCTCAAGGATTCTACGCTCGTTGGGCGTCGCTGGCCAACCGGTCACGACTAGCCATACGGATGGGTCGTCGGTGCGCTCGATCACGAGGGTGAGACGCCGTCCTCCGTCGGTGCATCCGATCAGGATGTGTCGCTTGGCGCCGCGCGTCGGCTCTCGTGGATTGCGGACCGTAACGTGATGGTTGCGAGGTATCTGCTCGGCCTCATCGGTCGAGATCCCGCGCGCGCCCAGCTTATCCCCGGCTGCCTTTGTGGCGATCAGCTCGTGGACACGCACGCGCGCCGGTGAGCGGCGGCCGCGTCCCTGCCTTTTCGGTCGTTGGAACATCGAGGAGCAAAGCTAGCGCCTACATGCGACGGTATTCGGAGATGGCGCAATCTGCCGCGGTGCGTACGGCCCAGCAGGGGACTTGACAGGAGGGATCGCTGGTGGTATGTTGCCGCCAGCGCTTGTCATCCATTGGTTTGGATGACGGGGCAGAACATAAGGTCGGGTCTGGGTCGGTCTTCGTGGTCGACACCAACTTAGTTTTGACGGGGACCTTGGGAGAGGGACCTGCTCGTTTTTTTGAGAGAGGGCTGTATTTAGCGTGGTTTCTTTTGGGGATAACGTGCTTGAGAGTCCTTGCGCCTTTGATAGGGGCGTAATAGGACGCGTCAGCGTCGCTGACGCGTCTCTCTCTCTCTCTCTCTCTCTCTCTGGGCCGGCGGGCCTTCAGCTCGGCGCGGTAGTTCACGCTCTAGAGGTCTAGCCGCAGTCCGCAACGCCCGCGCCGCTCGGCGCGGGTACAGCCGTCTTGCCGCACCTATGCGGCGCAATCGGTTGCTCATGGGGGGTGGCGGCGCTGGGCCGCGCCGTCGTCAATCAAGCCTCACCGTGTGGGGCTCACATACGGAGGGGTCTCATGGTGATGAGTAATACGCCCATCAGGGTTATGCGTGCGCGCGCGGGATCGGCGGTGCTAACAATTATCGCATCGACGCTTGCGATGCTGACGCTGGCGGCAGGAGCCAACGCGCTACCGGTCAGTACGCCGGGGCTGCCAGACGGACGAGGTTACGAAAAGGTCTCACCCACCGATAACGCAGACAGCAACGTCTACCAAGCGTGGCCCATAACCCTCGCCAATGAGGGAGGCTGGACCAGACGTCCATTCAAGGCGTCGGCCGACGGGAACGCTGTGGCATATGTCGGCGGCCCGTCCGAAGAAGGAGGGACCGGCTCACTCGGCGGAAATTACGGCGATCAATACCTCGCCAGACGCGAAGGCGACGGCAAGTGGACATCGGAAGACATTACACCGCCGTCAGAAGAATTCCTGACTAACCCCCTTTATCAGGGATTCACCGCCAATCTATCCTATGGCTTCCTCACGACAAAGTCACGCAAGCCGCTGACGCCCGGCGCGCCCGCCGACAACTATCGTATCCCGTACACAAGGGATATCGAAACGGGCGCTTACCAGTCGTTGATGTCGACAACGCCACCGGATCGTGAACCGTCTTCCTTTGGAGCCTTCGAAGTAGGCAACGCTTCGAAACATCGCGAACCGGTGATCGCAGGGTACTCCGCGGATCTATCTCACATCCTGTATATCGCAAACGACGCGCTCACCCCCGAAGCCATCGATGAAGGCCCGGAAGCCAATAATTTGTATGACTACGAGAAAGGGACGCTGCGCCTGGTCAACGTCCTGCCGAGCGGCACGCCGGAACCGTATGCCCTCTACGGGGGGGCGGTATTGCCGCCAGCCGAACCGAACTACAACGCTCCTGACTTTAGTCACGTTATTTCAAGCGACGGCAGCCGCATATTCTGGACTGGCCAGGGCGCCAACCCCAACCTATACATGAGGGAAGACGATTCAAGGACCGTGCAGGTTGATACCGCCGTGGGTGGCAAAGGGCAGTTCTGGACGGCGACACCGGATGGATCGAAGGTGCTTTTCACAAAGGCAGGCGACCTTTATATGTATAGTGTGGAAACCGGGGAGACGAGCGATCTCACCTCAGGAGCCGAAGTCCAGGGAGTTGTTGGGACCAGTGAAGATTTGTCCTATATTTACTTCGTGGCCGACGCGGCATTGGCCGAAGGCGCCAGTCCAGGCAACTGCGCGGAACTGAGCATTCAGGACCAGTGCAGTCTTTACGTTCTGCACGCTGGAGAACCCGTGCGATTCGTCGCCAGACTATCCGGGGAAGATAACGTCACCGCAGCGACCTCGTTTTACGAATATAACGGTGACTGGCAGGGTGGTCTCGCCAACAAGGAAGCCCAAGTGTCCGCCGACGGGCGCCACCTCCTCTTCTCTTCCATCGAATCGCTCACAGGGTATGAAAACGAGAAAACTGAGCAGCTATTTGTGTATGAATACGGTGGGAACGGGGTCGATTGCATCTCATGCGACCGCTCTGGCGCGCCCCCGATAGGCCGCGCCGAAGGATCCTCATTTTCAGCCTTCCTGCCGGTCAGTAATGAGGAGACGGCCTCGCTCAATTGGATGTCAGCAGACGGCGATCGAGTTTTCTTTGACAGTCGCGAGCCGCTCGTCCCGCAGGACACAAATGGTCGCAACGACGTCTACGAGTGGGAGCACGAAGGCATCAACGAATGCACAGAAGAACGGGGCTGCATATATCTGATCAGTGGCGGCACGGCTCCAGAAGGGTCGTACATGATCGATTCGAGCTTGAACGGCAACGATGTGTTCTTTACGACCCGTGCAAAACTCGTAGGCGAAGACCAAAACGAAAACATCGACGTATACGACGCCCACGTCGGAGCCGTCACTCCCTCCACGCCGCCGCAGTGCACGGGTACTGGCTGTCAGGGTTTGCCTTCCAGCCCGCCGATATTTGCGACACCCTCAAGTGTCACCTATAACGGTGTCGGCAACTTCCCCGTCCCCGCGAACGGTGCGGTCAAGACCAAGAAGGACGTTGTGAAAAAGAAGAAAAGGGCAATCAATAAAAGGAAGAAGAAGCACAAGGACGGTCGCCGGGCGAAGCGGTCTCGCAACTTCAACGGGAGGAACAAGTGATGAGGGCGACGCGATTTGCTCGAGTTGGGACTGCCTTCTTTGTCGCGTTGGTGGCGACTGTGGCGGCCAGCACGCCGGCGATGGGCATGAATCTGCCGGGGTGGGAGGTCGACTCCCATAGCTACCCGACCAACATAGAACCGGGGAGCAGCGCGAGGCTGGGCGTGGTCGTTTACAACGTTGGCGGCGCCGAAAGCGCCGCGGGTGCGACGTTGACCGACAGGCTACCGGCGGGATTCGCGGGCGTCTCCTCCGACGGATGGTCATGTGGCGGTACGCCCTCCGTCTGCAGCAGGACGCTGGAACCGATGTACAGCGGACAGCGTGAAGAATTTACGTTGTTCGTCGAAGTCGCCAACGGCCCCGAAGGGAAGGTTGTCAACGAAGTTAACGCGAGCGGCGGCGGCGCTTCGGCGGTGGCCCAGTCGCGAGACGCGTTGACGGTCAGCTCCACGCCCGCCGGTTTTGGCTTCGCCAAAGCGGATGCGTGGGTCAGCAGCGCGGATGGCACCATCGATACCCAGGCCGGTTCGCATCCATTTGAGGTCGTCTTCAACTTTGACGTCAATGCTAACGGCGCGCGAAACCCAGAAGGGGAACTCCGAAACATCGATGTCAGCCTCCCTCCGGGGCTGATCGGTAACACGACCGTCATTCCACGCTGTCTGCGCGAACAATTCGACGACGAAGCAGAGTGTCCGACCGGATCGCAGATCGGAGCCGCGACGGTGGGCTTTCCAGGTGGCTTTACGCTTAAGTCTGTTCCCATCTACAATATGACCCCACCGCCCGGCAGCCCGGCGGAGTTTGCTTATGAAGTGGTCGGGGTCCAAGTTTTCCTTGACGCCAGAGTACGTAGCGACGGTGACTACGGGATCACCGAGCATGTCGCACACGTGCCTCAAAGGGAAATACTCAACAACACCGTCACCGTCTGGGGCGTTCCGGGCAATCCGAGTCACAACGCCGCACGTGTGTGCATCATCGAAGGAATAAGCCACAATGGGTGCGCGTCACCGGATGGGGAAGTACCATTGCTGACCTTGCCCACGTCGTGTTCGGGTCCGGAAGAATATTCGGCAATCGACAACGAATGGCTCGATCCAACCAAAGTCGGGCAGATATCGCTGCTTACGCACGACGCCTCGTCGAACCCGACAGGGCTCGACGGTTGTGATCACCTTGGCTTTTCGCCTCGAATCAACGTCGCACCCGACACTTCCAGTTCCGATACGCCTGCCGGGTTGACGGTTGAGGTGAAGGTATCGCAGGAAGGACTGACGGCTCCGAATGATCTCGCGACGTCGAACATCAAGGACACTACGGTCACCTTGCCAGAAGGCGTCGTTATCAATCCTGGGCAGGCTGCGGGGTTGGGCGCTTGTCAGGTGGCTGAAAGTGCCGTGGGGACGCAGAACGCGCCTTCGTGTCCGAACAACTCAAAGGTTGGGACGGACGAAATCGAAACGCCCCTGTTGAAAAACGGCCTTAAGGGCAGCGTGTACGTGCTGCAGTCCAATCCGCCGAACCTGAAGTTGCTTGTAGCCGCTTCCGGCGAAGGCGTGAACCTTAAGCTTGTCGGTGACGTCCACTTGGATGAAACGACAGGTCGCTTGGCGACGACGTTCAAGGAAACGCCCGAGCTGCCGTTCACCGACTTCAAGCTGTCGTTCAGTGGCGGTGCGCAGGCGGCGCTTGCGACGCCGTTGCGGTGTGGGTCATATACTACGACGAGCGATTTCACGCCCTGGAGCACACCGGCGGTACCAGACGTGTTCCCCGCCAGCGAATTCGTGGTCTCTCATGGGCCTGGTGGATCGGCATGTCCCGGTGGAGCGTTGCCGTTCAGCCCTTCGATGACGGCAGGTTCGACCACCGATCAGGCCGGCGGGTTCACGAGCTTTTCGCTGTTGTTGACGCGGGAAGACGGTCAACAGAGGATCGGGAGCCTGCAGTTCAAAACGCCAGAGGGTCTGTTGGGGATGATCTCGAAGATCCCGCTATGCCCCGAAGTGCAAGCGAACGCGGGGACGTGCTCAAGTGCGTCGCAGATCGGGCACACGGTCGTGGAGGCCGGTCCGGGTCCGTACCCGCTGGTGGTGCCCCAGCCCGGTGAGGCGCCGGCCCCGATCTACTTGACCGGTGGCTATAAGGGCGCACCGTACGGCCTGTCGATAGTCGTGCCGTTGCATGTGGGCCCTTTCACGCTGCAGACCCAGGTTGTGCGGGCAAAGATCGAAGTCGACCCGATCACGACACAACTGACCGTAACGACGGACCCGTTGCCGACGATCATCGACGGTATCCCGGCCGATCTGCGGGCGATCAATGCTGTGATCGATAGGCCGGGCTTCATGTTCAACCCGACGGGGTGCGAACCGGGAGCGTTCTCTGGCACCGCCCACGGCACCGAAGGCTCCACGGCACCAATCTCAACGCATTTCCAGATGGGTTCGTGTCGTGCGTTGACGTTCAAGCCTGACTTCAAGGTCTCGACCAGCGGCAAGACGTCTCGTAAGAATGGTGCGAGTTTGGATGCGAAGATCCTGTATCCGACTGGAGCGCTGGGTGCCAATCAGGCGTCTTCGCAGTCGAATGTGAAGACGGTCAAGGTGGATTTGCCCAAGCAGTTGCCGTCTCGTTTGACGACATTGCAGAAGGCGTGTCCTTCGGCGACGTTTGAAGCGAACCCGGCCAACTGTCCGGCGGACTCGCGGGTGGGGAGCGCCACCGCGATCACACCGGTGCTGCCGGTCACGCTGACCGGACCCACCTATTTCGTGTCCTACGGAGGCGCGAAGTTCCCAGAACTCGTGATCGTCCTACAGGGGTACGGCGTCACCGTGTTCCTACACGGTGAAACGTTTATTTCTAAAGCGGGGATCACGAGCAGCACGTTCCGCAAAGTCCCCGACGTCCCGATCTCGAGCTTCGAGCTGAGTTTGCCCGAGGGGCCCTATTCGGCGCTAGCGGCGAACGGGAACCTGTGCACCACAAAGCTGAAGATGCCCACCGCGTTTACGGGCCAGAACGGTGCGGTGCTTAAGCAGACGACTCCGGTCAGCGTTACGGGGTGCGCGAAGCATGTGGTCAAGAAGGCCAAGAAGAAGAGCAAGAGCGGGAAAGGCAATGGTTACAACCACAACAAGAAGAAGTGAGCCAGGTCGCGGTCACCCTGACGGGCACAAGCAGGTAGCCGAGCTGCAGCGTGCTCGGATGCTGACTGCGATGGTCCAGGAGGTCTCTGAGCGTGGCGCCGCGAACGTCAGCGTCGGGCATGTTGTCGGGCGCTCCGGTGTTTCGCGACGCACGTTCTATGAGATCTTCCATGATCGTGAGGAGTGTTTTCTCGCGGCGTTTGACGAGGCTCTGGGGCACGCCGAAGCGGTGGTGGTCCCAGCGTATGGGAGTGGCGGGGCGTGGCTTGCGAGGGTGCGGGCCGGCCTGGTGGCTCTGCTTGGTTTCTTGGATAGCGACCGGGCGGCGGCTCGCCTGTTGATCGTGGAGAGCCTGGCGGCTGGTCCGAGCGCGCTTGAGCGTCGCCGCCAGGTGATTGGGCAACTCGTGGCTGTGCTCGAGTTGGGTCGTACCGAGGGGAGCGCCAAGCTCGATCCGCCCGCGTTGACCGCCGAGGCGATAGTGGGTGGGTTGCTTTCGGTGTTGCACGGTCGTCTCGCCGCCGGCCAGGAATCTGAGATACGCACGACAGGTGGGCGTGGGCACGCCGAGGAGAGTTCGCTGCTTGAGTTGGCTGGTCCCTCGATGGGCACGATCGTTCTCCCCTATATGGGACCCGTCGCGGCACGCAAGGAGATCGAACGACCCACACCCACGCCCACCGGCACGGCCCCCATTCACAGGAGCGATCCGCTCCAGGATCTGCCGATGCGCCTCACCTACCGCACCATGCGCGTACTCGTCTCCGTTGCGGAGAACCCGGGGTCTTCAAACCGCACGATTGGCCAGAGCGCGGGCATCGCAGACCAAGGCCAAGCATCAAAGCTCCTCGCCCGCCTGCACAAGCTCGGCCTGATCGAGAACCGGGGAGGCGACCCCGCCCGCGGCGAGCCCAACGCCTGGATACTCACCCCCACAGGACAACAAGTACACGACTCCATCGCCGACCTCGGCGAGCACAACAACTGACGGTTCCCTGAGGTCGCGGCTAGTCAGCTCCGTCGCGGCGGCGCAGGTAGTCGGCGAAGCGGGGGACCGTGTAGTCGACCGTGCCGTGTTGGGGGACATAGATGAGGCCCTTCTTGATGAGGGCGTTGCGCTTCATCGAGATCGAGCGCTGGTCGGTCTTACCGAGCGCGCGAGCGACGTCTGCGATCGGGTAGGGCGGCCCATCGCAACGTGCCATCGCACGCAGGAAGCCGCGCTGGGCCGTCGTCGCCCGCTCATAGCGGACAAGGAAGAAGCCCTCGTCCAGGCGCTCCTGGGCTTGGTAGCCACCGAGCCGAGCGTCGCCCATGGTGATACGCCCCTCAGACGCGACATCCCACGCGTACTTGCCGTATTGCTGGAGGAAATAGGGATAGCCTTCGGTCTCGTGGCAGATGTAGCTGAGCGCGTCCTCCTCAAAGCTGACTTTTCGACTTTCCGCGGGCCCTCGCAGTGCCGCGGCGGCGTCACGTTCTGAAAGCCGGTCGATGCGGGGATACTCGAACAGGCGCTCGGCATAGCTCTTTGCTTCGCCGGCGAGCGCCGGCAAGCTCGGCAAGCCAGTGGCGATACACGTGATCGGCAATGCCTTCTGGTTGAGTCGGTGCAGCCCCACGACAAACGCTCCGAACTCGCCAGGCGGGACAAACTGGACCTCGTCGAGCAGGAATGCAACGCCTCTACTCTTCTCCCGCGCCGCTTGGCCGAGCGCGAGCAGTAGCTCCACGAAGTCCTCGCCCAGTGCGTCTGAACTCGCCTTGTTCGAGGGTGTGTAGCCAAGCTCCCAGCCGGCAGGGTCCTTCAGGGAAAACATTCCGAGTCCCGCAAACGAGCCCCTGATCTTCTCCGCGACCTTGCGGCTCGGCCTCAGATCCAAGAGGATCCGTTGAGCGGCGCGGGCCACGACGGCGGGCAGCGATGTGCGCTCGTCGAACTCGCGCTGCACCGCGATCCAACCGCGATCAACCGTGATGTCCTCGAAAGCGTTCAAGAGCACCGTCTTGCCCACGCCTCTCAGCCCGGTGACGATCATGCTCTGGCCAGCCATCCCGTCCTTGAGTCGGTCGATCAGGATTTCGTAGGCTTGGATCTCCTGATCGCGCCCCGTCAGCGCCGGCGGTCTCGTTCCAGCGCCCGGGGCGTACGGGTTGTGTCGCGGATCCACGCGAGAAGTCTACCAATTTCTACAGCATTCTATCGGAATCTTTAGAAAGCTGTAGAATTCAGTAGAGCTTGCCCCGCTTGCCTCGGCAATCCCCGAACGGGTTCTCGACGCTCACGCCGCCATAGTCCTGCCCGTCGGAGAGATCCTCGGAGAGCACGAGCCCGCAGCCGAGCGTGCGGGCCGCCTCCACAATCGCCGCGTCGCAGTGGGAGATGTCGCGGGGATCGCGTAGAGCAGGATGTTTGTGTCAGCGAACCGCACGGCGGTGCAGCTCGTCGCGATCGAC
Organism: Solirubrobacteraceae bacterium; assembly: GCA_049581225.1. GTDB lineage: Bacteria > Actinomycetota > Thermoleophilia > Solirubrobacterales > Solirubrobacteraceae > Palsa-744. Next base: position 17,770 of record JBAURN010000101.1, read on the forward strand.
GCGGTCCCCGGCGCTGAAGTCGGCGATCTGCTCCTGGAGGCGCCGCTGTTGGGCCTCGAGCAGCGCGAACCCGTCTTCGCGCTCGGACAGCGAGCGCAGGTACTCGGCCACCAGCCCGCTCACCGAGCTGCCTCGCTCCGCGGCGCGGATCCGCGCGGCGCGGTACACGTCCTCTGGAACCGACACGTGATGTTCGGCATGTGGCTCACAAGTATCACAAGGATCACAGTTCGAGCGAAGGGTCTTAGTCGCCGAAGGGATGGCCACCGCTCCGCGACGACGAGCCGCCTATCCTGCAGGCATGACCCCCGACGGCACAGGGCGACTGGTCGTGTGCTCAACGCCGATCGGCAACCTGGGGGACATCACCCTGCGTGCGCTGGAGGCGTTGCGCGAGGCCGACGCGATCGCGTGCGAGGACACGCGGCGGACCCGGATTCTGCTTGACCGCTACGAGATCGAGGGCTCGCTGGTCAGCTTTCACGAGCACAACGAACGGGACCGGGCGCTCGTTTTGAGAGAGCGCATAGAAGGGGGGGATAGGGTCGTGCTGGTCTCAGACGCGGGCATGCCGGTTGTATCGGACCCTGGGTATTCCCTCGTGCGTGCGTGTCTCGACAGGGGGCTCCCCCTCGAGGTGTTGCCGGGCGCGAGCAGCGTGACCACGGCGCTCGTCGCCTCGGGCTTGCCGGCTGAGCGGTGGCGGTTCGTCGGTTTTTTGCCGCGCAAGCGGGGGGACTTGGAGCGGGTCTTGGGGGAGGGTCCCGACACGCTCGTCGCGTTCGAGTCGCCCGGCCGGCTCGTGGCCACGCTCGAAGTGCTCGCGGGCCTTGACCCGGCTCGCCCCGTGGCGGTGTGTAGAGAGCTGACCAAGCTCCACGAAGAAGTGCTTCGCGGAACCGCACCCGAACTGGCCGCCCACTATGCGCAGGCCCCGCCGCGCGGGGAGATCGTGCTTGTCGTGGGCGCCCCCGCGCGGGCCCCCGGCGACCTGGAGC
>JBAURN010000102.1:0-2657 GCA_049581225.1 Solirubrobacteraceae bacterium
TGTCAGTCGTTCTCGCACATGGATCTGCCGATGACAGTTGGCATGCAACAACTCCAAGTTGTCGGCTGTTTCCTGACCACCTCGGGTGCGCCAGATTCGATGGTTGATCGACGACAATTACACTTCCCTTGAACGACAATTACTTTTCCCGCTTTGACTGTTGTCCGATATCACCTCCTTGGGCCTTATTAGGCCGATCCTGCCGCTCCCCTACCTCGGGTGTCGGCGACTCCTCCGGGGTCACCTCTGCGGGGGGCGGTTGCTGGCCGCGTTGAGCTTGCTCGAGGCGGTAGCTCGGCACGTTCAGCTCGAGGATCACACTATGGTGAACCAAGCGGTCGATCGCCGCCGCCGTCGTCATCGGGTCCTTGAAGATGTTCTCCCATTTGGAGAACGGCAGGTTGCTCGTAATCATCACGCTGCCACGTTCGTACCGCTCCGCCAGCAGCGTGAACAGAACCTCCATCTCCTCACGGCTCTGTTGGACGTACCCCAAGTCGTCGATCAGCAACACCTCGAAGGCCGACAGCTTCTTCAAGTGCCGACTCAGGCGCAGGTCGCGCTTGGCGATCAACAGATCCTGCACCAGAAGACTGCACGGGCCGAACAACACCTTCCGGCCCGCCCGCACCAGTTCCTGCGCGATCCCGCACAGCAGGTGCGTCTTTCCACTCCCCGAACGCCCGAAAGCCAGCACGTTTTCCCGAGCGTCCACGAACGCCCCGTCCAGGAGCGTCCGCGCCTGTCGCGCCACCTTCGCCGGCAGTCGCTTCATGTCGAACCGGCTCAGACTCTTGTCCAACGGCAGGTTCGAATCTCGTAGCCATCGCTCGATTCGGTTTATGCGTCGTGACTGGCACTCCTGGTCCGCGAGTTCCCCGAGGTACTGCTCGTAGCTGAACGATTCCTGGACCGCACGCCGGGCCAAGTCCTCGAAACCTTCACGGAACGTGGGCAAGTGCAGCTCCCGCAGGCACTCGATCAGCCGGGCTTTCACCTCCGTCGTCGAAGCCACTCCACACCTCCTTGTGTTGAAATAACATGTCGAAACTTGACAATTCTATTGCATCAACTTGAACCTCCGTGACCGGCCGCGCCGGCTCACGGCGTCCCATCCAATCCACGACCGCTTGCGCTGTGATCGGTCGATCCGTGTCGAGCAAGGTCCGCAGGGCCTCGTCGACCAACGACTCGTTTTCTCGGGCCGCCACCTCCAAGATCTTGAGGTATTCCCGCGCGGCCCGGCCCGGCGTCGACTCGCGGAGTGCGTCGTAGGCCATCCGGAACCGGCTGGTGGGGAACAGGTCCTCGCGGTACTGGTAGTTCTCGAAGGCACCGGGTTTGCGTACGAGCCAATCGATCACATGTCGATAATTGATGTAATGCTTTCGTCTGCCGCGGAGCCGCGGAATCCGTTCGACCACGCGACCTGCGAAGTAGACCTCCAAGTGCTCGGCGTAGATCCGCACGTCCACCCGTTCACCGACCAAACGGCTGTGAACTGAGTAGACGTTGCGATCCAGGTGAATGATGCTCCCGGGACACACCCGAACTCGTGCTCGCTTGTAACTCTCCAGACGCCCTGACGGTAGCGGACGCAGCGTGGCTCGTTCCTCGGCGAGCGGCTTTTCGCGCCCGGAATTGCGCTCTGCGAGCACCTCCCGCAGGAACCGATCGTAGACCGCACGGTCGGCGAAATCGCGGCTGCCTCGCAGTTGCAGGGCCTGGTCCACAGCTTGTTTGAACCGGTTGTGGCTCTGTTCTGCGTCGCCGTTCTCGTGCGCCTCGCGCGGGTTGATCTTCTCCATCGTCAGGCCGTAATGATCCATCAACGCTTGATAACGCTTGGTAAACTCCTTTCGATCTGAGAGGTTGTTCACCGCCGCGCTCATCCGGTCGGAACGGTGCCGCTGGGGCACACCGTCCAACTCCCAGAGCGCCTGCTGCAACCCCTCGCTGAGACTCTCGAAGCTCTCCGAAAAGCAGACCGACGCGGTCTCCCAGTTGGAGTAGGTCAGCACGAAGTGATAGACCATGTGCTCGAACGGCTGGCCGGCCAGCGTCACGCCCAGGCTCTCCATGTGGGTGAAGTCGGACGCCGCCAATCGACCGGGATGATGGGTTTGAGCGAAGAACACCTCCTTGGAAGGACCCGACATCGCCCGCCACTCACGAAGTCGCCGCTGGAGCGACCGCAATTGCCCGTCTGGGAACCGCCCCGGATACTTCCGCTGAAGCCACGCAAAGACCGTCTTGGCGTGCAACCCGGGACTCACTTCCACCAACTCGCGCACCTCGTCCCAGACCTCCGCGAACGGATCCTCCCGGGTCCGCCACCTCCGCGGCCAGACTTCCTGCTCGCTGGGAAGCTTCGCCGATGCGCGATACTTCCGTGCCGTCTTCTCGTCCATGTCCGCCCTCATCGCCGCTTCCTTGAGCGACTTGCCTAACTTCAACGACTTACGCAAACACCCAACCTGTCGATCCGTGGTGACACTCATGGTGATCCTCCCTCCAAAGGAGAACCGCCATGAAAAACAAATCCGAGCGGACGGGAAATGTAGTTGTCCTCGAGGGGAAGTGTAGTTGTCGCTGATCACGCGCATGGTAGAAACAGGCGTCGGTGTGCGCATGGCCGCGGACCTTGAGCGCGCCGA
>JBAURN010000103.1:0-2585 GCA_049581225.1 Solirubrobacteraceae bacterium
GGGCGCGGGCGCCGGGACAGCCCTGGCGGCGGCTGCCGCGTGAGCCTCGCGGCGACGGCGACGCTTGTCGCGATGACGCTTGACCTGGCGCGCCAACTCGTCCACCACAAGGTTGAGCGAGTGGAGCATTTGCGGGGAGGCGTCTCGCGCCCGAAGCGTGATCCCCTTCAGGTAGAGCGTCGCCTCGGCCACGTCGTGGTCGGCCACGCGCGGATTTGGCTCCTTGAATATCTCCAGCTCCAAGCGGGCGAACTCGGAGACCTGGCGGGAGATCTTCTCCAGCCGGCGTTCCAGATGCTCACGCATATCGTCGGTGACCGGGACATTGCGGCCCTTGATGTCTATCTGCATCAGGGACTCCCTTCACTCGGAGACGCTTATGGTTCCATCGTACGCCTCCGCGCGGCGGCTGTCCACCGGTTTTGCACGGATGTTCGACGGGTACTTATCGGGGTCGCAAGCTCTCCAAGATCCCCGCGTGCCCGGCGATCGCTCCGATCAGGATCGCCTCGGCGGCGACCTTGGTGCCGGGCAGCACGATGCTGTCGCGCAGCTGCGCCCCATCGCCCACGCGGACCCCGTCGCCCAATACGATCGGCCCGGTCAGGCGAACGTTCTCGCCGAGCTGGACGTCCTGGCCGATCCACATCGAACCGTCTGTCTGGGCGCTCTCTGGCACAACCGTCTCTCCCGCCACCACGACTCCAGGTGACACCTCGCGACCCTCAACCTGCAGCCGCAGCTCGCCGTGCAACGCGTCGAAGGTGCCTTGTCGCAACTCCGAGAGAGAACCCACGTCGTTCCAGTAGTCCCTGACCTCGTGAATGTGGAAGGGGACGTCGTGCTCCAGCAAAGCGGGGAACACGTCTTGGGCCCAATCCACGAAGGGACGCTCCGGAAAGTAGTCGAAGATGGCGGGCTCGAAGATGTAGATGCCGCAGTTGCCTAGATCCGACAGGGCCTCCTCCGGGTTGGGCTTCTCCTGAAAACCGGTGATGCGCCCCTCGCGGTCGTGCAATACCACCCCGTACTCACGCGTGTCGGCCACCTTCTTGACCGCAAGCGTGCCGATCCCCCCCGCCTCGCGGTGGCGAGCCACGAACGCGCCCAGGTCGATGTCGGTGAGCGCATCGCCCGAGATGATCAGAAACGCCTCGTCGCCGAAGAAGTCGGCACAAGCGCGAACTCCGCCCGCGGTGCCGAGCAGCTCCTGCTCGTAGCGATAGCTCAGGCGCTCGCCGAAGTACCGCTTGATCGAGTCGGGGAAGTAATGCAGGTTGGCGATCACGTGCTCGAAGCCGTGGGTGTCGAGCAGGTCGAGGATGTGCCCCATCACCGGCCGGTCGAGCACGGGCACCATCGGCTTGGTGATCTCGTTGGTGAGGGGGCGCAAGCGGGTCCCGAGACCCGCAGCCAAAACCATTGCTCGCATCGGAGCGCAACCTATAGGAACAAGGCCCTAAGCGCCTTGTTCCCAGCTGCTTCGATATACGCGCTGATCCTCGTTCAGCTCGTCGATCTCGATCCCAAGCGACTCGAGCTTCAGGCGCGCCACGTCGTCGTCTATCCGGTCTGGAACCGGCAACACTCTGGGCTGCAGCTCACCGGCACATGCCACCAGGTACTCGACGCAGAGCGCTTGCGCGGCGAAAGAGACATCCATCACCGCCGCCGGATGACCCTCGCCGGCCGCCAGGTTGACAACGCGCCCCTGGGCGAGCAGGTTCAAGCGCCGCCCATCGGCGAACCGGTGCTCTTCGACCAGAGGCAAGACCTCGCGTCGCCCGCCGACCGCCAAGCCCCGGAGATCCTCGAGCTTGATCTCCACGTCGAAGTGCCCCGCGTTGGCAAGCACCGCGCCGTCCTTCATGCGCTCGAAGTGCTCGCGCCTCAACACGTCGCGCCCACCCGTCACCGTCACGAACACGTCTCCACGCTCGGCCGCGGCGAGGGCGCCCATAACCTCATAGCCCTCCATCCTGGCCTCCAGAGCACGCAGCGGGTCGACCTCGCAGACGATCACCGAAGCGCCCGCGCCGCGCGCGCGCAGGGCGACCCCCCGGCCCGTCCAGCCGTAACCGAACACGACCACGGTGCGCCCGGCCAACAACAGGTTGGTGGCTCGCAGTATCCCGTCGATCGTGGATTGCCCCGTGCCGAAGCGGTCGTTGAACGCCCGCTCGGTGCGCGACTCGTTGACCGCCAACACGGGACAGGCGAGCACGCCCCGCTCGGCCATCGCGCGCACCCGCAAGAGACCAGCGGTGGTCTCCTCGGTGCCACCCAACATTTCGGCGGCCTGGGCGGCGTCGGCCTCGTGAATCGCGCCGATCAGGTCGGCGCCGTCGTCGATCGTCACGCGCGGCGCGCTCGCCACCAGAGTTTGCACGTGCTCGGCATAGCGCTTGGCGCTCTCGCCACGCTCGGCCAGGACGGTCGCGCCGTCGCGTTCGGTGAGCGCCGCGGCAACGTCGTCCTGAGTGGACAGTGGGTTGGCGGCGCACAACCCGACCCGTGCTCCGCCGGCGATCAGGGCGCGTACGAGATTGGCCGTCTCGGCCGTCACGTGCAGGCAGGCCGCGACG
>JBAURN010000104.1:0-7543 GCA_049581225.1 Solirubrobacteraceae bacterium
CACCGGCGCCGCCCTGCGATGGGTCGCCGCCACCTTGACCGCCGGGCGTCTCTCGGAGGAGCTGTGCGAGTCCACCGCGCGCATGTCCTCCCTGGTGGGGGCCGTGAAGTCATACGCCTACATGGACCGAGGATCCCTGGTCGAGGTGGACATCCACGAGGGCCTTGAGACCACCCTGACGGTGCTCGGCTACAAGCTCAAGCACACCTCGATCGCGATCGAGCGCGACTACGACCGCACCTTGCCCAAGCTGACCGTGCGCGGCTCCGAGCTCAACCAGGTATGGACGAACCTGCTCGACAACGCGATCGACGCCTTGGGGCAGCAGGGCACGATCGAGATCGCCACGCGTCGCGATGGTGACTGTGTCCTCGTCCAGATCGCCGACGACGGCCCCGGCATCCCCGACGAGGCGGCGGGGCGCGTGTTCGATCCTTTCTTTACGACCAAGGACGTCGGTCAGGGCACGGGCCTCGGCCTTGCGACCGCGCGTCGCATCGTCGTGGACCGTCACGAGGGCTCGCTCAGCTTCGACTCGGCGTCCGGTCGTACCGTCTTCAGTGTGCGTATCCCATTCGCCCAAACCCGAACGGAGTGACCCATGGCAAATTGCACACACCTGGAACAGGTCCAGATCACCCAGCTGCCCGAGTCGGTCGAGGGCTGCGAGGACTGCCTGAAGATGGGCGGCAAGTGGCTGCACCTGCGCATCTGCCTGGAGTGCGGGCACGTCGGCTGCTGCGACTCCTCGCCCAACCGTCACGCCAGCGCTCACGCCAACGCAAGCGACCATCCGATCATCCACTCCCTGGAGCCGGGCGAGGCGTGGTCCTGGTGCTTCATCGACGAGCTCGCGATGGTCATCCCCGAGGTCCAGGGCGAGACGCGGATACCGCCTTCGCCGCTCGGCGGCTAGCCGGCCGCGTCCCGCATCCCGCTTCGATCCCGTCGAGCAGCCACAGGGGAAATGATGCAAACGGGGCACCGAGGTCGTCAAGGAGACCCTGGAGGCGCGCTGAGGCGTTACACGCGGCGCGGCGGCAGCTTGACGATGCCGATGAAGAAATCGTCGATCTGGTGCACGATCTGCTTGAAGCGTTCGAAGTCGACGGGCTTGGTGATGTAGGCGTTGGCGTGCATCTTGTAGGAACGCATCACGTCCTCCTCGGCCTCTGAGGTGGTGAGCACGATCACTGGGATCATCGAAAGCTCCGGGTCCCCCTTGATCTCGGCGAGCACCTCGGCGCCGCTCTTGCGCGGCAGGTTGAGATCGAGCAGGACCAGGTCGGGACGCTCCTGCCCCGAGTACTCGCCTTCGCCGCGCACGAACCGCATCGCCTCGACCCCATCGCTGACGACCGACAGCACGTTGCCGACCTTGTGATCGGCGAATGCCTCCCGAATCAACAGCACGTCGCCCGGGTCGTCCTCGACGAGCAGGACCGAGATCAGGTCGGCGTTCATGTGGTGGTCTCCTTGGGGTTCTCGACGATGGGCAAAGTGAAGTGGAAGCAGGCTCCGTCCGAATAATCGGTGTCGAGCCAGATGCGACCACCGTGATATTCGACGATCTTGCGACACAACGCCAGCCCGATGCCCGTGCCCTCGTAGGCCTCGCGCGAGTGCAGCCGCTGAAAGATCAAGAAGATGCGCTCGGCGTACTCCGGATCGATGCCGATGCCATTGTCTAAGCAGCTGATCTCCCACTTGCCGTTGTCGCGGTCAACCGTGATGTGCACCGCGGGTGCATCGGCGCCGCGGAACTTGAGCGCGTTGGCGATCAGATTCTGAAACAGGGAGGCGAGCTGTCCGCGGTCTCCTCGGACGGTGGGCAGCGCCGCGACGGCGATCTTGGCCTGGGAGCTCTCCAAAGTGCCCGCCAGCGAAGCTTGGGCGTCGGCGAGGGCTTCGTTCAGATCGACCAAAGTCTGTTCGCGACCGCTGCGCCCGGCTCGCGAGAAAGCGAGCAAGTCGTTGATCAAAGTCTGCATCCGCTTGGCGCCATCCACCGCGAAGTCGATGTATTGGTCGGCGCGCTCGTCCAGCTGGCCGCGATAGCGGGTCTGCAACGCTTGGCAGAAGCTGGCGATCTTGCGCAAAGGCTCCTGCAGGTCATGGGAGGCGACGTAGGCGAACTGCTCTAGCTCGGCGTTGGAGCGCTGAAGCTCGTGCGCCTGCTCTTCCACACGCCTGTGTGCCGCTTGGACGGACGCAAGCTCCTCCACGATCCGCTCGCGCATCGCGTCGATCTCGATGCCGACCGCCGTGATCTCACGTGGCCCGCTTGCGACCTGGAGTGGCCTTGAGAACTCGCCACCGGCCACGCGCCTGGCTTCGGCGCCAAGACTGGCAAGCGGCCGGGTGATCGTCTGGCGCAGTAGGTAGCCGGCGCCCAGCACGCCGCCCAGAATCAGGACGGCGGCCACGATCAGCAGCAGTTCGAGGTTGGAAGCGGCGCCTTCAAGCCTGTCGCGAGTCTGGGAGTCCTTTGCTTCAAGGGCTTTTTGCAAACGACCCAAAGAGATCCGCACGGTGTCGAACAGGCGCTTGCCTTCCAGGTCGACCGCGACCGAATGGTGAGTCGTGGGCGACGCAAGTGACGGTACCGCGTAGCGGTGCTCCCAAGCCTGCGTGGCAACCTGCACCATCGCAAGCCGGCTTGCCACGGTCGGGCCGGTGGCGTGCTTGTTCGCACGTAGGGTGGCCAGGGCACGGGCTTCGCTTTCCAGGCCGTCTCGGTAAGGCGCCAGGAAGCTGGAATCGGACGTGATCACATAGCCGCGCACGCCCGTCTCCTGGTTTACCAAGGCGCTTTCAAGTACAAGGGCGGCGCGCCGGGCGGGCCCAACCTCGTTGAGCAGAAGACTGCGATTGCGGTTCACCACACTGTTTGCGAACAGAGCGAGGCCGATTCCGATAACGGCCAGCGTCAAGAGCACGCCGATCGTCGCCGCCAGCAGCCCACCAACGCTCATAGCGTCGACGCGCCGGGCGATCCGCGCCCAAGGAAGACCAGAGGTGCTCACGAGGCGTCCGGGCTCACACCAACGAGCAACATCGCCACGTCGTCGCTCAAGTCCTCGCCGTTGAGACGCTCAGCCTCTTCAATCAATCCGTCGAGCAGCCCACGTGGCTGCTCGCGCCAGTCGGGGCGCGCAGCGATCCGGTCCGCGATCAGCCGGTGCAGGCCCTTTTCGCCGAGGCGCTCTGGGCTGGAGCCGATGCGTCCCTCGACGATGCCATCGGTATAGAGCAGGATCGTCCAACCCGCTGGTAGGGCCGTCGAGGTGGAGCGCCAAGTCCCCGCGCCGATCCCAAGTCCCGCGCAGCTCGGGCCGTCGGTCAAGCTCGAGACAGACCCTCCATCGATCAAAACGGGACGGGGATGGCCCGCGCAGATAATCGATGCTTGACCCAGACCGCTCTCGATCTCCAGTGTGCACAGCGTCGCGAACAGGCCCTCGATGTGGCGCTCGTGCTCGAACACGTCGCGCAATGTCCGAAGGACCGCCCCGGGTCCCTCGCCGGCGAGCACGAGCGCACGCCAGGCGGCGCGCAGGCTGACCCCGATCGCCGCTTCGTCAGGACCATGACCGCACACATCGCCCACGACCACGTGCAAGCTCCCGTCTTGGCGTTGCACCAGGTCGAAGAAGTCGCCGCCGAGCAGTGCCCTGCTGCGCCCAGCCCGGTAGCAGGAGCTGACCCACACAGAGGAGTCTTCGATCAGTGGCTTTGGCGCGAGGCCTCTTTCCAGGCGAGCAACCTCGCGCGCCTGCAGGTCGGCCAGGAGCAGCGCCCGCTCAGCCTCGTCGGCCTGACGACGGCCGATCGAGTAGCGGATCGAGCGCACGAGCTGCTTGCCGTCGACGTGCCCCTTGATCAGGTAATCCTGTGCGCCGGCCTGCACCGCCGCGACTCCGGCGGCCTCGTCGGCGAGGCCTGTCAACACGATCAGCGGTGTCGACGGCATCCGCGCGCGTAGCCTCGTCACGGCTTCGATACCCGACGCGTCGGGGAGCCCGAGGTCGAGTAGCACGCAATCGATTGCGGGGCCCAGCGCCGAGAGCGCGTCCGCCAGCAACCGGCTGCGGACGATCGCTGCCCGCGGGAGCACATCGCCCAGCTCGTCTTCGACCAGCAGTGCGTCGCCGTCGTCGTCCTCGACGAGTAGCAGGCTTATGTGCTCATGCGAAGCCGTCTGGCCGCCGTCGGCGATCACGAGACGACCGTTAACGGCTTGGACGGGTCAGCGCGCTCCCCCATGGGGCCATCTTATTTGCATCGGATCTAGCCAAGCACGCGGTACTTCAGGTGAGTTACGCCGGGCGCCTCGATGGTCTGGGCGATCTCGAGCTTGGCATCGGTCGGCGAGTCTTCGAACAATCGGGTACCCGTGCCGAGCAGGACAGGCACGACATTCAGCTGCAGCTCGTCGATCAGCCCCGCCGCGAGATACTGCTGCGCTACATCGGCGCCGCCCGCAAGACCCACATCCTTGCCGCCGGCCGCCCGCTTGGCCTGCTCGAGCGCCGGCTGGATGCCGTCATCGCAAAAGAAGAAGGTGGTCCCGCCCTGCTTGGGCAGTGGCTCGCGGGAGTGGTGGGTGAGCACGAACACAGGGGCGTGAAAGGGCGGCTCCTCACCCCACCAGCCCTCCCAGGGGCTCTCCGGCCAGGGACCCGGTCCTCCGCCGAACATACGCCGACCCATGACGATCGCCCCGATGTTTGCCAGGCCCTCCTCCACAATCGGTGTGCTGGCGTTGACCTCCCCGCCCTCGCGCCCATGCGGCGCGCGCCAGGCGGCGAGCTTGAAAGCCCACTCGTGCAACTGCATCCCCCCTTCGCCCAGCGGGTCGGCCTCGCTTGGGTTGGGGCCGGCGATGAAGCCGTCCAAGGACATCGAAACCTGGAATCTCAGCTTAGCCATCTCGTCTCCTTCGGATTTCACGCGGGTTTGGGCCGATGGTCTTCTAGACCGAGCGTTGCCCCCGGATTCATCGCACCTCTAGTCGAGCTGGAACTCGCCGTTCTCGTAGATCACGCGCTCCTCGCCGCCGCGCAGCTGTGCGGTGACGGTGCGGTCAGTGGTGGAGACGATGTCGGTGTGCACGCTGGAGTTGTTGAAGCCCAAGCGCTCCCAGTCCTCGGTTTTGACCCCGGCAGGGTCGCCCGTGTATGCGTCTTGGTAAGAGCGGCCCAGCGCGATGTGGGTATTGCCGAAAGGCCCACCCACGTTCTCGTCATAGAGCGTATGGGCCATGAAGCGCGTGATCCTCGAGAAGCGTTTGTCGGTGAGCGAGAACTCGCCCACCTTGTCGGCGCCCTCGGTGGCGATCATCTCGGTCAGGATGCCTTCGTTCTCGGCGGCGCTCGCTTTGCTCACGCGGCCGCCCGCGAACTCCAAGCGGATGCCCTTCACCAAGTTGCCGTAGCGATACAGGGGCTGGTTGAACTCGATCCAGCCCTCGGTACCGCGCCAGTCCGGGCTCGTGAAGATCTCGAAGCTGGGAATGTTGCGACCCCGCCCGCCCAGCCAGCGGCGCTGCTCGCCCATTCCCACCCACAGGTCAACGTCCTCGCCTTGCACGTGCACACGCTCGATGTCCAGCGCGTCCAGGCGCTCTCTCGTCTCGTCCAAGCGCTTGCCCACATCGCGCCAGCGCGCGATCGGGTCCTCCACGTCCAAGAAGCACGCGTGCACGATCTGCTCCCAGTACTCCTCCTCGGTGAGGCCCGCCTCCGCGGCCATCGCCGCGGTGCCGTACAGCCCGAGCGTCCAGCTGAAGCGACCCTCGTTCTCCTTCTCGGTGCGCCAGTCGAGCAGTCTTCGCATCGCCTCTCCGCGACGCATGATGCGCGAGGGGTCGACCGACTCCAGCGCGTGAGGGTCGCTTTCCGCGAGAACAGAGACCTGATGATCCATCTCGTCGACCAGTCCCCGCATGTACTTTGCCGGGAAATAGTCCAGCTGGGCCTCGCTCGTGCTTTCGAAAAAGTCCTTGGAGAGGTTCACGCGCGCATCGTCGTCCGGCTCGTATGCGCCGATCACGTGTCCCCCGGCGCGCCACACCGCCTTGCGCAGCTCGGCATACAGGGGCTTGGCGCTTTCGGGCGCGGCGATCCTCACAACCTCGCCGGCCTGCACGCCCTCGCCACCGCCCAGGGCGAAGTTGACGAGTACGGATGCGTAGCGCTCGAGGATCTCTTGGGGTGGGGTGTATGTCATGGGCGTGACCTTATACCGGGCGCACCCGACGCGCGTAGGCTGTCCACGGGTCTACACGTTCTTCGAAAGGGGTGCCCCGCGTGCGCGCGCAGCCTACTTAACAAGCAAAGCGCGGTCCCTGGCCGCGCACGCGCGCGGGGCACTCATTTTGCTTCGAAGGACTCCGCCAGCTTCAGCCAAGACACCTCGAGCCGCTCGCGCTCGGCCACAAGCCGTTCCAGCTTGCCCTGCAGCTCGCCCAGGCGGCCGTGGTCGGTGGCGCTGGCCGCCATCTCCGTTTCCACGCTCGTCTCTTCGCCGGCCAGCTTCTCGATCGCGCGCTCCATGCGCCGCACCTCGATTTCGCGGCCGCGCGTCTCCTTGCGTGCCGCGCGCGTGGCTGCGCCGGGCGAGAGATTTCCGGCGGTCGCGGCTTGCGACTCGCCTCGGCGCCCCTTTGCCCGCTGGGACCTGTCGACGGCCTCATCCGGTCTGTTGCCGTGCTTGACCGGTCCTTCGCTCGCCGTGGCCTCGGCTCCGCTCTCGCGCTCGCGCAGGTACTGCTCGATCCCGCCTGGCACGTGCCTGACGCCGCCGTCGTCGATGGCATACACGTCGTCGCAAACGCGCTCGACGAAGTAGCGGTCGTGGCTCACCACAAGCAGCGTGCCCGGCCAGCTGTCGAGCAGGTCCTCCAAGGAGGTGAGCGTGTCGATGTCCAAGTCGTTGGTGGGCTCGTCCAGCAGCAACACGTTCGGGCCGCCCATCAAAAGCCGCATCAGTCCCAGCCGGCGGCGCTCGCCGCCGGAGAGGTCGGCCACCAGCGTGCGTCCCTTTGGGCCGCGAAAGCCGAAGCGGTCACACAACAGCGACGCGGTGATCTCGCGACCGTCGCTGAGCACGGCATAGCCGCGCGCCTCTTCCAACGCCTCCAACACACGCAGGTGTCCCGCGATCTCGGTGGCGTCCTGGGAGAGGTGAGCCAGCTTTACCGTCTCGCCGCGCTCGACGCCGCCCCTCGTCGGGTCGAGCTCGCCCGCGAGCAGCCTGACCAGTGAAGTCTTGCCCGATCCGTTGACCCCCACCAAGGCGACTCGGTCGCCTGGGCCGAGTCGCCAACTCACGTCTTTGAGCAGCTCACGCTCGCCGAGCGTCAGAGACACATCCAGGGCATCCAACACCTTGTTGCCCAAGCGCGTGCTCGCAAAACGGGCCAACTCCACGCGGTCGCGTGGTTGCGGCTCATCGGCGATCAAAGCCTCGGCCGCCTCGATCCTGAACTTCGGCTTGGCCGTGCGAGCCGGCGGCCCGCGTCGCAGCCAAGCAAGCTCCT
>JBAURN010000105.1:0-6966 GCA_049581225.1 Solirubrobacteraceae bacterium
GGCCTGGGCGCCGGCTCGGCGCAGGCGGATGGCGGCCTCGCCCAGGGCGTGCTCCCAGGAGACGGGTCGCAGCTCCCCGCCGTCGCGCAGCAGCGGCTCTGTGATCCTTCCTTCGGCGAGCTTCGGGTAGGCGAAGCGGCCCCGGTCGCACAGCCAGCCGTCGTCCACCTCGTGGTTGTCGCGGGCCAGGACTCTCAGTACGCGCTCGTCGCGCACGGTCAGCGTCACGTTGCACTGAGCCGGGCACAAGGTGCACACCGAGCCCGCGTCCTCCACATCCCAAGGCCTGGCCCGGAAGCGGTAGTTGCGCGAGGTCAAGGCCCCCACCGGGCACAGCTCTACGATGTTGCCGCTGAAGGGTGCGATGTAGGGGCGCCCGTCGAACGTGGACACGTAGGAGTGGGCGCCCCGCTCGAGCAGGACCAGCTGATAGTCCTCGGCTATCTCCTGGCTGAAGCGCACGCAGCGGTAGCACAGGATGCAGCGCTCCCTGTCGATTGCGATCGTCGGCGAAAGCTCGAGCGGCTTGACGAAGTGGCGCTTGGGGTCGGCAAAACGAGACTTGCCGTCGCCCCAACCGAAAGCGATGTCCTGCAAAGGGCACTCACCGCCCTTGTCACACACTGGGCAGTCCAGGGGATGGTTGACGAGCAGGAACTCCACCACCGCCTGCTGGGCGACCCTGGCGCGCTCGGACTGGGTGTGCACGACCATGCCGTCCTTGACCGGGGTCGAGCAGCCGGTCTGGAGCTTGGGGATGCCCTCGATTTCAACCAAGCACATCCTGCAGGCGCCGACCGGCTGGCCCAGCTTCGGTTCGTAGCAGAACACGGGGATCTCGACGTCGCCCAGCTTGGCCGCGTCGACCAGCATCATGTTTTCGGGAGCCTCGACCTCTCGGCCGTCGATCGTGAATTTGATGGGGCGTTGCCGCGGTCTAGGCATGGGCCACCTCCCGGGCGAGGGCCCCTTCCGCCGCGAGAGCCGATCCGGGCGCGCCGAGGCCGGCGCGGGCACGGGCAGTCTCGATGTGCTCTTCGAACTCGTCTCTGAACTTGGCGATCAGAGAGCCGATCGGCATCGCCATCGCGTCGCCCAGGACGCACAGGCAGTTGCCGATGATGTGCTCCTGGACCGAGGCCATGATCTCGATGTCCATCGGTGTCGCCGTGCCCTGGTCGATGCGTTCGAGCATCTTGACGGTCCAGTTGGTGCCCTCCCTGCAGGGGGTGCACTTGCCGCAGGACTCGTGCCGGTAGAACTTTGCCACCTTCAGGGCCACGTCCAGGATCGGTGTGGAGTCGTCGACCACGATGATCGCGCCGGAGCCGAGCATCGAGCCGGCCTTGGCCATCGAATCGAAGTCGTAAGGCAGGTCGAGGTCGTCCTTCTTGAGGACCGGCGATGAGGAGCCGCCCGGGAACCAACACTTGACCTCGCGTCCCTCGGGCGGACCGCCGGCCAGGCCATAGACGATCTCCCGCGAGGAGACGCCCAGCTCGATCTCGTAGTTGCCAGGTCGTTGCACGTGGCCGGAGACCGACACGAGCTTGGTTCCTTTGGAGGTCTCGGTGCCGAGCTTGGCGTACTCCTCGCCTCCCATCTTCACGATCGTGGGCACCGTCGCAAGCGTCTCCACGTTGTTGATCAAAGTCGGACCCTGATACAGGCCTTGGTTGGCTGGAAACGGCGGCTTGAGACGGGGGTTGCCGCGCTTGCCTTCAAGCGAATCGAGCAAGCCGGTCTCCTCGCCACAGATGTAGGCGCCGGCCCCGCGATGGACCACCAAAGACAGCGAGTGGCCCGAATCCAAGATGTTCTCGCCCACATAGCCGGCCTCGCGCGCTTGCGCCAAAGCCGCGTCGAGCACGTCGGCCTGGTGCACATACTCGCCCCTGATGTAGATGAACGAGCGGTTGGCGCCCGCCGCGTAGGAGGCGATCGCGATCCCCTCGATCAGCATGTGCGGGGACTTCTGCATCAATTCCCGGTCCTTGAAGGTGCCCGGCTCGGACTCGTCCGCGTTGCACACCAAGTACTTGTCGATCGAGCCTTTGGGCAGGAACGAGACCTTCTTGCCCATCGCAAAGCCCGCCCCGCCGCGCCCCCTCAGGCCGGAGGCTTCCAGCTGTGCCAGCAGCTCCTCGGGAGTCATGGCCAAGGCCTTGCGCAGCGACTCGTAGCCGCCGCGCTTGGCGTACACCTCGAGCGTGTTCAAGCCCGGCTCGTCGATGTCCTTGAACAGGAGGGCTTCGGTCATGCCGCGCCTCCGGACGCGTCGCTCGGCGAGGGGACCTCGATCGGGTGCGTGGGGAAATCGCTCGAATTGGCGCGCGGGTCGGCGACCTTGCGCGTTGAGAGTTGCCTGTCGGGCAGCACCGGCCTACCGGCGCGCACGTCCTCGAGCAGGCGAGGAACGTCGTCGAGCGTGAGCGGACCCACGAATACGCCGTCCACCGACGCCATTGGCGCGATGTCACAAGCGCCGAGGCACTCGAACGAGCGCACATTGAATTCAGGGTCCTCGCCGGCCGCCTCGCAAACCGCGGCGTGCAGGGCATCGGCGCCGCGCAGCGAGCAGGAGATGTTCGTGCACACGTACACGCTGTGCTTGCCGACCGGCTCGGTCTCGAGCATGTCGTAGAAGGTGGCCACGGCGGCGAGATAGGCGGGCGTGACGCCCATCACCGAGGCCGTCTGCTCGATCGCCTCCGGCGAGCACCAGCCGTGCACCCGTTGTGCCGCCTCCAGCGCGGGCAAGGTGGCCGAACGGCTGTCCGGGTAGAGCGCCATGTGCGCCTCGATCTCCGCGCGCAGGCCCTCCGGCACCTCGATCTGCTCCGCTTGGCTCATCGGTCGATGCCCCCCAGAATCGGGTCGAGCATCGCCAAGGTGGCGATCATGTCGGCGATGTAGGAGCCCTCGGCCATGTGCGAAAGCGCCTGCAGGTTCACGAACGAGGGGTCGCGCATGTGTACGCGTGCGGGCTTGGAGGAGCCGTCGGAGCGCACGAAGCAGGCCAGCTCGCCGCGGGGGGACTCGATCGGGTTGTAGATCTCCCCGGGTGGCACTCGGAAGCCCTCGGTGACCAGCTTGAAGTGGTGGATCAAGGCCTCCATCGAGGTCGCCAGCTCGTGGCGCGGCGGGAGGGCCACCTTGCGGTCCTCCGTTATGTAGGGGCCCTCGGGCAAGCCGTCCAGTGCCTGGTCGATGATCTTGACCGACTCGTAGATCTCGGCCACGCGCACGGCGAAGCGGTCGTAGTTGTCACCGACCGTGCCGACGGGGATCTTGAACTCGAAGTCCTCATAGGAGCTGTAGGGGGCTGCCTTGCGCAGGTCCCACGGATTCCCCGCGGCGCGCAACAAGGGACCCGTAACGCCCAGGCCGAGCAGTGTCTCGGCGTCGAGCGGACAGGTGCCGCGCAGGCGCTCCAAGACGATCTGGTTGGCGTCCAGGATCGCCCGGTACTGGTTGGCGCGCGCCGGCATGATCTTGGTGAACTCGCGGGTCTTCGCCACGAAGCCGGGCGGGATGTCCTCCATCACACCGCCAACTTGGAAGTAGCGGGTGTGCATGCGCTGGCCGGAGGACATCTCGAACAGGTCGAGGATCAGCTCGCGCTCGCGCAGGCAATACAAGAAGATCGAGACCGCGCCCAGATCGAGCGCGCTCGTGCCCAGCCAGATCAGGTGCGAGGCGATCCGGTTCAGCTCCAGGTGGATCACCCGCAGATACTGGGCGCGCTTGGGCACCTCGACCTCAAGCAGCGTCTCCACGGCGCCGACATAGGCCATCGCGTTGAAGTAGTAGGACAGGTAGTCCATCCGCTCGACGACCGGGATCGCCTTCCAGTAGGCCTTGTCCTCGGCGGTCTTTTCGATCCCAGTGTGCACATAGCCGATGACCGGCTTGATCGAGCGCACGACCTCGCCCTGCAGCGTGACGAGCAAGCGCAGCACCCCGTGCGTGGCGGGGTGGTGGGGGCCGAAGTTGAGCGTCAGCAGCTCGTCGTGGGTGTCCTCGCCGGACTCCACCTGGGAGAGCGTGATGCTCTGCTCGCGGCGGCGATACTCGGACATCTGCTGGTCGGCGACTGTCATCGCGGCGCCTCCTTGGGGGCACCGCCGCCGACCGTGCCAATGCCCTCGGAGGCGTGTTCGTTGTAGGTGAAGATCACCGGTTCGCCGCCCACCGGAAAGTCGCGTCGCTGGGGGTGACCCTCGTAGTCCTCGGGCATCAGGATTCGGCGCAGGTCTGGATGGCCGGCGAAGACGACGCCGAACATGTCATAGATCTCGCGCTCTTGATGGTCGGCGGTGGGCCAGCCGGGGCCGTCCTCGCCGTCGGGAGTGACCGAGTCGACCTCAGGCGCGTCGGTGGGTAGGCGCAACATGACGGTCACACGGTCGACCTCGACCATGTCGAGCAGCTCGTAATGCACACCCAGGCGTGGCTCGTGTGGGTAGTAGTCCACGCCGTGCACGCTCATCATCGACTTGTAGCCACGCTTGCGCAAGCCCGCAAGAACCACGCGGATCTTCGCCGGCGCGACTTCGAGTGTCGCCCGGCCG
This sequence comes from Solirubrobacteraceae bacterium, assembly GCA_049581225.1. Taxonomy (GTDB): domain Bacteria; phylum Actinomycetota; class Thermoleophilia; order Solirubrobacterales; family Solirubrobacteraceae; genus Palsa-744. Next base: position 4,575 of record JBAURN010000105.1, read on the forward strand.
CGGAAGTGCAGCGTTGCGAGGATCGCATCCGGACCCTCGCTCTCGCGCAGCTCCTTGGCAAGCAGCTCCAGCCCGGTTGCGTCAGGCACCGGGGTCGACCTGCGTCTCGTTGGGGATCTCCTCGGTGCCCCGCGCGCCGTAGCGCTCGCGCCAGCCCGCTTCGGGGTCCTCCTGGACCAGCTTGCGCAGCTTAAGGATGCCGTGCATCAGGCCCTCGGGACGGGGGGGGCAGCCGGGCACGTGCACATCGATGGGCATGAACTTGTCGGCCGGGACGAGCGCGTAGTTGTTGAAGACGCCCATCGAGCTGCAGCAGGCCCCCATCGAGATCGCCCACTTGGGCTCGAGCATCTGGTCATACAGGCGTCGGATGATCGGCGCCATCTTGATCGACACCCTGCCCGCCAAGATGATCAGGTCGGCCTGGCGTGGGGAGGCCCTGAAGGCCTCGAAGCCGAAGCGCGCGATGTCCATGCGCGGACCGGCGGTCTGGAACTGCTCCATCGCGCAGCATGCAAGGCCGAAGGCGAGCGGAAAGAACGAGTTGGAGCGCCCCCACGCGACCGCCTTCTCGAGCGTCGTGGTGAGCACGCGTTCGTGCACATAGCGTTCGAGCTCCTCGCCCTCCATGCTCGGCGGCGCGGTCGGGCCATGCATCTCGGCTCCGCGCAGCAGCGCCTGGGAATCGTGCGCGATGACACGCAGGCCACTTGAATCGATCGTGGCGCCCTGCCGGCCCTGGCCGGTGGGGCGCGTGCCGCGGGGCAGAGGCTCGCGCTTTATCTCCACTCGAGCGCTCCCCTGCGCCACACGTATACGAAGGCCACCACCAACAGCACGATGAACGTGATCGTCTCGGCCAGGGCGTAGCCGCCGTAGGCCTTCAACTGAACCGCGATCGGGTACAGGAAGACGACCTCGATGTCGAACAGGATGAACAGCATCGCGATCAGGTAGAAGCTGATCCCGAAGCGCATCCCGCGCTTGACCTCCGAGGGTAGGCCGCACTCGTAGGGGTCGAGCTTGTGCTCGGTGCGCCGGCGCGGGCCCACCATCGTGTTGAGCACGGCGAACAGGCCGCCCACGGCGCCGCCAAGGATCAGGAATACGATCGCCGGGAAGTAGCTGCGCAGCACGCGCGCTGTTATATCACCCTTGTGACAAACTGTTACATAGTGACGATTGCCTCTATGCCTGCGGGCAAAGCTGAGCGTCGATGAACGAAGCGATCGTGTGGGGGGCGTTCGCGCTCGCCTTGTTCAACCTGGTGCCCGGATTGCTCGGGGCGTGGCGTTGGTATCGACTCCAGCCAAGTCGTGCCTTCTGGATTCTGCTGCGGGTCGCGCAGGTTGCCGCGGTTGTCTTTGCGCTTGCGATCGGTGTCGTGGCAGTAGCCGGGCACTATTCGAGCGAACACCTCTTCTATCTGTATGCCCTGCTGCCGCTGGCGATTGGATTCGTGGCCGAGCAGCTGCGAGTCGCCTCCGCGCAGACGATCCTCGACCAGCACGATCTCGCGGACGCGCGTGCCGTGGGCGAGTTGCCCGAGGCCGAGCAGCACAAGATCGTGGGTCTGATCGTGCGCCGCGAGATGGGCGTGATGACGCTCTCCTCGCTTGTGGTGGTGTTCCTTGCCCTGCGAGCCGCCGAAACCGCCCACGGGTTTTGAGGCCGGGCCGCGGCCCCAAAAAGGTCGTCGTGCTCGCGGGGGGAAGGCCAACCGATATATTCCGGCGCGCATGAGACCGCCTGTGAAGATGCTCGCGCTCGCAATCGCCCTGCTCGCCGTGGCCGGCGGGATCTCGGCGTGTGGTTCGCAGGGGATCTCGGTGCCCAAGACGAGCCCCTACTACCGCGGGGCCGTGCTGTTCCGCGACCACTGCTCCGGCTGTCATACGCTGGCCGTCGTGGGCGCCGAGGGCTCGGCCACCTCGATCAAGGATCGCGTCAAGACCAACGGGCCCAACTTCAACATCCGCAAGGAGAACGAGGAACAGGTTCTCTACGCGATTCGTAACGGTGGCTTCTCCGGCGCGATCATGCCCGAGAACCTGGTGGTCGGCGACGACGCCAAGGACATCGCAAAGTTCCTGGCGCAGTACTCGGGCCTGCAGGCCCAGCACGTGCCGTCGGTCAACATCACGCTTTCGACCAAATAGCGTCGGCGCTGGGCGCTGTCGCGAAGGCGGTGGCCGCCACTGGGCCGCTGTGCGCGACGGTCGGCGGGTAGGCTCCCATTCGTGCTCGACCTCAAGCTGATCCGCGAAGATCCCGATGGCGTACGCGCCGCTCTGGCGCGGCGTGGAGATGGCGCCGCCGCCGCTCTGGAGCCCGTGCTGGAGCTCGATGCCCGCCGGCGCGAGCTGATCCCGGGAGTGGAGGACCTGCGTGC
>JBAURN010000106.1:0-7050 GCA_049581225.1 Solirubrobacteraceae bacterium
GCCCTGGCGCGCGCGGGTGCGCCCCGAAGGCTTGGACGCGCCCGCAAGCGCTCCAAGCAGCCGGGGGAGATCTCGATCGTGGGTTCGCGCTCGCTGCTCGTCGACGTGCACCTGCTCGGGGCGCCGCTCAGAAGCCGTTGAGCGAGCCCGTCGAGCTGCGAGTCGAAGTCAAGCCGGCCGGGCCCTTTCGCCTGCCGCGTGCGGGCGGCATGGATGGTGTCCTGCGCAATCGCTCGGGTGTGCTTGAACGGTTGCTCCATCGCGACGGCGAGCCGGTGCACGTACGCGTAGCCCAGACCGTACCCGACGCGGTCCTGTTCGGGGCGCGTGCGCAGAGCGCCGAGGCGGCGCGCCATGGGATCGAGCGGATGCGTTTCGCGCTCGGTGTGGATGAGGACCTGAGCGCATTCGAGCGCGAATTCGCGCGCGACCCCGCGATCGGCCCGTCGGTTCGCCGCCGTCCATGGCTGCGGCCGCGACGGCGCCCCGAACCGTTCGAGGCGCTTGCGTGGGCGATCTGCGAGCAACTGATCGAGTACGAGCGCGCCGCCGCGATACAGCGGCGCATCGTGGCTTCGATGGGGCCGCGTTGGAGCGCCTGGGCGAGCTGCGAGCGTCCGCTGCGCGACGTTCCCTCGCCCGACACTCTCGGGGCGGCGGCGCCGGCTCGTCTTGAGTCCTTCGACCTGGCTGGATCCAGGGCGCGCCTGCTTGTGAAGGTAGCGCGCGAGGTGGCGACCGGTCGTCTCGATTTGCACAGTGTCGATCACAAGCGGGCATGGCGCAGGCTGCGAGCGATTCCCGGCATCGGGCCTTGGACAGTGGAGATGCTTGCCCTCCACGGTCAAGGACGCTTCGACCAGCTGCCGGCGGGAGATCTCGGTCTGCTCAAGTACGTCGGGCGGCGTCTCAGCGGCGGCGATCCCGGCGCCTACGCCTCTGAAGTGGAGGTCCGCTCGTTCTTTGCGCGCTACGGGCCCTGGCAGGGGCTGGCGGCCGTGCACGCGGGTGCGATCTAAAGTCGCGGGAGCTGAGCGCGAGTGCGGTCGCGCTTGACCAGCAACGCGAACGTCGGGCACGCCTGGGCGGCACGTTGAGCATGGGAGACGAGGTCGGGGGAGAGCGGTCGCTCGTCGACGATCGGGTAGCCCCACTCGTCCAAGCTGATCCGCTCGGGCAAAAGCTCGGCGCACATACCGTGGGCCTCACAGGTGATCGGGTTGACGCGCACTCGCTCGGCCATCCTCAGGCTGCCGCTGCGGGGCGGGGGTAGCTGGGCAGAGGCAGTCGAGAGGGCCGGGCGCACGCCTCGCAGGCGCCATGGCGAACGTGATCGGCGAACTCCTCGGCGAATACGCTCAACGCGCTCATCGCAAAGCGAGCCGTGCCGTCGGGGTGGCCACAGGCGCCGCGCCGACTCACGAGCCCGGCTAGTTGTTCCACGCGAGCGGCGGTGTGACCGGGCGCGGTGCCCGCGCACGCCCGCTCAAAGGTGTCGGCCAGGGCGTCCAGTCCGTGCACACATGGCCCGCACTGTCCGGCTCCCTGGCGCGCCATCCATCGCGTCACCCTGGCGGTCTCTGCGACGGGACAGGACTCCTCTGAGAGCAGCAGCACCACGCCGGCGCCGAGCGTCGCGCCATAGGGTGCCAGGTGTGCGCTCGAGAGCGCCACGTCTCCGAGCACGGCGCCCTCGACCCAGGCACCCGCATAGCCTCCGAACAAGGCCGCACGCACTGGCTGGGTGGTCCCGCCGGCGGCATCCAACAGGGACCAGAGCGAGGCGCCGTACTCGACCTCGTACACGCCCGGACAGGCGACCGGTCCGGTTAGCGTCAGCAGCGTGGAGCCGGGTTGATCGTCCAGGCCCAGCTCACGAAACCAGCGTGGACCGTGACGTTCGATCAGCGCCACGTGGGCCAGCGTCTCGGCGTTGTTGACAAGCGTTGGGCGTCGGCGCACGCCGCGCTCGAAGGGCATGGGCGGCGAGAACGTCGGCTTTGGCGCTCCTCCGTTGAGGTGGCTTACGAGCGCCGACTCCTGGCCGCTGACATAGCCGGCCGGCACGGCGCTCAGCGCGATGCGCGGCCAGCGGCCGGGCAGCCGCCTGCGTTCGGAGATCGCCCGCTCAGCTCGCTCGATCGCGACGCTCGACGATTCGCAAACGCACACAATCGCTTCGTCCGCGCCAATCGCGCGGGCGGCGAACACGGCGCCATCGAGCACCAGGTGCGGCAACGTCTCGATCAGGGTGCGGTCCTTGAGGCTGGCCGGCTCGCCCTCGGTGGCGTTGACGAGCACGATCGGCTTGCCTTTGCCGGCCGCCACAGTGCGCATCTTCCTGGCCATCGGGAAGGCCGCGCCGCCACGACCGCCCAGGCCCGCCTGTTCAACTCGGTCGATCAAAGCGCCCGCTCCACGGCGCTCGCGTCGGCTTGGCGTGGGAGGAGGACCGTGCGTATCGATGTGGGTCCGCAGATCCATAGCTCCCCGCGCGGGCACGCCTTCGAGCAGGCGCGGCAGCCCGGACGGCGGTGTTCCCGAGTCGTAGGCGTGCGCGCCGGAGGGCGCCTCTCCGGACGGCTCCTGCAGGCCGCGCCCGTCGGTGCACGCATCCGCGAAGGCAAGTTCGGTGGTGTGGGCAGCCCGGCTCATCGACTCGATGCTCCGGAGACCGAGGACTGCTTGGAATGGGATCCCAGCAGGGAGGAGGGGGTACCCGAGCGTCGCGCCCATTCTTTGCCCAACGGGCCGCTCGGCAGCCAGAGGATCAGCCCGAGCGTGAAGATCGCAACGCCGCCCAGCGCGGCGCTCCGGCCTGCGAGTCGAGTGGGCCAACCGGCGGCCACGCGCACCGAGACGGCTGCGAGCACAACGATCAGGCAGCCCACGCTGAGGCCCAGCATCCAGCTGCTTTTCACATCGGAGCCCGTACCCAAGCCGTGCAGCAGGGCGACCGGCCAGCTCGCGTAGGAGAGCCAGTGCACCGCGCGCCAACTGGCGTGGCCGATTCGTCGGCGCAACACGCTCGTGAGGATCACCGCCAGCATCAAGTCGAAGGAGAGCGCGCCCAAGCCCAGCCAGAACGGGCGATAGGACCCGGCAAACGGAACCACGGCGTCAATCGGCGAGATCGACGCGAAGCCGTCGAGCACGGCGGTGAGTATGTGCAAGCACAGGAACGCCAGCGCCAGCAAGGACACGTTGCGATGCAGCGAGTCCACCACGAATCGTGGCCACTTCTCGGTGCTCCAGCGCTCCACGTCTGCCACGCCGAGCGCCAACGCCAGCGTCAGCAGGATCAAGGCCACCGCTCCGCTGGAGCGCGTCAAGTACCAGTAGGCACTCGGGCCGGTGGCGGCCGGCGCGAGGCTCATGAGGGCTTCTCCGGCGCCGAGCACCCGGCGTGCGTTGCGCACTCATCCGCAGAAGGCCAGTCTCCGACCGTGTGGACCCGACCCTCACAACTCACCAGGCGCGCCGGCAGCCCCAGGCCCTGAAGCCAAGCGGGCGCCTCACGCCCCCGGATGATCGCGGCCGTGGCCGCGATGTTGGCGTCGGCGCAGTCGCCTGCCGCGACACTGACCGTGCGCCACACGCTTTGAACGGGAGCGCCCGTGGTGGGATCCATGATGTGGTGCATCGACTCGCCTTGGTGGCGCCAGCGACGCACCGTGGTGCTCGAGGTGGCCAGGCCGCCGTCTTCGATCGAGATCGTCTGTCCCGGCGCGTCCGGTCCGGCCCGATGATCGTCGGTCACGTGGATGCCCCAGCCCGCGGCGGGCGCCGGTCCGGCCGTCGCTATGTCGCCGCCGAGGCTCACCAACACGCCGCAGCCCACGGCCTCATAGACGGCTTGGCTGGCACGGTCGGCGGCCCACGCCTTGGCGGTCGCCCCCAGGTCGAGCTTCACGCCGGCCGGGATCCTGAGCGTGGCGCGAGCGCTGTTGATCTCCACCGTTTGCCAACCCGAGCGGAAGCTGGCTCGCACTGTTGTGGGAGGGCTTGTCGAGCTGGAGCGGCTGTGGTCGAGCAGACCCCAATCCCGCACGTAGCCGGCCAGCTCGAGCGCCCTGCCGACGGTCGGATCGACATCCCCGTCGGTCAGCTCGGCGGCTCGCAGCGCCACCTCGGTCGCTTCGAGAAGCAGCGGCGCCACGCGCACCGTGCGCCCGGCGTGGGCGTTCAAACGAGTCAGCTCGGAATCCTCGCGAAAGCGACTGCAGGCCCAGTCGATCCGGTCCAGCTCGCGCTCCACGATCGACAGCGCCTCGGCCAGGGCGCGGGGTTCGCTCACGACCAGCACAGCGCTTGTGCCGAGCGCCCTCCAGCTTGCCCGCGCGCTCGCCTGGGGAGTCTCACGATCCACCGGACACCACCGGAGCCGAGGATTCCCGGGTCGGCGCCGCTTCTTGCGTCGGCGCGGATTGTTCGGCCGGGATCGATTCTTGTGCCGGGGCCGGTTCCTGCGCCGGGGACGATTCCCTGGCGGGTGCGGATTCTTGGGCCGGTGTGGATTCTTGACTGCCGCCTGACGCTTCGGTGGGAGACGATTCCTGTGGGGACGCCGATTCTTGAGCTGACGATTCGGGTGTGGTGGTGGGTTCTGGCGTGGTGCTTGCTTTGGGCGACTGTGCGGGCGGCTGGATCGGTTTGGTGGCGGCTTTGGTGGTGGCGCCGGCTTTCTTTGACCCGCTCGCGCTGCTCGCCTTAACTGTTTTGCCGGGAAACGCGCCGGCGGCGACCTCGGCGAACACGCCGGTGAGCGCGACCGAACCGGCCACAAGCCAGCGGTTTGTCCTGCTGAGCCTGCGTAGCGCGGCGTCTCTGGCGTTTATCGGTCTGGGGGACATGGTCAGTGGTGGTGGTGGAAGGCCTCGAATTGCGTCCAAGCCGCAAAGTGGGGGATGAGCAGGATCGCGAGCACGACCCCGGCGAGCAGGACGCTCGCGATCGATATGGCGCGCCCCGTTCTTCCCGCGGCCATTTGGTTGTATTCCAAGCGTCCTGCGCGTTCGGTGAGAAAAGTCTTTTGCAGGTCGGGGAGGTGCCCGAGCACGTGAAGCGCAGTGAAAGCGCCCCACACGATGAAGCTGAGCTTGTGCAGCTCGCGCAGATACCCCGCGGATTCAGGACCCACATACAGCAGCGCCACGCCCGTCGCGAGCACCGCGAGCGTCGAGGCGACCACGACCGGAGCGCTCACCCGCAGCAGGATCGGGGGCGCTCCCCGCTTTCGATATGCCGGGTTGGCGGTGTAGTAGCGCATGAAGCGGTAGCCGGTGCTCGCAAGCTTCAAGGCGATCGGGGGGATCAGCAGCAGCCCAACGAACAGGTGCACAGAGACCAGGGCGTGCATACGCAGCAGAGTGACCCCGATCACCGCCAGCAGCGCGATCAAGAGGATGCCGGTGCCCGCGGTGAGACGCTCGTTGCCCTGCGTGCCGCCGCCGGTCAATCGGCGCTCGGCGGTTTGTCTGGTCGCGCCGCTCGTCGCGAAGACACCGTCGCGCGGCCGGGAGCCGGGGGACGGGGTGGAGCTATGCACGGTGTGGTGTCGGCGAGGCGCTTGCTGCTCGGCGGACATGCAGCCAGTGTGTGCTTGGTTGCTAAGGATTCGCTAACAGCAACATGAGAAAAGTCATCGAATCGATGGAAGGGCGAAATGCTGTCTGCACTGACGCTGGGCGCCCCCGACCGGAGGCATTTTGAGTGAGGAGGTTCGCTTCAATTGGAACTATCCTCACGGGATGCCCGACTTGGCAGAGCCAGCGGCCGACTCCTCGCTGACGCCGTCGATCCTGTTGGTGGAGGACGAGCCGGGGATCGTCGACTTTCTCACCCGGGGCTTGCGGGCCGAGGGATTCGCGGTGCGCTCGGCACTCGACGGCCGCGAGGGTGAGCGGATCGCGCTGCGCGAGAGCTTTGACATGGTCGTACTCGATCTGATGCTCCCCGGGCTCCCCGGCCTCGATGTGCTGGCCAGGCTGCGCGAGCTCAAGCCCGAGCTGCCGGTGATTGTGCTGACAGCGCGCGGAGAGGTCGAGGACAGAGTGACCGGTCTTGACGCCGGCGCCGTCGACTATCTGATCAAGCCGTTCTCCTTGGCCGAGCTGTTGGCGCGTATACGCGCGCAATTGCGAGTCGCCGCACAGACCTCGACGACCACGATCGAGAGCGGCGATATCGAGGTGAATCTGCTCACACGCAAGGTCCGGCGCGCGGGCGCCCAGGTGGCGCTTTCCACAACAGAGTTCGAGCTGTTGGTGTACTTGATGCGCCACCATGGCCACGTGGTCACCCGCGAGCAGATTCTCAGCTCGGTTTGGGGCTATGAACACGATCCCGCCACAAACGTGGTGGATGTATATGTCGGCTACCTGCGTCGCAAGCTGGCTCGACCCGAAAACCCGGCTCCGATCTTCACCGTGCGCCGAGTCGGCTACCGACTCGACGATGGAAGCTGAGGATCCCCTGCGTCCGGGAGCTCTGCGCGGCAATGGCGGCTAGACGGATCGCTCCAGGGGGCTTGCGCTGGCGCCTTGGCGCTTGGGTGGCACTTGTCGTACTCGTCTCTTCGGCCGTTACTTTCGTGGTTGTCTATCGCGGTACGGGGAGCGAGCTGCGGCATCAGATCGACCAAGAGATTCATGGCGACGCAAGCGAGCTCTCGCACGTGTTGGTCGCCTCCGACGATGTCCAGCCCGCGCAGGTGGCCCGGCGGGCCACGAGCTATATACGCGCCCAGCCCTTCAGCGCGAGCTCCACGCTGCTGTTCGCGATGGTGCCGGGTGCCGACACTAGCTCCAACCGGCCCGAGTTGTTCACTCACGCGAAAGTCGACAATGGCGAGACGCAGGCCGAGCAGGCCGCTGAGAACCGGCTGGCGGCCAAGTTGCGCTATGTCCACGACGGCTACTCGACGCTGACGCTGCCCGATGTGGGCGACCTGCGGCTGCTCGAGCGCACGGTCGTCTTGCCGGGCGGCCTGCGGGTCACGGTCGGCGCCGGCGAGCCCTTGGCGGCGGTGGCACACGCGCAGGGCAGTGT
>JBAURN010000107.1:0-2420 GCA_049581225.1 Solirubrobacteraceae bacterium
GGCGGCGCCCACGGCGACCTGCTGGCCGGCCTGGAAAACGCGGCCCGTGACAGCAATGCCTCGACCGACCTGTGGGTCGCTCCCGCCGGGACCTACAACCTGCTTCAAACCGCGCCCTTCGTCCCCAATCAGCGCGCCAAGCTGGAAGCCCTGGCCGGCGTTCGCGCGGTGCGCCTGTATCGCGGTGGCCTGCTCGACTACGGCCAGCGTCGCGTGCTGGTGAGCGCCCCGCCCGGCGAATCGACGCCGCTGCTCCCGGCCGACCAGTTGCTTGCCGGCAATCTGCGCCAGGCCACCTCGCGCGTACGCGAGGGCGGTTGGCTCGTGCTTTCCCAGGCCCTGGCCGAAGAACACCATCTCGGCGTCGGCGACACGTTCACCCTGCCCAGCCCCGATCCGGTCAGCTTCAGGGTGGCCGCACTCTCCACCAACCTCGGCTGGGCCCCCGGCTCGATCCTGATGAGCTCCGCCGACTATGCCCGCGCCTGGGGAAGCTCCGACGCGGGCGCCTACAGCGTGCTGCTCGCCCCCGGCGCCTCGGCCTACGTCGTGGCCCGAGAGATCGCGGCCGCCCTGGGACCCAACTCCGGGCTTGCCGTGCAAACGGCCGCACAGCGCACCGAAGCACAACGCGTCCTCGGCCACGAAGCCCTCGCCAGCCTCACCCAGATCGCGACCCTAATCCCGATCGTCGCCGTGCTCGCGATGGCCGCCGCGATGGGCGCCATGGTGTGGCAGCGCCGCCCTCGCCTGGCCAAGCTCAAGCTGGAGGGCATCGCACGCGTGTCGCTGTGGCGCACGATCCTGCTGGAGAGCCTGATGCTCCTGCTCGTCGGCTGCCTCACCGGGGCGCTGTTCGGCCTGTATGGGCAGCAACTCGCCGACCGGGCCCTGGCGCACGTGATCAACTTCCCCGTCGTCTACTCGCTCGCCGGCGCCGGCGCCCTGCGCATCCTCGCGCTCGTGTGCGCCACGGCGCTTGCGATCGTCGCGATCCCCGGCTATCTCGCCGCCTCGGTCCCGGCCGCGCTCGCACTCGAGGATTGACCCCTTGGCCGAGGAGTCCAAGCGCCCGCCGGGCGACTCGAAGCGTCCCTACAAAAAGGTCGCGCGCGCCAAGGCTCAGGAGCGCACGCGAGAGACGCTCCTGCAGGCCGCCGCGGAAGAGGTCGAGAAGGACCGCTGGACGCAAACGTCCTTGGAGGCGGTGGCCGAGCGAGCGGGCGTCACCAAGCAGACCGCCCTGCGCCACTTCGGCTCCAAGCAGGGCCTGCTCGACGCGGTCATCTCTCGCACCACCTCGACGGTCGTCAAGGAACGCGACCAAGCCCCGATCGGAGACATCCTCGGCGCCGTCTCAAACCTGGTGGGCCATTACGAGCGCTACGGGGACCTCGTGCTGCGGATGCTGCCCTACCGCGACGCGGTGGTGCGCGTCATCGGCAGCGAGCACCTCGGCTCGCTGCGGCGCGTGGTCGACCGCGGCCACGAGGTGCACGAAGACTGGGTATTGCGCACCTTCGCGCCCCAGCTCGCCGAGCTTGACCCGGCGGCGCGGCGGCGCCGGTTGGCGCAGCTGGTGGCCGTGTGCGACGTGTACGTGTGGAAGGTCCTGCGGCGCGACCTCGACCTGGACACCGACCAGGTCGAAGCGGCCTTGGCGGAGATGCTTGAGCGGCTACTCGGGCCCGACGAGCCCAAGTCCAGTCGCAAGCGCAAATGAGCCATGTGCTTGCCTACACCTCTCCCGCGCGCGGGCACGTGTATCCCGTCGTCCCGATTCTCGCCGAGCTCGGCAGGCGCGGACACCAGACGGTGGTCTACGGCCTCTCCGGCGAGCTCGTCCACCTGCAAGCACTCGGGATCGACGCGCGGCCGATCGACCCAGCGATCGAGGAGAATCAGATCGTCGATTGGCGTGAGCGCCTGCCCCCGCTCGCGGCCGCCTCGGTGTTGCGCACGTTCGCCCAGCGCTCTGAGCTGGAGGCGCCCGAGCTCGAGCGCGCGATCCAGATTCACAGCCCTGACGCGCTCTTGATCGACATCAACTGCTGGGGGGCCGGCGCCGTGGCCGAGGCCTCGGGGTTGCCGTGGGCCATGTATTCCCCCTATCTCCTGCCCCTGCGCTCCCGCGAGGCTCCCCCTTTCGGCTTGGGCCTGCGCCCACGCGGGGGGCCGCTCGGACGGGTGCGCGACGCTCTCGCCGCCAAGGCGGTTGACGGCGTGTTCCGGCGGGCCGCTTTGCGCTCGCTCGGCGCCCTGCGTCGCGGATACGGCGTGTGCGAGGTCCACAACCTCGACGAGCTGCTGCGGCGAGCGCCGCTTTTGCTCTCGCTCACCGCCGAGGGATTCGAGTACCCCCGTCAGGACTGGCCCTCGAGCGTGAGGTTCGTGGGCCCGATGAACTGGTCGCCGCCCCA
>JBAURN010000108.1:0-4102 GCA_049581225.1 Solirubrobacteraceae bacterium
CGGGGTCGCCCTCGGCGGCCAGGCGCTCCAAGGCGGGGCCGCCGGGGTAGCCGAGGCCGAGCATTCGGGCGCCCTTGTCGAAGGCCTCTCCGGCGGCGTCGTCCAAAGTGCGTCCGAGCGTGTCGAAGCGCTCGTGGTCGCTGACGTGAGCAAGCAGAGTGTGGCCGCCGCTGGCGATCAAGCAGACGAACGGGGGCTCGAAGGGAGGGCCGCCGTCGCCGGGCACGAGAAAGTTGGCGGCGACGTGTCCTTGCAGGTGGTCGACCGGGACCAGCGGCAGCTTCCTTGCCGCGGCCAGGGCCTTGGCGGTCGAGAGGCCGACCAGGAGCGCTCCGATCAGGCCGGGTCCTTGGGTGACGGCCACCCGGTCGACCTCATCCAGCGCGGTGTCGGCCTCGGCGAGTGCTTGCTCTACGACGATGTTGACGAGCTCGAGGTGGTGACGGGAGGCGATCTCGGGCACGACCCCGCCGAAGCGGTCGTGGGCTCGCTGGGAGGAGATCACGTTGGAGCGGATCGCGGCCCGATCGTCGATTACCGCGGCGCACGTGTCGTCGCAGCTGGTCTCCAATGCCAGGATCTTCATGCCGGCTGCCCGCCGAACCCGCACGCCCTGCCGATCGACGGCCGGCGATCGTCATACCGGTTCGTCGAAGCCGCGCGCGCCGCGGATCCGCGGCCCACGGTCGTCATACGGGCCCTGGATCGGGTACGTCGTCGAACGAGCCGGCAAGCGTGGCGGGGGTGCGCCACATGACGAGGGCGTCCTCGCCGTTGTCCTGGTAATAGCGGCGGCGCAACCCCGCGGCGCGGAAGCCCTCGCGCTCGTAGAGGTGGATCGCCACGTGGTTGGAGCGGCGAACCTCGAGCGTGAAGCGCGCCGAATCGTCGCCCACGCGCTCATAGAGCTCGGCTAGCAAAGCCGACGCTACGCCCTGATGGCGGTGGCCGAGGTCCACGGCCACGTTCATGACGTGCCACACGGTGTCATAGCGCGAGCAGATCAGGTAGCCCGCCAAGCGCCCGTCGTGGATGGCCGCCAGGCAGACGCCTGAGGACTTGGAGATCTCCAGCACGAACATGGCAAGCGACCAGGGCGTGGGAAAAGCTCGCCGCTCGACGGCTATTACGCGCGGGAGGTCGGCGTAGGTGAGCTCCCTGATATCCACGTAGAAGGACCCATCGGTCCGCATCTCGGCCATCGAGGAGCCCATCAGACCGCTCCCACCGGCGTCGAGCGGACCGTCGGGCGACTCCTTTGAGGATCCGAGCACTCCATGAGGCGACTCGTCCGGGGCGAGCAACCCATCAGGCGACTCCTCCGAGGGACAGTTCGGCGTCGGGGCGACGCAGGTAGTCGGGCACCACGTCCTCCCGACTCTCGCCCTCGGTAAAATCGAGCGCCAGAGCGCAGATCTCCGACGCTTGAATCCGGTGTGACTCGGCGCCGTCCGCGGGAACGCGCAGGCCGAGCCGCTCGAACGAATCGCGGTAGAGCAGAGCCCCGTCGCCCACCGCGGTCCACTCCTCCTGGCCCGGATCGAGCGGGGAGCCCGCCAACAACTCCACCAGGGCGTCGGGACGGACGGCTTGGGGCGCCAGCAGTTCTCGCTCGGCGTCGTAGGCCGCGAGGAAGACCTCGCCACGGCGTGCGTCGATCGCGGCCACGGTCTTGACGCCGCCGGAGGCGAGGGCGCGCAAGCTCGATACTCCCACCAGATCCACATCCAAAGACTGCGCCAAAGCCCGGGCCGTGGCGATCCCGATGCGCAGGCCCGTGAAGGTGCCCGGGCCAACGCCCACGGCGATCCGCTCGATCCGATCCCAGCCGAATCCGGCTTCGGCCAGGAGCCGATGCGCAAAGTCGAGCAATCGCGTGGAGTGGCCGGGCCGCCCCCCGACCTGGGGATCGTCGCGCGCTTGCAAAACGGTGCCATCCGCCAAGCGAAGCCCGACCACGGTGGCCGGTGTGGCGGTGTCCAGGCCGAGGACGATCACAATGAGCCCTCCCGCAACTCCACCCGCCGGCGCTCCTCGCCCAGATGGGCGAGGGTGACCTGGACGCGCGCGTGTCGAAGCTCGGGCGCGGTGTGCTCGGGCCACTCGACGAAGGCGATCCGGCCGGACCCGAGATAGTCCTCGAGGAGATCGGGCTCCTCCGCTTGGAGGCCGGCCAAACGGTAGAGGTCGAGGTGGGACACGGTCACATGTCTACCCCGATATCGGTGGCCGATCGAGAAAGTGGGGCTGGTGATCGGATCGGTGACGCCCAAGGCCCTTGCGGCGCCGCGTACGAAAGTGGTCTTGCCGGCGCCCAGGTCGCCCATCACGAGCACCACGTCGCCCTCGCTCAGGCCGGCCGCCAAGTCGGCGCCGAGCGCTTCGGTTTGACGCGAATCAGAGGTCTCCACGACGCGTGTCGCCACGCACTAAGCCTAGTCAGTAATCCCAAAAAAACGGCCGGCTCGCAGGAGAGGAAAACGCGAGCCGGCCGTGGTGCTTGGGAGGATGGAGGTGATTCTGTATCGACAAGCCGCTCCGCCTGCTTTAGCGACCGAGCTCAGCCGACACGATCTAATACGGAGGCGCCGCGATTTTGGATGCCTCAAAATAGATCGAGTTGGTCGGATGGGCCGTCGGCGTCGGCGTCGCCGGTCGGAGAGCCGCCCGCCGGCGCCTGCTCGATCGACGGGATCTCCAGCCCGTCCTGCTCGGGCTCGGGCATAGCCAGGAGCTCGGGCAGGCGGGAGAAGTCCTCCCGCAAGGTCTCGAGCATACGCGGCGTGTAGAGCGCGGCGGCTGGATGGAAGATCGGGTAGAGGCGGACGGTGCGCCTGCCCAAGGTGAGCTCCTCGGGACGCCCGTGCAGGCGCGTGATCCCGGTCGGGTCATCGCGCAGCAGCTTGGTCGAGAAGTTGCCCAAAGAACAGATCACGCGCGGCTGGATCAACTCGACCTGGCGGTAGAGGTATTCGTGGCAGTTCTCGATCTCGACCGGCAATGGATCGCGGTTCCCGGGAGGGCGGCACTTGAGGACATTCGCGATGAAGACCTCCTCGCGCGACATGCCGATCTCCTCCAGCAAGGTGGAGAGGAGCTTGCCGGCGCGCCCCACGAACGGGAGGCCCTGCTCGTCCTCGCTGGCGCCGGGGGCCTCTCCCACGAACATGAGGTCCGCGTCGGCGTTGCCGGCGCCGAAGACCACGTTCTTGCGTGTTGAGGCCAGCTCCGGACAGCGCACGCAGGCACTTGCCTGCGCGAACACCTCCTTGAGCGCATCACGTCGCTGATTGGCCTCCGCTGAAGACACAGGGGCGGATGGTAGTCATCCGGACCTCAGGGCGGTATGCTTAAGCACGTCGCGACCGGTATCCCTTCAGGGAACTGGACCGAGCCAGATGAACCCATCGATCTCAACATCGATCCTCTCACCGGGCGATGCTCGCGGTGAGCACGCGGAGAGCCCTCTTCCGCTCCCGGTTTTGCGTGCCGTGGACGAGCTGCGCGCGGCCCTTGAGCCCGCGAAGCACTCGCAACGCACGATCGGCCTGGTCCCCACCATGGGCGCACTGCACGAGGGCCATCTTTCGCTGATCCGGCGAGCGCGGGAAGAGTGCGACGTGGTGGTGGTGTCGTTGTTCGTTAACCCTGCACAGTTCAACGAGGCCGCGGACCTGGAGCGCTATCCGCGCGACGAGGGGCGCGATCGCGCCCTCGCCCGGGCGGCCGGGGCCGATCTGCTGTTCGCTCCGCCGGCCGAGGCGGTCTACCCGAAGGGCTTCTCCACCTCGGTGGAGGTGATGGGCCTGACCGACCGACTCGAGGGCGCCGTGCGCGGGTCCGGCCACTTCAGGGGGGTCACGACGGTGGTGACCAAGCTATTGAACATGGTGGGTCCGGACGTGGCCTACTTCGGCCAGAAGGACGCCCAACAGGTGGTTGTGATCAGACGCCTCGTGGAGGACCTCGACATGGGGGTGCGGATCGAGGCGTGTCCCACCGTGCGCGAGCCGGACGGCCTGGCGATGTCCAGCCGCAACGCCCATCTGGGCGCGGGCGAGCGCGTTCGCGCCCTCGCTCTGTCGCGCGCCCTGGCGGCCAC
>JBAURN010000109.1:0-4883 GCA_049581225.1 Solirubrobacteraceae bacterium
GGATGATCCAGTGCATGCGCGCGCCGAGGCCGTCCTGCGGCTCGAAGTGGAACACGATTCGGTGCAGCCAGTACTCGAACAGCGTCCACAGCGCGTAGCCGCCGAGCGCCAGCGCAATCGTGGTCGCGAGGCTCGCGCTCGCGAGCTCCCACGCGATCAGCACGACGATCGCGGGCGTGAAGATCAGCACCGGCACGAGGGGGTGCACGCGCGAGAGCAGGTCGAGCGCGCGCGAGTCGAACATCGGCGGAGAAGCGCGCAGCACGTCGGTCCTGCTCGTCGCCCCCGTCCCGTCGTTCATGTCTTCGACCCAGGCCATCTCGATGATTTTATTACCCGCGCGCGGATCGCGTAACCGTTGCACAGCGAATCGCCTCGATCGAACGGCAGGATGCTCCGTGCTGGCCGGGGCGCGGAGCGACGACCGCGACGGCCGATGCTACGCCGGCTCGCCGACCGCGAACTCGGCCTCTGCGGCTGGATCGGCCTCGCGCCGGGGCGTCGTCCCGAGGGTGGCGAGCGTCTCCGGAGCGTCCGGGGTGCCGGGCGCGAGCTTGATGATCCGGAAGCGCACGACCTCGTCGGCGATCCGCAGCGTGCGGTTGAGCGTCTCGAGCAGCTCCGGCGTGGCGTGGACCTGCAGCAGGTGGTACTCGGCGCTCGTCTTGTGGTCGATCGGGTAGGTCAGCGCCCGCACGCCCCAGGCGTCGTGGCGCAGGAACTCGCCCTGGGCCTCGATCGCCGCGCGTGCATCGGCGACGATCTTCGCGCGGGCCGGCTCCTCGACCTGGGGGTCGAGCAGGATCACGAGATCGTATGTCGGTGCGGGAAGAGTCACGGGCGACGGAGAAGGTTAGCGGGTCTGCGCCTTCGCGCGGATGTCGTCGAGCTGCTCGTCGATCCAGTCGCCGGGGTCGCGCGAGGTGACGATCGCGACGAGCCCCTCCGCGCGGCGGCGGCGCTCGGCGGCGGACATCGTGAGCGCGGCGTAGATCGAGTTGGCGAGCTCCTGGATGTCGAAGGGGTTGACGGAGAGCGCGAACTCGCCGAGCTCCTCGTGCGCGCCGGTGTTCTCGGAGAGGATCGAGACGCCCTCGCGCTCGTTCACGATCGGCCCCTCCTTGGCGACGAGGTTCATGCCGTCGAACATCGCGTTGACGAGCAGCACGTCGTAGTGCTTGTAGGCGGCCATCGCCTCCTCGAGGTCGTCGCGCAGCTTCAGCTGGATCGGCATCCAGTCGGGGGTGCCGTGGCGGTGGTTGACGACGGCGACGAGCGCCTCGATCCGCTCGAGGTACTCGGCGTACTGGGGCACGTCGGTGCGCGAGGGCATCATCTGCGCGATGAACGTCACGCGCTCGGTGAACTCGGGGTGCTGCTCGAGGAACAGGTCGAAGGCGGAGAAGCCGCGGAGCACGTTCTTGCTAAGATCGGCGCGGTCGACGCGCAGGATCAGGAAGTCGCGGCGGCGGCGCAGGAGCTCGTCCTCGAACTCGCCGACCCGCTCGCTCTGCGCCACCTGGCGCGTGGCGCGGTGGTCGATCGGGAGCGGGTAGGCGCGCACCCAGATCTCGCGCTCCCCGAACTCGACGAGGCCGCGATCGAAGTCGACCTCGAGGTCCATCAGGTCGCGGCAGCACTGCAGGAAGTTGCGCCGGTAGGAGCGGGTGTGGAAGCCGATGATGTCGTTCGCGAGCAGGCCCGTGAAGATCTCCTCGCGGATCCGCGAGGGCAGCACCCGCCAGGCGTCAGATTGGGTCCAGGGGATGTGGATGAAGTGGTGCAGGAAGACGTCCGGGCGGGCTTTGCGGACGAGGTCGGGGAGCGTGTAGAGGTGGTAGTCGTGGACCATCACGACCGGTTCGGAGACGCCCTCGAGCTCCTCGACGACCGCGCGCGCGAGGTCCTCGTTGACGACGTTGTAGCCGAACTCGAAGGCCTCGATCTCCTCGCGGCGGATGTCCGGCGCGTTGGAGAGATCCCACAGGTAGTGCTGGATGAACCACAGCATCGGGTTGGCGAACACGTTGTAAAAGCGGTCATACGCTTCGGGGTCGCTCACCACCAAGCGCACCTGGTACTCGCCGCCGCCCGGACTCTTCACCGGGAACGGCCGCGCCCCGTGCTCGCGCGAGACCCGAGCGTCGTGGTCGTTCATCGCCGAGGCGATCCACACCGCGTCGCGATGCGAGGCCAAGCCCGACAGGGCCGTCACCAAGCCGCCCGTACCGCGCTGGACCTCTCCGTCGGGGCCGAACGTGACAGGTCCCCGGTTGCTGACCAGCACCAGCGGCGGTCGCTGTGCCGGCACTCCCTTCACGACAGCGCTCGCCCCCGCGGGGTCGGCCTGGCGCCGATCATGCGCCGTCGAGTTGGCTGAAGATCTTCAGATAGTCGCGCAGATAGCGCGGCGTCAAAAAGTGGCTGCGCACATGCTCCTTGCCGCGACGCCCCAACGTCTTGCCCAGCGCCGGATCTTCGAGCAGCTCCAGTGCCCGCTGCGCGCACAGCTCGACCGTGTCCACCAGAAAGCCGGTCACCCCATCTTCCACCTGTAGCGGGATGCCTCCCACGTCGCCGCCGATGAAAGGCCGCGCCTTCCAGATCGCCTCGGACACCGTCAGACCGAAGCCCTCCCTTGTGGACTTCTGTACGACCACGTCGGCGTGCGACTGGAACGCGTTGACCTCGATCGCCCCGACGTTGTTGAAGTTGTTGAGGATGTGCACGTCCGGGTCCCCGTCCGCATGGGCGATCGTCGCGTTGAAGAAGTCCCAACCCTCCGGGTCGTCGCTTGCCATCGAGCCGACCAAAGCAAGCTGTACGTCGGGAACCTTCTCCTTGACGATCCGGTAGGCATCGATCACGCCCAAGGGGTCCTTCCAAGGATCGAAGCGCGAGACCTGACAGATCAAGGGACGGTCCACGTCGATCCCGAACTGCTCGCACACGTACGACGCGTCTTCCGGCGAGAGCGCCATGTTCTTCGGCATCAGAGGATCGATCGCTGGTGGCACCACGTTCACGTTGCCCTTCATCCCAGTCGGCACGTACTCGGCCATGTGGAACAGGCTTTGCGGATAGTCGGCGATGTAAGGCAGCAGCCGCTCGATCGTCGCCGGATTGGGGGTGGACAGGTCGATGTGGCACCGCCACACCCAACCCTTCGCCTTCTCGGGCACCAGCTTGTACAGCCCCGCCGGTTGAGGATCGTGGATCAAGCACACGTCCCAGCCATCCGAGAGCTCGCGAGCGTTCATCTCGTTGTACTGCTCCCAGGTCGCCCACTGCTCCGCGTCCAGATCCTGGGGGTGACCCTGCAACGCGTTGTGCATCAGCTTGGTCGCGTTGAAGAACTCCTCGCGCCCGTAGATCACCTGCCACTCGCAGTCCAAACCCACGTCCCGCATCAACGGCACGAGCGTGTACAAGATCTCCGACACGCCGCCCCCAAAGGCCGTGGCGGACACGTGCACCACCCGCCTGCCCTGCAGGGGCTCGGCCAAGGAGCGGATCTCCTCGATCAGCTCGCGTCCACAAATGTGGGTGTAATCGGCGAGCGACTTGTGTCCTGTGGCGACGGGCTGAAGCACGAGCGGACCGCACGATACCTCGGTCTGGCACGGAAGGGCCGCCATAGGCCTTATCGTCTGGGTGGATGTTCGACGGCCGCATCTACCGCGCGGCGCTCGTGCCGCTCCTGCTCGTCATCGTAATCGCAGGGTTCTCGCTCGTGAGTCGCTCGGCTCCGCTCGGCTCGACGCTCGCGCCGGACGCCTTCAACGGCGCTCGTGCCTATGCCGGCCTGCAGGCCCTGGTCAAGCGCTTTCCCGATCGGCGTCCGGGCAGTTTGGGCGACAACGCCCTCGCCTCCTACATAGCTCGGAGCCTGGGCGAATTGGGCAGCCCCTCCGGCGCGAGCAACACGGGCGGTGTGGGCGGGCAAGGCGCCGCCGGGGGCTTTCTCCTCAGCACTCGCCGTGTCCAAGCACGCACGATCGAAGGCAAGCGCACGCTCACCACCGTGATCGCCGAGCGTCCCGGGTCCACCGGGGCGAGCCCGATCGTGGTTCTCGCCCACCGCGACGCCGTCGGCCCGAGCAGCGCGGCGCAGCTATCGGGCACCGCGGCCCTGCTGGAGTTGGCGCGCGTCTTTTCTCAGAGCGAGACACACCGCACGATCGTTCTCGTCTCAACCAGCGGCGGCACCGGCGGGTACGGTGGCGCCGCCGACTTCGCCGCCCACTGGGGTCAACCGCTCGACGCCGCCCTCGTGCTCGGCAACCTCGCCGGCGCCGTCGCGCGCAGACCGCTTGTGTCCCCCTTCTCCACCGACCCGAGCAGCGCGCCCGAAAGCCTGCAGCGCACCCTGGACTCCGCGATATCTCAAGAGGCAGGCACCGACCCCGGCGAACTCAGCGCCGGCACCGAGTTCGCGCACTTTGCCTTCCCGCTGGCCACCGGCGAAGAGGCGCCTCTCAACAGCGCGGGCCTGCCCGCCGTACTGTTCCAAGTCAGCGGCCCCCGTGAACCCTCGGCCCGCGAACCGGTCAGCCAGGCGAGCCTGCTCGGCTTCGGTCGTGCTGCCCTCAGCGCGATCTACGCGCTCGACGAAGGACCCAACGTCCCCACGTCCTCCCCGCCACGGCTGCAAGTCGGTGGCAAGCTCCTGCCGGCCTGGGCGATCAGGCTCTTGGCCTTCGCCTTGCTCCTTGCGCCGCTGCTCGTGAGCGTGGATGCGCTCGCGCGCCTGCGCCGCCGCCGCGAGCCGATCCTGCCGTGGCTGGGGTGGGCCCTCAGCGGAGCGCTTCCCTTCCTCCTCGCCGCCATCTTCGCGTTCGTGCTTGGAGCCCTCGGGATCGTGGCCGCGCCCGCCGCCCAGC
>JBAURN010000110.1:0-21677 GCA_049581225.1 Solirubrobacteraceae bacterium
CTTCCGGGGAAGGCGTGAACCTGAAGCTCGTCGGTGACGTGCATTTGGATGAAGCTACGGGGCGTTTGACGACTACGTTCAGTGAAACGCCGGAGTTGCCGTTCACGACGTTCCGTTTGTCCTTCAGCGGTGGTGCTCAGGCGGCGCTTGCGACACCGTTGCGATGCGGGTCCTATACGACTACGAGCGACTTCACGCCGTGGAGCACGCCGTTGGTGCCTGACGTGTTCCCTTCGAGTGAATTTGTTATCTCCCACGGCCCGGGCGGCGCTGGGTGTGCGGGCGGCTCGCTCCCGTTTAGCCCGCAGTTGACCGCGGGTTCTACAACGGACCAGGCGGGTGGGTTTACGAACTTCTCGCTCTTGTTGACCCGCGAAGACGGTCAGCAACGTATCGGGAGTCTGCAGTTCAAGACGCCCGAGGGTTTGTTGGGGATGATCAGCAAGATCCCGCTCTGTCCCGAACCGCAAGCAGCACAGGGCACGTGCTCGAGCGCGTCGCAGATCGGGCATTCGGTGGTTGAGGCTGGTCCTGGTCCGTATCCGTTGGTGGTGCCGCAGCCTGGCCAGCCGCCCGCCCCGATCTATCTGACGGGTGGGTATAAGGGTGCACCGTATGGGTTGAGCATCGTCGTGCCTTTGGTGGTTGGTCCGTTTACGCTGCAAACACAGGTTGTGAGGGCGAGGATCGAAGTGGATCCGTTGACGGCGCAGTTGACGGTCACGACTGACCCGTTGCCGACGATCATCGACGGGATACCGGCGGACCTGCGCGCGATCAACGCGGTGATCGACAAGCCGGGCTTCATGTTCAACCCGACAGGGTGTGAACCGTCAAGCTTCTCGGGTACCGCGACGAGCACTGAAGGCGCGAGTGTCCCGATCGGCAGTCATTTCCAGATGGGTTCGTGTCGTGCGTTGACGTTCAAGCCGGACTTCAAGGTGTCCACGTCGGGCAAAACGTCGCGTAAGGATGGTGCGAGCCTCGACGCGAAGATCATCTACCCCACAGGCGAACTGGGAGCCAACCAGGCCTCCTCGCAGTCGAACGTGAAGATGGTCAAGGTCGATTTGCCCAAGCAGTTGCCGTCGAGGTTGACTACGTTGCAGAAGGCTTGCCCTTCGGCGACGTTTGAAGCGAACCCGGCGTCGTGTCCCGAAGACTCGCGGGTGGGTAGCGCGACGGCGATCACACCGGTCCTACCGGTCCAGTTGACTGGTCCCGCCTATTTCGTCTCCTACGGCGGCGCGAAGTTCCCAGAACTCGTGATCGTGCTGCAGGGTTATGGCGTCACCGTGTATCTGCATGGCGAAACGTTCATCAGCAAAGCAGGGATCACGAGCAGCACGTTCCGTAAAGTCCCGGACGTTCCGATCGCTAGCTTCGAGCTGAGCCTGCCCGAGGGGCCCTATTCAGCGCTCGCGGCGAACGGGAACCTGTGCACCACGAAGCTGAAGATGCCAACCGCGTTCACCGGGCAGAACGGAGCGGTGCTCAAGCAGACCACCCCGGTCACCGTGACGGGATGCGCCAAGCACAAGGCTAAGAAGACGAAGAAGAGCAAGAAGAGCGGGAAAGGCGATGCTCGCAACCACAACAACAAGAAGTGAGCACGGTCGTGGTCAGGTAGCCGAGCTGCAGCGGGCTCGGATCCTGACCGCGATGGTCCAGGAGGTCTCAGAGCGTGGCGCCGCGAATGTCAACGTCGGGCATGTTGTCGGGCGCTCCGGTGTTTCAAGGCGCACGTTCTATGAGATCTTCCACGACCGCGACGATTGCTTTTTGGTCGCGTTCGACGAGGCGCTGAGCGATGTGGCGGCCGTCGTCGTGCCGGCGTATGAGCGAGGTGGGACGTGGAGCGAGGGGATGCGCTCCGGGCTCGTCGCCCTGCTGGATTGCTTCGAGCGCGACCCTGCGCTGGGTCGGCTGTTGATCGTGGAGAGCTTGGCCGCGGGGCCGGCGGTGCTTGCGCGGCGTCAGAGCGTGATCGCGCGGGTCATGCCGGTCGTGGCCCGGGGCTCACAGGACGCCGCCCGTGCTGTGGTCCACGACGAAGGGTCTCTCACGGCGGAGGGGGTTGTTGGGGCTGTGCTCTCGGTCCTGCACGCGCGGCTGGTGCAGGAGGAACCGGGAGGGCTGTTGGAGTTGGCGGGTCCGTTGATGGGGATGATCGTGCTTCCCTATCTCGGTCCGGCGGCCGCACGCAAGGAGATCGCGCGTCCCGCGCCGCTGCGCAGCTCGAACGCACCGCTCACCGTGCGCGCCGATCCGTTGCAGGAGTTGCCGATGCGTCTCACCTACCGCACGATGCGCGTGCTCGTGTCCGTCGCCAAGCACCCCGGCTCCTCCAACCGCACGGTCGCCCGGCACGCCGGTATCGGCGACCAAGGCCAGGCATCCAAGCTGTTGGCGCGCCTGCACAAGCTCGGTTTGATCGAGAACCAAGGGGGAGACCCCGCCCGTGGCGAGCCCAACGCCTGGGTGCTCACAAGCACCGGGCTGCAGGTACACGAGTCGATCGCCGACCTCGGCAGCGGCGTCGCGCAGAGCGACGCCACACAAAACAGCGCCACACAAAACAACATCCCATAAAGGTTCTCGCGCGCGCGAGAAGGCCCGGCGAACGGGTTGACATCCGGTCAAGGGGACTTGACAGGAGGGATCGCTGATGGTATGTTGCCGCCAGCGCTCATATCCACTGGTTTGCCGCTTCTGTGTGGAGCGGCTTCGGTGGGTGAGCGGACATAAGGTCGGGTCTGGGTCGGTCTTCGTGGTCGACACCAACACAGTTTTGACGGGGACCTTCGGAGAGGGACCTGCTCGTTTTTGAGAGAGGGTTGTATTTAGCGTGGTTTCTTTTGGGGATAACGTGTTTGGGAGTCCTTGCGCCTCTAACGAGGGCGTAATAGGACGCGTCAGCGTCGCTGACGCGTCTCTCTCTCTCTCTCTCTCTCTGGGCCGGCCGGCGTCTAGCCGCTAGGTCCTCTCGCCGCGGCAGGGTTGCGCGGCAGGCTGGGTGTGAAGCCCGGCTTGGTTTCTCGCGCGCCATAGAGCGCCGTT
The DNA here is from genome assembly GCA_049581225.1 of Solirubrobacteraceae bacterium. Lineage (GTDB taxonomy): Bacteria > Actinomycetota > Thermoleophilia > Solirubrobacterales > Solirubrobacteraceae > Palsa-744. The sequence goes on from JBAURN010000110.1 coordinate 3,061, forward strand.
CTCGTCTTTCCAAAGGGAGGGGGCTCGGCGCGACCGGGCTTCCGGTCAATCTCGCCTCACCAGTTGGGGCTCGTATACGGAGGCCTCATGGTGATCGGTAGATCCTTGACGAAGTTTCGCGCTGTTCTCGCTGCCGTCGTGGCGACCGGTTCCGTGTTCGCCGTACTTCTGATGTTGGGAGTCCCGGCGTGGGCGGCAGGGCCGCCGATCGTCAACTATGCCTCTGCGAACCCCAGCCAGAGCACTCAATCCACGCAGCTCCTCGAAGCGTATGTGACTCCCGAAGGCCTCGATACGCACTATCAGGTCGAATATGGCGTCACGATGGCTTATGGCTCGAGCACACAGCCTGTAGACATGGGAGTCGAACCCGGCGGCGTAACGCAGGAGTTGACCGGCCTGCAGGCGGCCACGATGTACCACTTCCGCCTCCTGGCCGTCAACGCCGCAGGCACCTCCTACAGTCCAGACGGGACATTCACCACCCAGCCGGTCGCCTATATCGCGAGCGAGTCTATCTCTGAAGCGGGAACGAGCGAAGTGACGCTCAACGTCCGAGTGGATGATTTCGGTGCGTCGAGCACGTTCTACTTTGAATATGGACCCACCGATCAATACGGCCGTAGCACCAAGGAAGAAGTGCTCTCCAGTGGAGAAGTTAGCTCAGCCCAGGCACGAGTCGGCGGGCTGACGCAAGATTCGAAATATCACTTCCGGGTGGTCGTCAGGAACCAGTACGGGACGATACGTGGCTCGGATTACGATTTCTCCACCTCGTCCACTCCCAGCCTGGCGCTACCGGACGATCGAAGGTATGAAAAGGTATCTCAGAGCGGCGATCCCAAAGGTAACGTGATCCCGCAGGCCCCTTCTGGTATGAGCTTTGAGTCCGACTGGTCCTTCCAGCCACTGTTGGCTGCAGCCGACGGAGACGCGATTGCATATATGGGCGATCCTTCTGAAACTGGCGGCACCGGTAACGAGGGGGCCGGAGCGGGCAACCAATATCTCGCACGGCGCGGTGGAGAATCCACTTGGACCGCAACCAATATCGAGCCCGATGTGGGTGTAGCAACCGTTGGGTCTGGCTATCAGGGGTTCACCAAGAACCTAGAAGACGGCTTTCTCATCTATAACGGGTCGGAACCATTGGCGACTGGAGCCCCCGCCGACAAGTATCCCGTGCTCTATGCGCGCGACCTGAATACACGAGTGTTTGCACCACTGTTCACGGAGACGCCTCCGAACAGGGAAGTCGAAGAATTTCGGGCTTACCACGTGCCTACCCTTCCGGGTGAGCCGCAGGGGCCCGCGTATGCGGGCAGCTCGACGGATCTTTCGCACATGTTCTTCATGGCCAACGACGCGCTCGTGTCGGGGATGGTCGGCGGTGGGCCCCAGGAGAACAATCTGTACGACTCGCACGAAGGGACGTTGACGCCGATCAACGTCCTGCCCAACAGACAGAGCGAACCCAACGCGACCTTCGGCGGCCCGCCAGGCGAATCCTTCCTGGGGGAGCCGGCTCTCTCGCACGCGATCTCCGAAAATGGACATCGAGTGTATTGGACGGATTTGAACAACGGTGATCTGTATCTACGCGAAAACGATGCCACCACGGTGCGGGTGGACGCGTCGGCGGGTGGCGAAGGTGTCTTTTGGACCGCTACTCCAGATGGTTCCAAGGCGTTGTTCATCAAGCAGGGCGATATCTACGAGTATGAAGCCGCCGGTGGGCATGTCGTAGATCTGACGCCCGGCGGCGAAGTGCGGGGCATCGTCTCAACCAGCGAAGACCTCTCGTACGTGTACTTCGTCTCGGGTGCGGCGCTCGCACCCGGTGCCCAATCCGAGGAATGCCAGTACGGCGAATCGGGCTGCAACCTCTACGTTCTGCACCAAGGAGAAGCACCCAGGTTCATTGCAATGCTCGCCGCCGGCGACGATGAAGAGGCGGTCGAGTCGGAAAATTACGGTGGAGGCGCGGCGGGCGATTGGCAGCCTGGCCTCGGTCAGAAAGAAGCGCAGGCGACGCCAGATGGGCGAACGCTTGTCTTCACCTCAACCAGGTCGTTGACGGGCTATAGCAACGTGAGTCGCGAAGGCGGAGAACCCAGAAACGACGAGGAGGTGTTCGTCTATGACTTCGCGGCGGCGAAGCTGTTCTGCGCGTCCTGCAATCCGACCAACGAAGCGCCAAAGCACCCCACGTCAGCGTTTTTGCCTGTGACATATATGAGTACCTACTCGCATCGGTGGATTTCCTCCGACGGGAAGAAGGTGTTTTTCGACAGCCTCGACCCGCTGGTGCCGCAGGACACCAACGGGTTGCTGGACGTGTACGAGTGGGAGCAGGATGGCGCCGGTAGTTGCGAAGCTACCCAGGGTTGCGTTTACCTGCTGTCTGCAGGGAACAGTCCGGAAGCCTCGTTTCTTGCCGATGCGAGCGAAAGCGGCCATGACGTCTTCTTTACGACTCGCTCCCAGCTGGTGCCCGAAGACAAGAACGAAAACGTTGATCTCTACGACGCGAGAGCGAACGCGCCCCTACCTGTGGTGGCTCCGCAATGCACCGGCACAGGTTGTCAGGGAATCGCCTCGGCGCCACCCGTGTTCTCGACGCCTTCAAGTGTGACATATAACGGTGTCGGCAATTTCCCGGCATCGATCGGCAGCAACAAGGCTAAAGCGAAGAAGAAGGTCAAGAAATCGCAGAGGAAAAAAGGCGGGAAGAGAAAGAAGCACAAGCGCGCTACGCATAGGGCGGTCAAGTCAGCGCGTCAACCAGTCAAGGGCCATAGGGGGAGCAAGTGATGAGTGGCGCACGAATCTGTCGTATCGTTGCGATCAAACTGGTGGCGTTGACGGCATGCTTTGTCGGGTTCGTTGTGGCGGCCCCTGCGGCGATGGCGGAAAATCTGCCTGGCTGGGAGTTGAACTCGCACAGCTATCCGACCAACCTGCCCCCTGGCGGCGCTGGATTGGTGGAGATCGACCTCTACAACATCGGTGGCGCGCCGAGCACCAACGGCGCGATGTTGACGGACACGTTGCCTGTCGGGATCGAAGGGGTCTCAGAAGAAGGCTGGACGTGCACCACTGGCGCGCAATCGGTTTGCACGCGAGAACTCGAAGGCAAGCGCGCCGAGCGAGACGAATATTATCTGCCCATCAAGGTCGCTTCGAACGTGTCTACGGGTACCGTTCAGAACGAGGTGGAGGTGTCTGGCGGTGGATCGCTTGGAGGCGCGAGTTCGTCCAGCGCGCTGACGATAAATCCCGAACCCGCCAAGTTCGGGTTCGCGCAGATAGACGCCTGGTTCACAAACGCGGACGGGACGGTCGATCGGCAGGCTGGATCTCATCCGTACGAGTTCACGTTCAACTTCGCGTTGAACGCAAACAGCAACACCGAACCGGAGGGCGGCGAACCGCGTAATCTGGACGTCAATCTTCCCCCGGGACTGGTCGGCGATACGAACGCGGTGCCCCAATGTACGCGTGAACAGTTTGACCACGAACAATGTCCAACCGGGTCGCAGATAGGAGCAGCGCCTACCGGTCTGGGGGGAGGACCGACGCCGTTCACCATCAGTTTCCCCGTTTACAATTTGGTGCCGCCGCCAGGGCATCCGGCGGAGTTCGCGTTCTCGATTCTTGGCATAGACGCCTTTCTGGACGCGACTGTGCGCAGCGACGGCGACTATGGCATCACGGAGCATGTGGCAAACATCCCTCAGCGTGGGTTGGTCACCAGTACCGTGACGATCTGGGGCGTTCCTGGCGAAAGCTCACACGATCCAGAACGCGCGTGTCATGAAAGCGACGGGGTCGAATACTTCGGTTGTGCCTCCCCCGATGGCGAAGTGCCGTTTTTGACGATGCCGACCTCGTGTGAAGGCCCTTTGACTGATTCGGCGAGTGTCAACACATGGCTGAACGGCGCGATCGGCGACCAGACGAGTTTCCTTTCGCATGACGCATTCGGCGCGCCGCAGGGCGTCACGGGGTGCGATCGGCTCAACTTCAGTCCATCGATCAGCGTCGCGCCGGACACGACCGATGCCGACACTCCCGCCGGTTTGACCGTGGAAGTCAAAATGCCACAGGAAGGGTTGACCTCCCAACACGCGCTGGCGATGTCGAACATCAAGAACACGACGGTGACCCTGCCCGAAGGAGTCGTGATCAACCCGGGACAAGCCGCCGGACTGGGGGCCTGCCAAACTGTTGAAAGCGCTGTAGGTACACGCGAAGCTCCGTCCTGCCCAAACGACTCGAAGGTCGGCACCGACGAAATCGAAACGCCGTTGTTGAAGGAAACACTCAAGGGCGACGTCTACGTGCTGCAATCGGACCCCCCGAACCTGAAGCTGCTCGTCGCCGCCTCAGCCGAGGGCGTGAACGTAAAGCTCGTCGGCGATGTGCACCTCGACGAAACGACAGGACGCCTCACAACAACCTTCACCGAAACGCCAGAGCTGCCCTTCACAGCGTTCAGACTGTCCTTCAGCGGTGGCGCACAGGCTGCATTGACGACACCGTTGCATTGCGGAATCTATGAGACGACCAGCGACTTCACGCCGTGGAGCACACCGTCGATACCCGACGCGTTCCCCGCCAGCGGATTCGCGATCTCCCACGGGTCCGCCGGTGCGCCATGCGCCGGTAGCGCCCTGCCTTTCAGCCCATCCCTGACCGCGGGGTCCACCACCGATCAAGCAGGCGGGTTTACGAACTTCTCGCTGCTATTGACCCGCGAAGATGACCAACAACGCATCGGCGCCCTACAGTTCAAAACACCCGAGGGTCTATTGGGAATGATCGGCAAGATCCCACTCTGCCCCGAACCACAAGCATCGCAAGGCACCTGTTCCCCGGCCTCGCAGATCGGTCACACCGTCGTGGAGGCCGGTCCCGGCCCCTACCCGCTGGTCGTGCCACAACCGGGCCAACCGCCGGCGCCGATCTATTTGACGGGCGGTTACAAGAACGCACCTTACGGGTTGAGCATCGTAGTCCCACTGGTAGTGGGTCCGTTTACGCTGCAAACCCAGGTTGTGCGGGCGCGGATCGAAGTCAACCCGCTCACTACACAGTTGACGATCACGACGGATCCGTTGCCGACGATCATCGACGGTATCCCCGCGGATTTGCGTGCGATCAACGCGGTGATCGACAAGCCGGGCTTCATGTTCAACCCGACCGGGTGCGAACCGTCGAGCTTCTCGGGGACGGCGACCAGCACTGAAGGAGCAACGGTCCCGATCGGTAGTCATTTCCAGATGGGGTCTTGTCGAGCGCTCACGTTCAAGCCGGACTTCAAGGTTTCCACGTCGGGAAAGACCTCGCGTAAGGACGGTGCGAGCCTCGACGCGAAGATCATCTATCCCACAGGCGAACTGGGAGCCAACCAGGCCTCCTCGCAGTCGAATGTGAAGATGGTCAAGGTGGACCTGCCCAAGCAACTGCCGTCCAGGCTCACGACGTTGCAGAAGGCGTGTCCTTCGCAGACGTTTGAAGCGAACCCGGCCGCGTGTCCGGAAGACTCCAAGGTGGGCACCGCTACGGCGATCACACCGGTCCTTCCGGTCACCCTTACTGGACCTGCCTATTTCGTGTCCTATGGTGGCGCGAAGTTCCCTGAACTAGTGATCGTGCTCCAGGGTTATGGCGTGACCGTGTTCCTTCACGGCGAAACGTTCATCTCGAAAGCGGGCATCACGTCCAGCACGTTCCGCAAAGTTCCAGACGTCCCGATCTCGAGCTTCGAGTTGAGCTTGCCCGAGGGGCCCTATTCGGCCCTGGCGGCGAACGGGAATCTGTGCACGACGAAGCTGAAGATGCCCACCGCATTCACGGGCCAGAACGGTGCAGTGCTCAAGCAGACGACTCCGGTCAGCGTTACGGGTTGCGCGAAGCACAAGGCCAAGAAGACGAAGAAGACCAAGAAGAAGAGCGGGAAAGCGAATGCCCACAACCACACTAAGAAGAAGTGACGGTCGTGGTCAGGTAGCCGAGCTGCAGCGTGCTCGGATGCTGACCGCGATGGTTCAAGAGGTCTCTGAGCGTGGCGCCGCGAACGTCAGCGTCGGACACGTCGTCGGACGCTCCGGTGTCTCACGGCGCACGTTCTATGAGATCTTCCACGACCGCGAAGAGTGCTTTCTCGCCGCGTTCGACGAGGCATTGCAACACGCCGCCGCGGTGGTGGTTCCCGCGTATGGGACTGGGGGTGCTTGGCTTGCGAAGGTGCGGGCCGGGTTGATTGCGCTGCTCGGGTTTCTGGATAGCGACAGGGCGGCGGCCCGCCTGCTGATCGTGGAGAGCTTGGCAGCGGGTCCCGACGCGTCTGAGCGGCGCCGCCAAGTGATCGCCGACCTGGAGGCGGTCTTGGAGTTGGGGCGCACTGAGGGCAAGGCTAAGCTCGACCCGCCCGCTTTGACCGGCGAGGCGATCGTCGGTGGATTGCTCTCGGTGTTGCACGGTCGTCTGGCGGGCGGCGATTGCGAGACCGGCACGAACCACGGCCGTGGGCACGCCGAGGAGAGCTCGCTGCTCGAGCTGGCCGGTCCTTTGATGGGCATGATCGTCCTCCCCTATCTCGGACCCGTAGCGGCACGCAAGGAGATCGAACGACCCACACCCAAAGCGGCCGGCACGAGCCCCATAGTAAGAAGCGACCCCCTTCAGGATCTGCCAATGCGCCTCACGTATCGCACGATGCGGGTACTCACCGCCGTCGCCGAGCTCAACGAAAACGGCAGCCGCCCCTCCAACCGCGCAGTCGGCGAGCACGCCGGCATCGGCGACCAGGGCCAAGCGTCCAAGCTGCTCGCGCGCCTGCACAAGCTCGACCTGATCGAGAATCAGGGGGGCGACCCCGCGCGCGGCGAGCCCAACGCGTGGAGGCTAACGGCAACCGGCCGGCAGGTCTACGAATCGATCGCCGACCTCGGAGGGTAGTACAGCACCCAGGTGCTACACTGAGCTCGTGCCGACTCAATACAAGCGTGTCTCAGTGACCCTGACGCCACCGCTGCAAGATGCGCGGGAGCGGTTGCGGCGGCGCGGGCTTGCTCCATCTGTGGGCGAGCTGGCGATTGCGGGCGCGCAGGCATTGCTCTCGAATACCGATGCCCGCGACGTGCGGGAGGCCAAGGACGCGCTGTTGCGCAAGCGCCTGGCCGCGCGGCTTTTGACTGGCGACGGGCTTGACACCGATGCCCTCCTGGAGGTTCGCGGCACGGGCTGGACTCGCGCTTGACGAAGACGCTCAGCCTGCTCGACACGTCCGTGTGGTCGCGGTTGCGCGATGGTCGCATCGGGGACGCCGAGTCCGCAAAGCTGGCCACCCGCATCGAACGCGGTGAGCTGGCGATGACGGAGCCGCTGTTGCTCGAGATGCGCTACTCGGCGCGCGACGGCGAAGACTTCGCGCTGCTTGCCGAAGAGCTGGAAGCGATGCCTCTCCTCACGCTCGACACCGCGGCGGTCCAGCGTGCGCTCGATGCCCAAGCCCAACTGGCGGCCGACAAACGAGTGTCCCACCGCGTCAAGCCGATCGATCTGCTCGTGGCCGGCGTAGCCGATCGCCACAAAGCCGCGATCCTTCACTACGACGGCGACTACGACCTAATCGCCAAGCACACCGATCTCAACTTCGAAAGCGTTTGGGCGGCCAAGCGCGGAAGCGCCGGATAGACCACCGCACTTCGCGTCTCGCGCGGGGTTTCGAGCGGATCTCGCCGGTGTGGCGGTTGTTCCCCTGGACCTTGACCAGTTGACATCCGGTCAAGGGGACTTGACAGGAGGGATCGCTGATGGTATGTTGCCGCCAGCGCTCATATCCACTGGGCTCTTCTATGTGAAGTGGACTTGGTGGGCGAGCGGACCTCCCATTCGGGGGGCAAGACATAAGGTCGGGTCTGGGTCGGTCTTCGTGGTCGACACCAACACAGTTTTGACGGGGACCTTGGGAGAGGGACCTGCTCGTTTTTGAGAGGAGTTTGTTTTCACGTGGTTTCTTTTGGGGATAACGTGCTTGGGAGTCCTTGCGCCTCTGACGGGGGCGTAATAGGACGCGTCAGCGTCGCTGACGCGTCTCTCTCTCTCTCTCTCTCTCTGGGCGTCAAAGCCTAACCCCGTCGGTCCGGCCTGGCGGCCGGCCGGTGTCCCCCGTAGGGGGGAAGGGGATGGTGCGGCCGCTAGCAGCGGGTCGTTTCGTTGTTTCGCCGGGCGTTGCGCCCGGTTGGGTTTCTCGTGCGTCCGGTTGTCCGGGCGTCGCGTTTGGGTCGGTTTCTTGTGCGTGTTTGGCGCGCTTTCAGCTTTCTTCTCTCGTCGTGGGCTGTGTGCCTGTGACGGTTTTTTGTGTTTCGAGCCCGTTGGGAGGGATCTAGATGTTTAGAGGTGTGCGTAGTCGGTTGACGTACGCGAACGTCGTCGCCACGTTGGCGATGGTGTTCGCGATGAGCGGCGGTGCGTATGCCGCGAGTAAATTCTTGATCACCTCGACCAAGCAGATCAAGCCGAGTGTACTCAAACAACTGCAGGGCAAGGCTGGTCCAGCGGGTCCCGCCGGAGCGGCCGGTGCCGCTGGGCTCGCGGGCCCAGCCGGTCCCACCGGTCCCAAAGGCGCCGACGGTACCAACGGCACCAGCGGTGCGCCAGGTACGAACGGCACTAGCGTTACCAGCAGCACAGAGCCCAAAGGCGCCAACTGCAAAGAAGGCGGCTCGAAGTTCGTGGCCGCTAACGGCACGACCTACGCCTGCAACGGCGAAAACGGCTCTCCATGGACAGACAAAGGCACGCTACCGCCAGGCGCGACCGAGACCGGCGTCTGGTCACTGACCGGCGGCGGCGACGGCGAAACCTACCTGCCCATCTCATTCACGATACGGCTCGCAGCAACCCTAAGTGAATCGCAGGTCCACTACGTGCCGGAAAAAGGTGGAGGAGTCTGCAAAGGGACCGCCGCGGAACCGACCGCGCCTTCAGAAAACCTGTGTGTCTACCAGCGCTCATTGAGCAACGCGACAGCCGGCGGCATTTGGAACTTCTCGGGCCTGGTGGGGGGAGCGAGCGTGTCCGGAGCGTACGTCTTCTTCGAAGGCGTGACATCGAACTCGTCCGGTCTCGGCACGTGGGCGGTCACCGGCTAACTGACCGATGTCCGCTGCGAGGGGCCGGAAACTCTGCGGCCCCTCGCGCCCCGGCCGGCGCTCACGATCCAGACAAGCCACAACAGCAACAAACACGCCCTTACAGGGCACACCCAGGGGAGACCTAGACATGCCGAGCAACACCAACAGGCCGCAACGTCGTCTTCGCAGGCTTCTGGCGGCGATGCTCATCTCGAGCGGTGCGCTCATGCTCTGCGCCGGAGCCGCGCAGGCAAAGCTCATACACCCCTATACCGGCGAATCGTTTGGACCGCAAGGCCCCGGACTCACCAGCTTTAGGAACGCTTCGGACGTCGCCGTCGATCAATCCACCGGCGAACTTTACGCGCTCGACGAAAGCTATATCGCGCTGGGAACCGTCGCACCGGAGATCGATCGGTTCACCGCCACGGGAGCGCCAGTCGACTTTTCTGCCACAGGCACAAATAAGATTAAGTCGGCGCCTCAACCCGAAGAAATCGTACTTTCGATGCAGATCGCCGTGGACGCGTCGTCAGGGCCGGCCAAAGGTGACATCTATTTTGCGGACAGCCACAACGTGGAGATATTCAGCTCCAACGGAGCGATGCTTGGGCAGCTCAAAGGCGAAGCGGGAGACAGGGCTGAAGGAGTGGCCGTAGACTCGACCGGCGCCGTTTATGTTGCTTATCGCCAAGAATCAACAAGCCGGGGCAAGATTAGAAAGTACGTGCCGACGGCCAGCCCAGTCACCGAAGCCGACTACGCAGCAGAACTATCGGTAAACCATGACATCAGAAGTATCGCTGTCGACGACAACGGAAACGTATACGGTGTGGATGCCAACGGCGGGGTTGAACGGTTCACCGCACTCCAGTTTGGAGCGTTGGAAGCGGAAGGCACGCTGGTCGACGACAGGGGCGTCAGAGTCGCAGTGGATACCGCCAACGATCACGTATACGTCGACGAGGCCGACCGTATCGCCGAGTTCGGCGAAGCAGGGGAACTACTGTCGGAGACTGGGGAAGAAGAGCTGTATGGCGGACCTGGCAGTTCGGGACGCTCGTTTGGAGTTGCCGTCAGCTCGGCGACAGGCGATATCTATGCGTCTGGAGATGTAAATTCTGGAGCGCAGGTGTTGATTTACTCCGGTACGTCGGTGGTCGTGCCTGAAGCGAGCACGGAAGCTCCGACGGGCGTCACCAATACTTCCGCGATGCTCAATGGCAGCGTGAATCCCGGCGGCGTGGCGGCCACCTATCAGTTTCAGTACGGCGCCACTACGACCTATGGGTCGGTGATGCCGGCATCCGCTGAACCGGTCGGGTCGGATTCCAGCACCCACCATGTGTCAACCGAACTGACGGGACTTGCGCCTGGGTCCACTTATCACTATCGGATCGTCGCCAGAAACGTCAACGGCACTACTTATGGTGAAGATCACACCTTGTACGTGCATGGGCCGCCGACGGTGGCGTCCGCCCTTGCTCATTTCATCACCCAGGATTCTGTCGAATTGACGGGCACCGTCGAAGCGCACGGCCTGGACACGCAGGCTCATTTGGAATACGGGACTAGTACGGCATACGGCGAGTCTGGCCCGACTAAAGATCTGGGCTCGGAAGGCTCCGGTACAGTGTATGCCGAAATCGAAGAAGGTCTCGCGATCGATACCGTCTATCACTTTAGGGTGGTGGCCACCAACTCCGATGGGACTGTGTACGGTCCCGACGAAGAGTTCCGCACCGCGCCGGTGGCCACGATCAGCGAAGAGGCGGCGCTTGGGATCACATCATCGTCCTCCACCCTCAGCGCCCAGGTGATCGACTATCACGTACCCGTTAACGTCCATTTCGAATATGGCGCTACAACCGAATACGGTACTTCGACCGCACCGGTAAGGCTCAAAGCCTCGGAAGTCGCGTTGCCGAGCACTGCTTCGCTGAGTGAATTGGGCGCCGATACGACGTATCATTTTCGACTTGTCGCCGAAGGCGAAGCGGGCACGGTCTACGGGGCCGACGCGACGTTTACGACACCGTCTGTTACGGCGCCGTCGACTGTGCTTCCGGACGGTCGCGGTTACGAAAAGGTCTCTCCGACCGCCAACGCGGACGGCGACGTCTATCAAGATGTGCCGCTACAAATTGCGTTGGCCGGCGGTTGGACCGAGCAGCCGTTCTTGGTGTCCCCAGATGGAAATGCGGTTGCGTATATGGGCGATCCTTCTGAACGGGGAGGCACGGGGGCTGAGGGTCCCAACTTGGGCAACCAGTACGTGGCGCGTCGAGGCGCCGATGGGCAGTGGGAAACCCAGAACGTGGAGCCGCCCTCCAGCGGGGGTGCCGAGCGGCCGGCGTTCAAGGGGTTCTCGAGCGACCTGACGGTGGGTTTTGTGAACTCCAGGTACACGCCGGCGTTGGCGCCTGGCGCTCCGAGCGACGGGTACAGCCAGCTGTACGCCAAGGATCTCAGTACCGGTGCTTACACGCCGTTGATCACGACTACGCCCGAACATAGCACTCAAGACAGTTTTGGCGCCGCAGGAAACCCCAGATTCACTCCCGGCAAGGCTGAAGTTGCGTATGGCGGTAGCTCAGCGGACCTTGGCCATGAGTTGTTCATGGCTAATGACGCGCTCACGCCCAACGCGGTCGACGGTGGCGTGACGGAGAACAATCTGTATGACACGAGCGGTGGAACGACCACGCTTGTGAACGTGTTGCCGGATGGTTCGACTGAGCCTAACGCGACGTTCGGGGGGCCCGCTCTCGCTATCGATAGGAATAATGGAGACAACTATCCGATGCTTGCGCACGATATTTCTGAAGATGGGAGCCGGATCTTTTGGACGGATTTGAATACCGGCGATGTGTATGTGAGGGAGAATGACACCGCGCCACAGAGCCCGTTGGTGAGTGGTAAATGCTCCCTTCCCACGGACGCCTGCACCGTGCTGGTCGCGGAAGGCGCGCAGTATTGGAATGCGACGCCCGACGGGGCCAAGGTGCTGTACACGAAGACGGGACAGCTCTATGAGTATGATCTCGGGTCAGACCAGACTGTCGAACTTTCGCCGGGGAAGCCGGTGCGCGGTGTGGTCGCCGCCAGCAGCAATTTGTCGTTCGTGTATTTCGTAGCCGATCCCGACGAACCGATACCGGGTGCTCAACGAGGACCCTGCGAAGAAGGACAAAGTGGATCTGGCTTGTGCGATCTCTATGTGGTTCATGTCGGTGAACCGCCAAGGTTCGTGGCGACATTGTCGGGCAAAGATAACGTTACGCAGCCGGAGTCGTTCAATCGGTTTGCCGGTGATTGGCAGGGCAGTCTTGGCGATACCGAAGCCGAGGTGACGTCTGACGGCGCTCACCTGCTGTTCACTTCCTCCGCACGTCCCACCGGTTACGCGAGCGGTAGTAGCGAGCAGGTGTTCCTGTACGACTACGCCAGTGAACAGCTGAATTGCTTGTCGTGCAAGCAGAACGGCGAACCGATCACCAAAAAATTCTCGGCGTTTTTGCCGGTGAGCAGCGTCGGTACGACCGCCGCGCGGTGGATGTCCGACGATGGCAACCGCGTGTTCTTCGACACCCTCGAAGGGTTGGTGCCGCAGGACATCAATGAAGCGACGGATGTGTACGAGTGGGAGCGTTACGACAGCGGTGGTTGCCACGAACAAGTGGGGTGTATCTATCTGCTCTCCGACGGCACCAGTCCCGAAGGCGCGTTCTTGATCGGCACCAGCACGAGCGGGAATGACGTGTTCATGACGACGAGAGGCAAACTGGTCCCCGAAGACGAAAACGAAAACATCGATGTTTACGATGTGCGTGTCGGCTCCAAGCCGCCTGTGACGCCGCCACAATGTACGGGCAGCGGTTGTCAGGGTGTGCCCGCGACGCCTCCAATCTTCGCGACGCCGCCGAGTGTGAGCTATGACGGTGTCGGCAACTTCGAAGCATCCGCGCCAAAGGCGGTGGCGGTCAAACAGAAGTCGTTGAGTAGAGCGCAGAAGCTCGCCCGGGCGTTGAAGAGGTGCGAGAAGAGCAAGAAGACGCGGCGAGCTTCGTGTAGGGCGAATGCGCGCAGACGCTATGGCGTGAAGAAGCGCGCAAAGAGCTCAGCGTCACGAGACGGGAATGTCAGCGGGTCTTCAGGGAGGGGCAAGTGATGAGCGCGTATAAGACAGGCCGGAGCGCACGCCTAGCGGTAGTGACTGTCGTGTTGAGTCTGGTCGTGGCTGGTGTCGTGGCGGCCCCCGCGTTTGCTGAAAACGCGACTGGTTGGGAGGTGGAGTCGCGTGGAGTGCCGGCGACAAACATGGCTCCCGGCTCCACTGGAGAGATCGAGATCGCCGCGTATGAGATCGGAGCCAAGCCAAGCCAACCCGGCGCGACCATCACAGACCGTCTCCCGGCCGGTATCGAAGGCATCGAAGAAGAAGAAGGCTGGATCTGCGACGGTGGCTCGCCGGAGAGCTGTACTCTCGCACTGCCAGAACTATACGCTGGGCAAAGGGAGGAAATCGCGCTACCCGTGCGTGTCGCCGCCGGTGCGAGCGAAGGCGTGGCGCAGAATCTGGTGACGATCTCTGGTGGTGGAGCGGCGACCGCTACCAGCACGTCAGATACGTTGCGGATCGGGTCGGGACCGGTGAGTTTTGGTTTTGCTCATAGCTGGGCGTGGTTTTCGCGCGCGGACGGCGAATTCGACACGCAAGCGGGAACACATCCTTACGCGTTTACGTTCAGCTTCGATCTGAACGAGGAAAAATTCAAGCCCGCGAACGGCGAAATGCGAAACCTCACGTTTAACCTGCCACCTGGAATAATTGGTGACCCGAACTCGGTGCCAAGGTGCACTAGAGAACAGTTCAACGAAGAAAAGTGTCCCGGTGGAACCCAGATAGGTGTGGACGATGTGACGGTCGCAAACGGCGCCACACCATACGATTTCGAGTTTGCGGTGTTCAACTTGGTGCCACCCCCCGGTTCTCCAGCGCAGTTCGGGTTCTTCATTGCAGGCGTCAAAGTGTTCCTGGATGCGAGCGTGCGTAGCGACGGGAACTATGGCATCACCGAGCACGTCAACAATCTTCCCCAAGCCGAAGTTGTAGCTAACTCGATCACGGTGTGGGGCGTACCCGCGGACCCCAGCCACGACCATCAGCGGAGATGTGCGGGCCAAGGCGAACAAGCGTGCTCGTCCGCGGCGTCGAGTTCACCGTTTCTGACGGTCCCGACATCGTGCGGTACCAAAGAGCCGTTCACGGTCGGCGTGAATAGTTGGTTCGACGAAAACGTAAAGAGCGAAGTTGGCTTCGAACTGCTCAGCAAGACCGGTGAACCACAGGCCTTCGAAGGTTGCGACAAGCTCGACTTCACCCCGACGATCAGCGCCGCGCCGGACACCACGGCAGGCGACAGTCCCGCCGGGTTGAGCTTCGAAGTCAAAATGCCACAGGAAGCGTTGACCGGCACGGAATCGGGTATCTATCAGCAGAAGGTCAGGTTGGTGCAGGCCGACATCAAGAACACGACGGTAGTGTTGCCCGAAGGCGTCGTCATCAATCCGGGACAGGCAGCCGGCTTGACAGCGTGTCAATCCTGGGAAGACGGTGTCGGTAGGCTGGATCCACCGTCGTGCAAGAGCTCCTCGCAGGTGGGCACCGACGAAATTGAATCACCGTTGTTGGCGCATGCGTTGAAGGGCAGCGTCTACATCCTGCAATCCAACCCACCACACCTGCAACTGCTAGTCGCGGCATCCGGCGAAGGAGTCAACCTCAAGCTCGTCGGTAACGTCAGCCTCGACGAACAAACAGGACGACTCACCACAACATTCAACGAAACACCCGCACTGCCGCTCACATCGTTCAAACTCGCGTTCAGCGGCGGCGCACGAGCAGCACTGGCCACACCCACAGGATGCGGAGAATACAACACCACGAGCGACTTCACACCGTGGAGCAGTCCATTCACAACAGACGCATTCCCCACAAGCACATTCCTGATCGACACGAGCTGCACCTCGCGGCTGCCGTTCACGCCGGTCCTGACGGCTGGGTCGACGACCGATCAGGCTGGTGGCTATACGGACTTCTCGTTGTTGTTGACGCGTGCGGATGAGCAACAACGCATCTCCTCGCTGTCCTTCAAGACACCAGAGGGACTGTTGGGCATGATCAGCAAGGTCTCATTGTGCGAGGAACCACAAGCAGCCGCCGGAACATGCTCAAGCGCGTCGCAAATCGGACACACCCAGGTGACCGCAGGGCCCGGACCGTACCCGCTGGTGGTGCCTGAACCCGGTCTGGGTGCAGCCCCGATCTACCTGACCGGTGGTTATAAGGGCGCTCCGTACGGGTTGAGCATCGTGGTTCCCGCAATAGCGGGCCCGTTCAACCTCGGCACGGTTGTGGTCCGCGCGTCTATCGCGGTGGATCCGCTCACGGCGCGGTTGACGGTCACGACAGACCCGTTGCCGAGCATTTTGGATGGGGTGCCAACGGATCTGCGGACGATCAATGCGGTGATAGACAGGCCAGGGTTCATGTTCAACCCGACCAACTGCGAACCCCAAGAATTCTCGGGTACCGCGACCAGCACGCAGGGCGTGACTGTCCCCATCGCGAGTCATTTCCAGATGGGCTCATGTCGCGCACTCACGTTCAAACCGGACTTCAAGGTCTCAACGTCAGGGAAGACCTCACGGAAGGATGGCGCGAGCCTGGACGCAAAGATCCTCTACCCGACAGGCGAACTCGGAGCAAACCAAGCCTCTGGCCAGTCGAACGTGAAAATGGTCAAGGTCGACCTGCCCAAGCAACTGCCGTCACGCTTGACGACACTGCAGAAGGCGTGCCCGTCGCAGACGTTCGAAGCGAACCCGGCCGCGTGTCCTGAAGACTCACGGGTCGGCAGCGCGACCGCGATCACACCGGTGCTACCGGTCCAGTTGACCGGACCGGCGTACTTCGTGTCATATGGTGGCGCGAAGTTCCCGGAACTCGTGATCGTGCTGCAGGGTTATGGCGTCACCGTGTATCTGCACGGTGAAACGTTCATCAGCAAAGCCGGGATCACCAGCAGCACGTTCCGCAAAGTCCCCGACGTCCCGATCGCGAGCTTTGAGCTGAACTTGCCCGAGGGGCCCTACTCCGCCCTCGCCGCGAACGGGAACCTATGCACCACAAAACTGAAGATGCCAACAGCGTTCACCGGCCAAAACGGGGCGGTACTCAAGCAGACGACTCCGGTGAGCGTTACGGGATGCGCGAAGCACAAGACTAAGAAGACCAAGAAGAAAAGTGGGAAGGTCAATGGTCACCACCACGGCAAGAAGAAGTAACGGTCGCGCCTACCCTGACGGGCACAAGCAGGTAGCCGAGCTGCAGCGCGCCCGGATGCTGACCGCGATGGTCCAGGAGGTCTCAGAGCGTGGCGCCGCGAACGTCAGCGTAGGGCACGTCGTCGGACGCTCCGGCGTGTCGCGGCGCACGTTCTATGAGATCTTCCACGATCGCGAAGAGTGCTTTCTCGCCGCTTTCGACGAGGCTCTGAGGGATGCCACGGAGTTGGTAGTGCCCGCCTACGAAAGCGAGGGCTCGTGGCTTGCCAGGGTGCGGGCCGGGTTGACCGCCCTGCTCGAATTCCTGGACAGCGACCGGGCGGCGGCCCGCTTGCTGATCGTCGAGAGCCTGGCCGCGGGGCCGAGCGCGCTCGAGCGCCGCCGCCAGGTGATCGCTCAACTCGTGTCCGTGCTCGAGTTGGGTCGCGCCGAGGGCAGCGCCAAGCTGGATCCGCCCGCTTTGACCGCGGAGGCGATTGTCGG
Source organism: Solirubrobacteraceae bacterium (assembly GCA_049581225.1). GTDB lineage: Bacteria > Actinomycetota > Thermoleophilia > Solirubrobacterales > Solirubrobacteraceae > Palsa-744. Next base: position 20,040 of record JBAURN010000110.1, read on the forward strand.
TGGGTTGTTGTCGGTGTTGCACTCCCGTCTCGCCGGCAGCCCCGACAGCGAGACACGCACGACAGATGGGCGGCGGGAAACCGTGGAGCGCTCTCTGCTGGACCTAGCGGGTCCCTCGATGGGCACGATCGTCCTCCCCTATATGGGACCCGTCGCGGCACGCAAGGAGATTGAGCGACCAGCCCCTAAGCCGACCGGGACGAGCCCCATTCGCAGAAGTGACCCCTTGCAGGATCTGCCGATGCGCCTCACCTACCGCACGATGCGCGTGCTCACGGCCGTCGCCGAGCTCGGCGCGGACGGCGGCTGCCCGTCCAACCGCGCCGTCGGCGAGCACGCCGGCATCGGCGACCAGGGCCAAGCGTCGAAGCTGCTCGCGCGTCTGCACAAGCTCGACCTGATCGAGAATCAGGGGGGAGACCCCGCGCGTGGCGAGCCCAATGCGTGGAGGCTCACCGCGACCGGGCGGCAGGTGTATGAGTCGATTGCCGGGCTGGAAAAGCAGTCCTAGCTGGAAATCTGTGCTCAGCGGAGCCAATGGACGAAACTCCGATACGGAGCGCCGCCCGCGAGGAAGCGCTCGAGGGCGCTGACAAGCGGCCCCACGGACTTCCTCGGGAAGCGGCGCGAGCTGAGAAGGACCATGCCCGCATGAGAGCGTTCGCTCGCCTGGTATACGCGATCCAGATCGAGGAAATCGTCAACGTTGTACGTGACCACGGCTCTCTCCTCGGCCTGCGCGCACTCGAACAAGTCGGGGTCCGCGAGTCCTCGCAAATCCGATCGCTCGGTGACGGCGATGACGTCATGCGAGCGCGCACGAAGTTGCTCCGCGATGACTCGCGGCAGATGCTCGTCGAGCAACAGCTTCACGCCAATGCTGCTTGCTCACGCCGCCAATCGGCTTCGGCCATGTCGGCCCGCGCGCGATTTCGCTCGATACGCGCATCGACCTCGTCGGGGTAGTGGCTGTAGTAGCGCACCGCGGCTCTCACGCGCTCGGATGAGAGGTCGAGCCACTCGCCGGCATGAACCACGGCGGGCTCGCCTGACAGGTCGCTGTCGCGAATGATATCGATGACCTCCCAAACATCAGGCCCGCCCGCAAGTGCCGCGCGCCTGCCGGCCGGACCGTCGCGAAACAAGATCCCCGGATGCTCGTCCATCCGCATGCCCTCGTCTATGTAGCGCTCGGCCAAGCGTGACTTGTTTGTCTCTGAGCGGGCGCTCAGGTCTTCCAGGCGTCGAGCCACTCCCTCATCGATACGGGTGGACAGTCGGGCGACCCTACTCATGTCACACAGTGTAGGACAATTTGCCGGCAGCGGTGCATTGGCGTCAAACGTGGCACTTTGCTCGCTCGGCTGCCCCCGTCTGCGACTCAGCGCCGTGTGGTGCTTGCCAGTAGCCTGAAACTTCCGTGTCCTTCTACGTAACCACCCCCATCTACTACGTCAACGCGGCCCCCCACTTGGGCCACGCCTACACGACGATCGCCGCCGACATCCTCGCGCGCCACCATCGCCAGCGGGGGGACCGCGTGTTCTTCCTGACCGGCACCGACGAGAACGGCGAGCCGGTCGCCGACGCCGCCCACGCGCTTGGGGTCCCGCCGCAGGAGCTCGCCGACCGCAACTC
>JBAURN010000111.1:0-4172 GCA_049581225.1 Solirubrobacteraceae bacterium
GCGGATGCACTCGTTGCGCACGATCCGGAACATCCACGAGGCGAGCGCCGCTGCGGCGCGCAGCGTGCCGATCTTCCGGTAGAGGACGATCAGGGCCTCCTGCGCGGCGTCCTCCGCGTCCTCGGGCGTCGAGCAGAGCGTGCGGGCGAAGCGCTGCACGTGCGCGTGCGAGCCGGAGACGAGCATCGCGATCGCGCGATGGTCGCCCCGCTGGGCGGCGCTGACGACCTGTTCGGTCGGCCAGGTGGGGGTGCGCGTGTCAATCACGAGAACGGGCTCTCATGATGAAGAAGAGGCAGCCACAGACGAGGAGCACGGCTGCGAGGAGATAGATAGCGGTCACGATGGGCCCTCCCGTTCCGGTCGATCGGATGTCGACGATGCAGATAAGAGGTCCGCGGTCGCGAAAAGGATTCGCACACGGCTACACTGAGTCGGCAGTACATCCCCGGGGACGACAGGCTTCGACGTGGTCGGCTCGTGAGGATGGTGGCGAGTCGAGGTCCCGGGCGGCCTCGTAAAACACCCGGGAAAACCATAAGTGCGGACTCTCACGAGTACGCCCTCGCTGCCTAGCAAACACTAGGCGAGTGAGGTCTCGGGCCCCGCTTGCCTGCGGCGGGGAAGGCCGGGATCAGAAAGCAGGCTCACCCGGCAAGGTCCGCCTTCGCCGAGCCGGGAACATCTAAGGAGGCTGGTCCCCCGCAACCCCGCCGGCGAGGCGAGTGGGGGATGAGATCAGAGCGCCGGCTACGCTCGTAGAAGCCATTCCCACGCGATCACGGACGCGGGTTCGATTCCCGCCGTCTCCACTTTTTCGGACGTTGCGCAAACCCCTGGCGCGACGATGCGGTAGGTCGGCTGGATGGCGGTCTTGCCGTTGACGCGAAGCTCGGCGATGAGGATGCGCAGGAGTGCCTTGGTTCGCTCGGGCTCGCCTTGTGCGAGGACCTTGTCGAGTCGGTCGGCGACTGCTTCGGACGGTGGTTCGCCGTCGAAGAGCGATGCATGCGGATTCGTCGCGCGGCGCACCATCCGGCTCCGCTTAACATCGCTGCGTGCTCGAATACCGTGGTCGATCGCTACAGTGATATTCGTCCTAGGCGATAATACGAATAATCGACTATACTGATGATCATGATCTACCGTACACCTCAGCTCGACGATGCCCTAAGTGCCGAACTCGCAACGGTCGACGGCCTGCGTGCACAACTCGGGGACCAAGCCGGCGTCGCCGGGCGATGGCTCGGCAGCCTGCGTCGTCAATGGCGCGCGGCCTCCGCGAAAAGCTCGATCGAGATCGAGGGCTTCCACGTCCCAGAGAACGGGACGCTGGTCGCTGTGGGCGACTCAGACCCGCCCGATCCCACCGACGAGGACCGAATGGCGTTGTCCTGCTACATCCGCGCGATGGATCATGTAGGAGTCATGTCAGACGACCCAGTCTTTCGATGGGTCGACCGTGTCACACTCGACTTGCATTTCGACGCGTGCTACTTCCAGAAGGACAAGGACCCGGGCCAGTACCGCCGGAAAGGGATCGAGGTTACGAGCCCCGACGGCGGCGGACCAGCCTACGTCGGGCCGCCCGCCGAGGATCTCCCGGCGCTCATGCAAGAGATCACGGAATGGCTCGCCATTGGCGACCTAGGCGCGCACCTCATCGTGCGTGCGGCAATGGCCCATCTGCACATTGTCAGCGCCCACCCGTTCCGTGATGGCAACGGACGGATCTCTCGAATCGTGCAGTCGCTGGTGCTCGCTCGTGGTGGGCTGCTCGCGCCCGAGTTCGTCTCGATCGAGGAATACCTCGGCAGCAACACCCAGGCGTACTACGCGGCGTTGGAAGACGTTCAAGGGGGCTCCTACCAGCCCGAGCGCGACGCGACACCGTTCGTACGCCTCTGCGTGGAAGCTCATGTCGCGCAAGCCCACCGACGCCTGCGGCAACTCGCTGAGGCAGGCGCACGTTGGAGTTACCTTGAGGAGCTCGTAGAGCAGCGCAACTGGCCGGATCGTCTGGTGATTGCACTAGAGCAGAGCCTCTTTGAAGGCACAGATCGAGCCACCTACGCAGCCGAGGCTGATGTCTCGACACCCACCGCAAGCACCGACCTACGCCGTCTGCTCGACGCTGGGCTGATCAGCCAGCAGGGGCGCGGGCCCGCCACGCGGTACGTGGCGAGCAGCGAGCTGCGGAGCGCGGTAGACACGCGGCTCGTGGGCAGCGGTCAGGTTGACTACTGAGGGCGCGATATGGCCGAGCGCGAAGAGCGATACAAATGGCAGCGAGGCTGGATAGCGCCAGAGGGCCATCTGTCCAGACGGCGGGAATCGATCGAGCCGATCCGCTTCGACGCCGCCTTCACCGGATCGCGCTCGCCGATCAGGATCAGCAATTCAAGGCTGACGTCTCATTCCGCAAGAGACGCTCGCCGCCGGACTGCGCCGCTCATAGGCACGTTGATGACTGAGGGTCAAGGTGGGAGACGACCACCACATACCGCGCCAACCCCATACCAACCGCCTTTTCTGATGGCTGCCGGGGTACCTCGGTACGGCCTGGGGTCGCTGGCGAGCAAGTCGGCCATCTGTCAGGGTTCCGCGTAGCCTTCGCAGAACTGCGCCGCTTCCGCTGCCTTTGCCTGGAGGTTTTCGGTGTAGACGGTCGAGCCGTTCGCCTCGAGGACCGTCAGTTCCGTGGGCAGTGCGCTGAACACGCCATAGACGAGCGGCCCCTTTGCGTGCAAGCGCAGTTCGACCGGGACCACGTTCAGCGCGACGGCACCTTGGGGGGTTTGCGCCGTCACCGACGTTCCTGGTGGCGCGAGGATTCCGTAGAGGATCGCGTAGGGGTGCGGGGTGCAGCCGATCGACAGCGACCATGGAAACGCTTTGCTCGCGCTGAGCCCGATCGCTGGTTGAGTGAGTTCCGGGTCGACGCCGATGTCTACGCTGAGGAAGGGCTCGCCGTTGAAACTGCCGAGAGCTCTGATCGTGAAGGGTTCCCCTTCGGGGGTGCGTGCGCTGGTGAGCTCCGTAACCGTCGGGGGTTCTTCCGGTTCCTTGCGCGATTTGACACAGCGGTATCGAGGCGGTCCCACGGTGAGGACGACGCCCCCGCCGGCATTCAGCTCGACGAGGGACACGGCGTGGCTCGTGCTGCCACGGATCTCCTGGGCGTAGATGCCGGCAGGGCCACCATCTCGTCGTGGTACGCGGACCACACGCGATTCGATCGTGCGTCCATCGGCGAGCTGGAGCTTGGCCGAGCGCACCGAGGCCGGCACCGCGGTCTGGATCGTCTCGATGCCCGCTTCGCAGAACACCTCGGGATGCCGGTAGCGGGGCGGGGAGAGACAGATGGGGTTGTTGGGGCCGCCCTCGATCAGCACTTCGGGAGCGCCCGGGCGGGTGTAGAACACCGCCGCCGACCGACGACAGGAGCCCACAGCGCCCGGCAGCCCGGACCCGGTGCTCACCTGGAAGCGGGTACCGGCGGCGGTATGCCCGTGGCCCACAGGGATCTGCTTGGGCTCTTCGCTTCCGACTTTGGGGAACCCGACGACTCGATCCAAGTTGGAAACCGTCCCCACGGCGGCAAAGGCGTGGGCAAGGAGCGTCTCTTCGACCGCGTTGGTTCTGCGAGTCAGCGCTCGATCCGATGTGTTCTCGTAAGGCTTCAGCAGCGCATTCAGGGACGTCTCCTTCCGTTCGGAGTTCTTCCGCGCCGCTTGCGAAGCCTCGAATTCCCGGCTGGCCGCCGACAGGGCCCGATAGCCGCTCTGCGCCCACGTCCTCGCGTCGGCGCAGAACGACGGAACGGGGGCGGAGACGGCTTGCAGTCTTGCCGTGGTCACTGCTTGGAGCGCCGAGGCGATCGCCGGGTTGCTCCAAGACAGCCGGCGTACTTCGGCGGCGTACGCTTCATCGGCCGGGCGATTCAAACTGGCACTGGGCTGGGTGACCGCCGTATCGAGCTCCTCCTCGATCGTCTGCTTCTGCTGTGACATGCGGGCGTCTTCGCCCCTGGCACGGGGTGGGGACGCCGGGAATGGCTTTATGGACGGTTCCCGTGGCATCCCCGACACCACCCCGGGGCATTCTCGAGCGATCTGCGCTGCCGCGGCGCTCTCCGCGCCGCGCGCCGCGGCGGCTTCGTGCAACAGCGC
>JBAURN010000112.1:0-38641 GCA_049581225.1 Solirubrobacteraceae bacterium
GTGCTGGCGCCGTGCGAGCACGCCGAGCGGGAGCTCTCGTTGCGAGCGCGGGCGAGTGAGCTTGCCGGCACGGCGTGGCCACCCGCGGGCGCCGAGCCGCTCGAGGTCGAGCGCATCTACGACGCGCTCGCCGACGGCGGCCTCGAGTACGCAGATCCCTTCAGGGCACTGCGCGGGGCGTGGCAGGTAGGTGAGCTGCTGTACGCCGAGGTTGCCGCGGACGAGGGGCAGGCTCGTGGCGCGGATGGCTTCCAGCTGCACCCGGCCCTGCTCGACGCGGGCCTGCACGCGCTGGGCGCGAGCGGTGGCTTGCGGAGTACGCGTGACACGCAGGCGGGTCCCCTGCTCCCGTTCTCCTGGAGTGGTGTGGATCTATATGCCACGGACGCCACCACACTGCGTGTGCAGATCTCGCCGGCCGGGGCCGACACGGTTTCGCTGCTGTTCGCCGACGAGCACGGTGAGCTGGTGGGCGCAGCCGACTCGCTCATGCTGAGAGCGCTGCCGGCCGCGGACCTCGGTGCGCGCTCTGGCGCGGCACGTTCCCTGTTCGGCGTCGAGTGGGTGGCGGCCGGCGACGTGCCGGCGTATGCCGCGGTCTCGATGACGGCAGTGCCCGAGTGGGTTGTGGCGGCCGGCCACTGCTCGAGCAAGCCGGTGCCGGATCGCGTGCGCGGACGCTTGGATCTGGCCCTGCGATCGTTGCGGGACTTCTCGGGCGATCGCATGGCGTTCGTGACGGAGGGTGCGGTGGTCGTCGGTGAGGGCGATCGCGCTCCAGAGCCGGCTAGTGCCGCGGTGTGGGGGCTGGTACGTGCGGCTCAGATCGAGAGTCCCGGCCGCTTCCTGCTGGTCGACCTCGATGAGCGGCAGAGCTCCTGGGAAGCGCTGCCCTCGCTGCTGGAGCGGGCATTCGCCGCCGGCGAGCCCCAGCTCGCTGTGAGGGATGGGGACATGCTCGTGCCGCGCTTGGCTCGGGTCGAGTCTGCGCAGTCGATGGAGGATCGCCAGGCATTCGTCGGCTCTGGAGGCACGGTCCTCATCACCGGCGGCACGGGCGGTGTCGGCGCCCTGCTGGCAAAGCACCTGGTGAGCGAGCGCGGCGTACGCCACCTGCTGCTGGCCAGTCGCAGCGGGGGAGAATCCCAAGGTGTCCCGGATCTCGTGGAGGAGCTGTCAGCGCTCGGGGCGTCTGTGCAAGTGGCGGGCTGTGACGTGTCCGACCGCGCCGAGGTCGAGGCGCTGCTCGGCTCGGTTGAGCCTGAGCATCCGCTGCGTGGCGTCGTGCACGCGGCGGGCGTGCTCGACGACGGCACGATCCAGTCGCTGGATCGCGAGCGGCTAGAGCGTGTGCTGGCGCCAAAGGTGGACGGAGCCTGGCACTTGCACGAGCTGACGGCCGCTTTGAGCCTCGACGCGTTCGTGCTGTTCTCCTCGGCGGCGGGCACGTTCGGCAGCGCGGGTCAGGGCAGCTATGGCGCCGCGAACGCGTTCCTGGATGTGCTAGCCGAGCAGCGCCGCGTCGCGGGCCTGCCCGCCGTCTCGCTTGCCTGGGGAGCGTGGGCGGACGCCGGTATGGCGGGCGGCCTGAGCGCGGCCGCCCGTGCTCGCATGTCGCGAGCGGGCGTGCGGGCGCTCTCACCGCAACAGGCGCTTGCTCTGTTCGACGCGGCCACCGCGAGCGATCGCGCCGTGCTGGCGCTGGTGGCGCTCGATCGACAAGCGTTGCGAGCGCAGGCCTATGCCGGCACGCTGCCAGCGCTGCTGCGCGATCTGGCGCCAGCCGGGGCTCACCGCTTGGCAGTGGTCCCATCTGGGTCGCTGCTCACACGTCTGCGGGGCGCCCCGGAGCACGAGCGCGGGCAGATCACGCTCGGGGCGGTGAGGAGCGAGGTCGCCGCCGTGCTCGGCCACTCCGCAGGCGAGGTTCTCGACCCACACAGCACCTTCAAGGAGCTCGGCTTCGACTCGCTCGCCGCCGTGGAGTTGAGAAATGGCCTGAGCCAGCTGTGCGGCCTGCACCTGTCGGCCACGCTCGTCTTCGACTATCCCACGGCGGTGCTGCTCGCCGAGCACCTGTTGGCCGAGATTTCGAGCTCAGGCTCCATCGGTGATGGCACTGCCGGACACGCCGGCCTGGACACACTCGAGCGCACGCTTGCCGCGCTCGCGGAGGACGACGAGCGACGCATCGCGATCGCCGAGCGGCTGCGGGAAATCCTCGCCGGCCTGGACGGTGGGGGCTCGGAGGCGGGCGATGTCGCCGAGCGGATCGAGTCCGCGAGCGCCGCTCAGGTATTCGAGTTCATCGACGCGGAGTTGGGATCGAGATGAGCGAAGACGAGAAGGCCCTCGCCTATCTCAAGCGCGTCACCGTCGACCTGCACGACACGCGCCGGCGTCTGCGCAGGCTCGAAGAGAGAGCCGTCGAGCCGATCGCGATCGTCGGCATCGGTTGCCGCTATCCCGGCAACGTGACCTCGCCACAACAACTGTGGGAGCTGGTGCTCGGGGGCCAGGACGCCATCACTCCATTTCCGACCGATCGAGGCTGGGATTTGGAGCGGATCTACCATCCCGACCCCGAGCACCCCGGCACGAGCTATGTGCGCGAAGCCGGATTCGTGCACGACGCCGGCGAGTTCGACGCGGGCTTCTTCGGCATCAGCCCGCGCGAGGCGCTCGCCACCGACCCGCAGCAGCGACTGCTGCTCGAAGCCTCGTGGAATGCGCTCGAGGATGCCGGTATCGAGCCCGCCTCGTTGAAGGGCAGCTCCACCGCGGTGTTCGCGGGCGTCATGTATCGCGACTATGCGGCCAATCTGTCCCCAACGCAGGCGGCCGGCGTCGAAGGCCATCTCGCCACCGGCACCTCGGCCAGCGCGATCGCGGGCCGCGTCTCCTACACGCTTGGCCTCGAGGGCCCGTCGGTCACCGTGGACACGGCCTGCTCCTCTTCGCTTGTGGCGCTGCACCTCGCCTGCAAAGCGCTCCGCTCGGGCGAGTGCTCGCTGGCGCTCGCCGGCGGAGTGACCGTACTGGCAAGCCCCTCTGCGTTCGTGGAGTTCTCACGCCAGCGCGCGCTGGCCCCCGACGGACGATGCAAGTCCTTCTCGGCCGCGGCCGACGGCACCGCGTGGGGCGAGGGGGTCGGCGTGCTCGCCCTGGAGCGTCTCGACGACGCCCAGCGCTTGGGTCACGACGTCGTTGCGGTGATCCGCGGCAGCGCGGTAAACCAGGACGGCGCAAGCAACGGCTTCACGGCGCCGAACGGGCCCTCCCAGCAGCGAGTCATTCGGGAGGCGCTGGCGGAGGCGGGGATGAAGGTGGACGACGTCGATGCGGTCGAGGCGCACGGCACGGGCACTCAGCTCGGGGACCCGATCGAGGCGCGGGCGCTGATCGCGACCTACGGGCGTGGCCGTCCGCAGAGCCGGCCGCTGTGGCTCGGGTCGATCAAGTCGAACATCGGCCACACCCAGGCGGCGGCTGGTGTCGCAGGGGTGATCAAGATGGCGATGGCGATGCGTGACGGACTCTTGCCGCGCACGCTCAACGTGCGGGAGCCCTCCACCGAGGTGGATTGGACCGGAGGCGGGATCGCGCTGCTCGCCGAGCAGCGACCGTGGGAGCGCGACGGCGGGCCGCGACGTGCGGCGGTGTCCTCGTTTGGCATCAGCGGCACGAACGCGCACGTGATCCTCGAGGAGGCGCCGCTCCTTGAGGAGGATTCCGCGTCCGACCAGGCCTCGGACGAGCGCTCGGCGGCGGCTGTATTCGCTGTGGAGATCGTTCGCGATGCGCCGCCTCTGGCTCTGTCCTCTCGAGGCGAGCCGGCGCTGCGCGAGCAGGCGGCTCGGCTGAGGGCATTCGCTCACCACCATGGCACGCAGAGCCTCACGGACATCGGATTCTCCCTGGCGCACCGGGCCAGGCTCGAGGATCGCGCCGTCGTCCTGGGCGAGGCCCGTGAGGAGCACTTGCGTGGACTCGACGCTCTGGTCGCCGGCGAGAGTCGCGAGAATCTGGTGAGAGGCACGGCCGGCGCCGGCCAGAAGATTGTGTTCCTGTTCCCCGGCCAGGGTTCCCAGTGGGAGGGGATGGGTCGCGAGCTGCTCGCGCAGTCGCCCGTGTTTGCCGAGTGCATGGCCGAGTGCGAGCAGGCGTTTGCGCCGTATCTCGACTGGTCGCTGACAGACGCCCTGCGCGCGGACCGCGGCGCCCCTGGGCTGGATCGCGTGGACGTGGTGCAACCGCTGTTGTTCTCGACGATGGTCGCGCTCGCCCGCCTGTGGCGTGCGTGCGGAGTGCACCCCGATTTCGTTGTCGGGCACTCTCAGGGCGAGCTTGCGGCCGCCTGTGTCGCGGGCGGGCTCTCGTTGGGGGACGCGGCGCGTGTGGTGGCGCTGCGCTCGCAAGCTGTCCGATCGATCGTCGGCAAGGGAGGGATGGTGTCGGTCGCGCTACCTGTGGATGAGGCCCGCACGCTGATCGCCCCGTGGGCGGATCGCGTCTCGCTGGCCGGCCTCAACGGCCCACGCGCCACCGCTGTCTCCGGCGAGCTTCAGGCGCTCGAGGAGTTGCGCGCGCAGTGCGAGGCCAACGGTGTCCGAGCGCCGTGGATCCTGGTGGACTATGCGTCGCACTCTGTCCAGATCGAGAGCGTGAGCGAGGAGCTCGCGAATGCTTGCTCGACGATCGCTCCCCACAGCGGCGAGATCGCGTTCTGCTCGACCGTCACAGGCGAGCGCTTGGACACGAGCGAGCTGGGCGCCGACTACTGGTATCGAAACATTCGCGAGCCGGTGCTCTTCCATCCGGTCGTCGAGGCGCTGCTCGAGCGCGAGCAGCCGATGTTCGTGGAGATCAGCCCGCACCCGGTGCTGACGATGGGCATCCACGAGATGGCAGACGCCTCGGCGGCGGCTTCGCGCGGAATCTTCGTGGGCGGCACACTGCAGCGTGAAGAGGGGGGAGCGGCGCGCTTCATGCGCTCTCTGGCCGAGGTGTTCGTGGGTGGCGCGAACGTGGACTGGACGGCGGTCTTTACGGGCGCCACGGCCAAACGGGTGTCACTGCCGCCGTATGCGTTCCAGCGTGAGCACTATTGGCTGGAGAGCTCTGGGGCAAGTGGCGATGCCACTTCGCTCGGACAGGTCTCACCCGAGCACCCGCTGCTCGGGGCGGCCGTCGCGCTCGCGGACGGGCGCGGATGGCTCTTCACCGGACGCATCTCGCTGCAATCCCATCCCTGGCTGGCCGACCACGCCGTCGCCGGCTCGGTCGTGCTGGCGGGCAGCGCGCTGCTGGAGCTGGCGCTGCGCGCCGGCGTCGAGATCGGCTGGGAGACCGTCGAGGAGCTGACCCAGGAAGTTCCGCTGATCGTGCCCGAGCGCGAGCCGTTGCTGCTGCAGGTCTCCGTGGGCGCTCCCGACGAGGCCGGAAGACGACCGTTCGAGATCCACGCGCGCCTCGCGCTCGCCAACGGCGAGGCGTCCGAGGCGCACGCCGAGCAGTGGACGCGCCACGCTGGCGGTGTGCTCGCCCAGAGCGAGCTCGATGCGCCGTTTGCGGCAGAGCTTCAGCAATGGCCGCCGCCCAGCGGAGTGGCGCTCGAGCTGGAGGGGGTCTACGAGGCATTGGCCGAGCGGGGCTTGGAATACGGCCCGGCGTTCGAATGCCTGCGCGCCGCTTGGCGTGTGGGCGGGCGGCTGTTCGTGGAAGTGGAGCTGTCCGACGAGCAGCAGGCCCAGGCGATCGGCTACACGCTGCACCCGGCGCTGCTGGACGCTTCGCTGCACGTTCTGGCGGCCGGCTCCGCGGATGAGCACGAGGGCGAGGTGACGGTCCCGTTCGCTTGGAGAGGTGTGAGGTTGTTCGGGCGTGGGGCCACTGCCCTGCGCGTTTGCCTGGACGGCAGTGCGACAAGTGGCATATCGCTGAGCGTCGCCGATGAGACCGGCGCACAGATCGCGAATGTCGAGTCGCTCGCCACGCGAGCAATCGAGGTTGGCCAACTGGGTGCCGCGCGCGGGTCGAACGGCCGCTCGCCGCTGTGCCTGGAGTGGGTTGCGCTGCCGCCCGGGCCGTTCGCCGCCGAGGCTTCGTGGGCATTCCTGGACGCCGGGAACATGGCCGTCTCCGACGCGCTGTGGCAGGGTGCCGAGCACGCGGATGTATATGACGATCTGGGCTCACTGAGGCAGGCGCTCGACAGTGGGCATCCGCTGCCCGAGGTGGTGCTGGCTCGCTGCGTGGGCAGAGGCGATGAAGATGCGACGGTTCCAGCCACGCACACGCTCGTGGGCGAAGTTCTGGGACTGTTGCAAGAGTGGCTCTCCGACGAGCGCCTGGCCGGTTCGCGGCTCGTGCTGGCGACACGCAGCGCCGTCGCGATCGGTGGCGAGGAGGATGTGCTCGATCTCGCGGGCAGCGCCGTTTGGGGCATGGTTCGCTCTGCCCAGGCTGAGAACCCTGACCGGATGATGCTCGTCGATACAGACGACGAGTGCACCTTCGACGGGGTGCTGCGGGAGTCGATTTACACGGCCGCATCGCTTGGCGAGTCACAGCTCGCGCTGCGCGCCGGCGAGATGTTCGTACCGCGACTGGTGCGCTCTGGCGCCGGCGGCGTGCTCACTCCTGCGGACGCACCGGCGCAGCTGGACGGGACGGTGCTGATCACCGGTGGCACGGGTGATCTTGGCGCTCGCCTGGCAAGGCATCTGGTGGTGCGGTACGGCGTGCGGAGTCTGTTGCTGACGAGTCGCAGAGGCGTGGATGCGGACGGCGCGCAGGGGCTGTTGGCGGAATTGACCGCGCTTGGAGCCGACGTGCGCATCGAGGCGTGCGACGTCGCCAAGCGCGATCAGCTGCGCAAGTTGATCGCCGGCGTGGATGCGGCCCGCCCCTTGAGCGCGGTGATCCACGCCGCGGGGATCCTCGCCGACGCCACGATCGGCTCGCTGACGGCCGAGCGTCTTCGGCGAGTGCTCGAACCCAAGCTGGACGCCGCGTGGCACCTGCACGAGCTGACCCGCGACATGCCCTTGTGCTGGTTTGTCCTGTTCTCCTCCGCGGCGGGCGTGCTGGGAGGCCCCGGGCAGGCCAACTACGCCGCGGGCAACGCATTCCTCGACGGCTTGGCGGCTCACCGCCGCGCTTGCGATCTGCCGGGCCTCTCGCTGGCCTGGGGGCAGTGGCTGCAGGACACCGGCATGACCGCCCATCTGAACGACGCCGATCTGGCGCGGATGGGCAATGCCGGGTTCCGCGCGCTCTCCCCCGAGGAGGGGCTCTCGCTGTTCGATCGGGCGGTCGAGCTTGGCGAGGCGCTTGTGGTCGCCGTCGGGCTCGACGCCGCCGGACTGCGCGCACAGGCGCGCGCCGGAGTGCTTGCGCCCCTCCTGGGCGGGTTGGTGCGGGTGCAACAGCGACGCTCCGACAGCGGATCGTTGCCGCGGCGTCTGGCGAGCATGTCCGAGGATGAGCGTCGCGTGACCCTGGAGACGCTCGTGTGCGCAGAGGTGGCGAGAGTGCTCGGGCACTCCTCCGCGCAGTCTGTGGACCTCGATAGTCCATTCAAGGATCTCGGCTTCGATTCGCTGACAGGTATCGAGTTGCGCAATCGCCTCAACGCGGCAACCGGCTTGCGCCTGAGCGCCACGACGATCTTCGACTATCCGACGCCCGCCGGGCTTGCCGAGCATCTGGACTCGGCGATCGCGCCCAGTGTCGGCGAGGCGGCGGGTGTCGACCCGCGTGAGGTCGAGATTCGCAATCTGCTTGCCTCGATCCAGCTGTCCGATCTACGTGACGCCGGCCTGCTCGACGCGTTGATCGATCTCGCCGGCTCCGGTGGCGTGGACCAGGCAAGAGCGGGCGGGCGCACGGGTGCGGAGATCGACGCCATGGACGTGGAGGAGCTTGTGGCGCTCGCCCTCCAGGGCACTGAGATCACAGAGCGGGCCGAGGGGGAATCATGAGCACGATTCCGCAAGAGGTGGTGCAGGCGTTGCGTGCCGCCACCAAGGAGACCGAGCGTCTGCGCCGTCAAAACGATCGACTGCTCGCCGCCGCTCGTGAGCCGGTGGCGATCGTCGGCATGGGCTGCCGCTTTCCCGGGGCCGATTCGCCGCGGCAGCTGTGGGATCTCCTGAGCTGCGACGGCGATGCGATATCCGAGTTCCCGACAGATCGCGGCTGGGACATGTCGAGGCTGCGCGCAGGCGATGGAGATCGTGTTGGAGGCAGCAATACCGGCGAAGGGGGATTCCTCTCCGACGCGGCCGGATTCGATGCGGCGTTCTTCAGGATCAGCCCGCGTGAGGCGCTGGCAATGGATCCTCACCAGCGGCTGCTGCTCGAAGTTGGCTGGGAGGCCTTCGAAGATGCCGCCATCGACCCGGGATCGCTGCGTGGCACTCAAACCGGGGTATTCGCCGGAGTGATGCATCAGGACTACGCGCTGAACCTGCGCGTACACGAGCGGGCAGCCAGATCGGCGCTGGATGATCAGCTCGGGTATTTCATGACGGGGGGGTCGGGCAGCGTTGTGTCGGGGCGGGTGGCCTACGCGCTCGGGCTGGAGGGGCCGGCCCTGTCGGTCGATACCGCGTGCTCCTCCTCGTTGGTCGCTTTGCATCTGGCTTGCCAGGCGCTGCGAGGCGGCGAGTGCTCGCTGGCCCTCGCCGGCGGAGTGACGGTGCTCTCCACGCCGTCCACGCTCATCGAGTTCGCCCGTCAGGGTGGGATTGCTCGCGACGGACGCTGCAAGCCGTTCTCCGAGGAAGCCGATGGGATCGGCATCTCCGAGGGGGTCGGCATGGTTCTGCTGGAGCGCCTGTCGGACGCTCGTCGCCACGGTCACGAGGTTCTTGCGGTGATCAGCGGCAGCGCTGTCAACCAGGACGGGGCCAGCAACGGTTTGACGACCCCCAACGGACCGTCCCAGCAGCGGGTGATCCGTCAGGCGCTCGCCAACGCAGGGCTCGCCGCCGGCGACGTCGACGTGGTGGAGGCGCACGGGACCGGCACCACGCTCGGGGATCCCATCGAGGCGCAGGCGTTGCTTGCGACCTACGGGCAGGGCCGGCCCGAGGATCGTCCGCTCTGGCTGGGTTCGGTGAAGTCGAATATTGGCCACACCCAGGCGGCTGCCGGGATAGCCGGGGTGATCAAGATGGTGATGGCGCTACGCCATGAGATCCTGCCCAGAAGTCTGCACGCCGATCGCCCCACCACACAGGTCGATTGGTCGGCGGGCGCGATCGCGCTGCTGCACGAGCAGCGCGAGTGGCCGCGGGGAGATCGAGCGCGACGGGCGGCCGTGTCCTCGTTTGGGATCAGCGGCACCAACTCACACCTGTTGCTGGAAGAAGCTGCGCCCGCCACCGCCACCCCCACCGGCGGTGAGGCGAGTGTCGAGATCGAGTGGCCCGAGCCGGTGTTTCGCGGCGATACGCGACCGTGGATCATCTCCGGCAAGGGTTTGGAGGCGCTGCGAGCACAGGCGAATCGACTCCAGGAGCACCTGGGGCACGCTCCCGAGGCGAAGCTCGCCGACGTCGGCCTGGCACTGGCTCGTACCCGTAGCGCGTTTGAGGATCGCGCTGTCGTGCTAGGAGAGGATCGCAGCGCGATGCTCGGAGCTCTGGGTGTCTTGGGCGAAGGCGGCTCCGCCGCCAATCTGATCCAGGGCAGCGCCGGTCGCGCTGGACGGGTCGCTTTCGTGTTCCCCGGACAGGGCTCGCAATGGCCCGGCATGGCGAGCGAAATGCTGGACTGCTGCCCAGTCTTCGCCGAGTCGATGCAGGAGTGCGAGCAGGCGCTCGGGCCGCTGGTCGACTGGTCGTTGATCGACGTCTTGAGCGGCCCCGACAGCCAAGCATGGCTCGATCGAGTCGACATCGTCCAGCCGGCGCTGTTCGCGATGATGGTCTCGCTAGCTGCCGCGTGGCGCGCGTGCGGAGTGCCCCCGGACGCGGTTGTGGGCCATTCTCAAGGTGAGATCGCGGCCGCTTGCGTGGCCGGAGGCCTGTCGCTGCAGGACGGGGCGCGGGTGGTCGCACTGCGCAGTAAGGCCCTCGGCGCGATCTCAGGCGAGGGAGGGATGGTGTCGGTGGCGCTCGGCGAGCGAGAGCTCGAGAGCATGTTCGAGCGATTCGAGGGAAAGCTCTCGCTGGCGGCTGTCAACGGTCCGGCGGCAGTGGTCGTCTCCGGCGAGCACGGGGCGCTTGCCGAGTTGCTGGAGGCGTGCGCCGGGGAGGGCGTCAGGGCACGCGAGATACCGGTCGACTACGCCGCGCACTCCGCCCAGGTCGAGGCGATCCGAGACGAGCTGATCGACGGTTGCTCCTCCATATCGCCGCGCTCAAGCGAGATCCCCTTCTACTCGGCGGTGACCGGTGGCCTGCTTGACACAGCTCGGCTGGACGCTCAGTACTGGTACCGCAACCTGCGGGACACCGTGCGTTTCGAGCAGGCGACCACGAGCGCCGCGCAGGGGGGTGCGCGAACGTTCGTCGAGGCGAGTCCCCACCCGGTGCTGGTCGCCGCGGTGCAGGAGACGGTCGAGCGGCTGTTGGATACCGAGAGCGCTCGGAATGTCGAGGACGAAGCATCGGGGGAGGTCGCTCTGCGGAGCGCTGTCGTGGTGGGTTCCCTGCGCCGGGACCAGGCCGGCCCGCGGCGTCTGCTCACTTCCCTCGCGGAACTCTGGGTGGGCGGGGCAAGCGTCGATTGGGGCGCGATTCTCGCTGACGGGAATGCCGGTGCCGTCGCGCTGCCGACATATGCGTTCCAGCGCGAGCGCTACTGGCTGACCGGCCAAGCACCCGCCGGAGACGCCGCGTCCATCGGTCTCATATCCGCCAAGCACCCTCTGCTCGGGGCGGTTGTCTCGGTGGCGGAGGAGCGCTCGTGGCTGTTCTCGGGGTGCGTCTCGCTGGAGACGCACCCGTGGTTTGCCGATCACGTCGTGATGGGCGCTGTGCTGATGCCCGGCACGGGGTTCGTCGAGCTCGCCCTGTGCGCCGGGCGGTGGCTTGGATGCGAGCTGCTCTCAGAGCTCGTAATCGAGCAGCCGCTCGTTCTGCCCGAGCGGGAAGCCGTGCAACTGCAGGTGAAGGCGCTCGAGGCAGATGGCGAGGGTCGGTGGAGCATCGGCATCTATTCGCGCTCGCACGACGATGCCGAGAGTGCTCCGGAGTCCGACGCGGGATGGACGCGTCACGCCACCGGGATGCTCGAGCCGGAAGGTCGCGACTCCAATCGCGATTTTGAGCTGGGGGGGCTCGCCGAGCGACTCGCCGGGCCATGGCCACCCCGCGACGCCGAGCGGGTTCCCCTCGAGGGCTTCTACGAGCGCATGGCGCGGGCCGGCCTGGACTATGGACCCGATTTTCAGGGACTGGGGGCGCTTTGGCGGCATGGCGACGATCTGCTCGCCGAGGTTTCCCTCGCCGAGGAGCAGCAGAGCGCCGCGGGCGCATTCGCGATCCATCCGGCCTTGCTCGACGCGGCTTTGCATCCGCTCGCCTCGGCAGCCGGTGAGAATGGCGACGATCGGGGTGGTGCGCTGCTGCCGTTCTCCTGGAACGGCGTGCGCACTCACGTTCGCGGCGCCCGCTCGCTGCGGGTGGCGCTGCGCCCGGGGGAGAGCCAATCGCTCTCGCTGGTGGCCGTGGACGAGTCCGGCGGCCTGGTGGCGTCGATCGACTCGCTGCGGGTGAGGGCCACCTCGGCCGCTCAGTTGGCAAGCGCAAGCGGTGAGTCCCCGCTGCACCTGCAATGGGCGGCTCTCGACATTTCCGCCGGCGCGCCAAGCTCGGCCCCGGATTGGGCGCTGCTGGAGTACGGGTCCAGCCCGGCTGTTCGCTCACGGCTCCTCGACGCGAGCGTATACGCGGACCTGGCCGCTCTGGCCGACTCCGTCGAGAGCGCGGGCGCCGCGCCGGTTGTGCTCGTCGACTGCCCCGCGGGCAGCGGTGGGGATGGGCTCGTGCACGCCGTCCACGAGAATCTGCGAGGGGCGCTTGAGATCGTGGGTGACTGGCTGGCCGACGAGCGCTTCGCGGATTCGCGACTTGTGCTGATGACACACGGCGCCGTCGCCGTAGAGAGCGGCGAGGATGTGCCGGGTCTCGCGGTTTCCTCGATTTGGGGGCTCGTGCGCTCTGCCCAGCTGGAGAGCCCTGGGCGGCTTGTGCTGATCGATCTCGACGACAGCGAGGACTCCTGGCGTGCCTTGCCGGTTGCGGTTGGGCTGAGCAAGGATCAGGACGAGCCCCAGTTGGCGATCCGCCAGGGAGCTGTGCTCGCGCCTCGCTTTGCGCGTGCGTCCTCGGGCCTGTTGAAGGCTCCGGCGGGCGAGCGACCATGGAGGCTCCGCGGCGGCGAGGCCGGCACGCTCGAGGACCTGCGCCTGGTGGAGGCCGAGGAGTTGGTCGAGCCCCTTGGCGAGGATCAGGTACGTGTGTCGATCCGTGCCGCCGGGGTGAACTTTCGCGACGTGGTGAGCGCGCTCGGTCTCGTGTCGCTGCGCGGTGAGTGGGATGAGATCGGCAGCGAGGCCGCGGGCGTGGTGCTCGAGGTCGGTGCGGCGGTCGCCGATCTCCAACCCGGAGACCGGGTCATGGGGTTGTTCTCGGGTGCGTTCGGACCGCAGGCCGTGAGCACTCGATCGCTGTTGGTCGCGATCCCGCAGGGCTGGTCGTTCGCCCAAGCCGCCGCCGCCCCCACCGCTTTCCTGACCGCGTATTACGGCCTGATCGACGTGGCCGGCTTGAAAGCGGGCGAGCGAGTGCTGGTGCACGCCGCGGCTGGAGGCGTTGGGATGGCGGCCGTCCAGTTGGCTCGGCATCTGGGCGCGGAGGTTCTTGCCATGGCGAGCCCCGGAAAGTGGGAAACGGTCCGTTCGCTCGGCGTGGAGCAATCGCATATCGCCTCCTCACGCGAGTTGGACTTCAAGGACCAATTCCTTGGGCTCACGGAGGGAGCGGGTGTGGATGTCGTCCTCGGCTCGCTTGCGGGACGGTTTGTCGACGCCTCGCTTGAATTGTTGCCCCGCGGCGGCCGGTTCGTGGAGATGGGCAAGACCGATATCCGCGACGCCGATGAGGTTGCCGCTCGCTGTGAGGGCGTCGCATATAGGGCTTTCGACCTGATCGAGGCCGGCCCTGAGCGCATCCAGGAGATGCTCCTTGAGATCCTGGCGCTGTTCGAGCGCGGCGCTCTATCCCATCCGCCCGTGAAGACATGGGATGTGCGGCGCGCGCCGGACGCGTTTCGTTTCATGGCCCAGGCGCGACACATCGGGAAGATCGTGTTGACGTTGCCATCGCGTGGCTTCGACCCGCGGGGCACCGTGCTGATCACGGGCGGCACTGGTGTGCTTGGCGCCCTGATCGCCGAGCATCTGGTGGCGGCGCACGGCGTGCGCAATTTGGTGCTGCTCAGCAGACGTGGTCGCGAGGCCCCCGGCGCTGAGGAGCTGCAAGCGGCCCTACAGGCCCAGGGCGCCGAGGTCACGCTCTGCGCCTGCGACGCGAGCGATCGTGATGGCCTGTGCGAGCTGCTCGACTCGATCCCCGAGGACCGGCCACTGCGGGCGGTGGTGCACGCAGCCGGGGCACTCGATGACGGTCTCATCGGCTCGTTGACCGCCGAGCGCCTCGAGCCCGTCCTTGCGGCCAAGGTGGACGCGGCCTGGCATCTGCACGAGCTGACGAAGGATCTGGAGTTGGACGCGTTCGTGCTGTTCTCCTCCTTCGCGGGCGTGTTCGGCAGCCCCGGACAGGCGAGCTATGCCGCGGCCAACACCTTCCTGGACGCGCTCGCGGCGCACCGTCGGGCACAGGGTCTGTGCGCGACGTCGGTCGCCTGGGGGCGTTGGGCGGTCGATACCGGTCTGACCGGCCATATGCGCGAGGCCGACCGTATGCGCATCCAGCGCTTGGGCTTCCCACCCATCTCATCCGAGCAGGGTCTCGATCTGTTCGACGCGGCGTGTGCCGCGGCCGATCCGCTGGCGCTGGGAGTGGCCCTCGATCAGGCGGCGTTGCGCGGGTGGGCGCGCGCCGACTCGCTGCCTGCGCTCTTGCGGGGGATGGTGCGCATAAACGCCGCCGGGTCCCGACGAGATGATCGATCGCTTGTGCGCATGCTGGAGCACCTCACGGGCACGGAGCGCGAGCGTACGGTGGTCGATCTGATCCGTCGCGAGGCAGCCGCGGTTCTGGGTCACTCCTCCTCCGAGGCGATCGACGCGCAGCGCGCCTTCAACGAGCTCGGGTTCGACTCGCTGCTCGCGGTGGAGCTGCGCAATCGCTTGAATGCGGCCACCGGCATGCGCCTGCCGGCGACGCTGGTGTTCGATTACCCCACGCCGGCAGCCCTTGCCAGGTACCTCCTGGGCGAGCTTGGGGGTGTCCCGGTCGAGTCCACGACATCGGTGAGAGTCAAGGCCTCCTCCGATGAGCCGGTCGCGATCGTCGGCATGGCCTGTCGCTTCCCGGGCGGAGTCGGCTCGCCGCAGGATTTTTGGGAGCTGATCGACTCTGGGCGCGACGCCATCTCCGAGTTCCCCACCGATCGCGAATGGGACCGCGAGCTGACGCCCGCAGGCGAGGGGGAAGCGACGGACGGCCTCTACGCGCGGCGCGGCGGATTCATCTACGACGCCGCCGACTTCGACGCGGCGTTCTTTGGCATCAGTCCGCGTGAGGCGCTGGCGATGGATCCCCAGCAGCGTCACCTGTTGGAAGTCTCCTGGGAAGCTTTCGAGGACGCCGGCATCCCGGCGAGGACGCTGCGCGGCAGCTACACCGGAGTGTTCACCGGAACCAACTCACAGGACTACGGTATGCGCACGCAGATCGACGGCGAACGCGTCAACGGTTTCAGGATCGTGGGCACATCGGCGAGCATCCTCTCCGGCCGCGTCGCGTACTCCTATGGGCTGGAGGGACCCGCGATCACGGTTGACACGGCGTGCTCCTCCTCGCTTGTCGCGATGCATCTCGCGTGCGGGTCGTTGCGCGGAGGAGAGTGCTCGCTGGCGCTCGCCGGGGGTGTCGCCTTGATGGCCACCCCCCTGGCTTTCGAGGAGGTGGCGCGTCAGGGTGGGCTGGCGCCGGACGCGCGCTGCAAGGCGTTTGCGCAGGGAGCCGACGGGACCGTGTGGGGCGAGGGCGTCGGTGTGGTGTTGCTGGAGCGTCTCTCCGACGCGCGCCGTCTCGGCCATCGAGTACTGGCCGTGGTGCGTGGCAGCGCGGTCAATCAGGACGGTGCCACCAACGGCTTGACCTCTCCGAATGGGCCATCCCAGCAGCGCGTCATCCGTCAGGCGCTCGCCAGCGCCGACCTGTCCGCGGCCGACGTGGATGCGGTCGAGGCGCACGGCACCGGCACCGCGCTTGGCGATCCGATCGAGGCCCAGGCATTGCTCGCCACCTACGGTCGGGAACGACGCGAGGACCATCCACTCTGGCTCGGGTCGGTGAAGTCGAACATAGGTCACACCCAAGCGGCCGCCGGGATCGCGGGCGTGATCAAGATGGTCATGGCGCTGCGTCGCCAGGCACTGCCAAGGACACTGCATGTCGACGAGCCCAGTAGGGAGGTGGACTGGTCCAGCGGACAGGTCTCGCTGCTGAGAGAGCGCCGCTCATGGTCTCGCAACGGAGCGCCACGCCGCGCCGGGGTGTCCTCGTTCGGCGTCGGCGGGACAAATGCTCACCTGATCCTCGAGGAAGCGCCGACGCCCGCGCCGGCGGAGTCCGAGCGCTCGGAGAAGGCTCCGAGCGTCACCGATGAGACCCCCATATTGGTTGGGGAGACAGTGCCGTGGGTGCTGTCCAGTCGCGGTGTGCCGGCCTTGCGAGGACAGGCCGAACGTTTGCGCGCCCTGACCCAAGGCGAGCGGTCGCCGAGTTTGCTCGACGTCGGCTCCTCGCTGGTGCGGTCACGCTCTGAGTTGGAGCATCGCGCGGTTGTGCTTGGCGGGAGCCACGCCGAGATGTGCGAAGGGTTGGGTGCGCTGAGAGCCGGCGCGCCTGCCGGGAATGTGCTCGAGGGTCTCGCGTCGGGTGCCGGGAAGGTCGTTTTCGTGTTCTCGGGTCATGGCTCGCAGTGGGCCGGCATGGCCCGCGAGTTGCTGGACAGCTCGGCCGTGTTTGCGCAAGCCGTTCAGGAGTGCGCTCGCGCGTTCGACGGGTTGGTCGATTGGTCGCTCATCGAGGTGCTGCGAGGCGAAAGCGAGCCGAGCTTGCTGGATCGGCTCGACGTCGTGCAGCCCGCCCTGTTTGCCACGATGGTGTCGCTGGCTCGTCTGTGGCGCTCCTGCGGCGTGGAGCCCGACGCGGTGGTTGGTCATTCCCAGGCGGAGGTGGCGGCGGCGTGTGTAGCCGGAGCGATCTCGCTCGAGGACGGCGCGCGAATCGCGGCGTTGCGAAGCCGCTCGCTGACGCGCTTGAACGGTGCCGGCCAGATGGTCTCGGTGGCGATCGGGCAGCCCGAGGCCGAGCGACTCATCGAGCCATGGAGCGGTCGGGTTGCGGTGGCGGCGGTCAACAGCCGACGCTCGGTGGTCATCTCGGGTGAGCCCGCCGCCGTCGAGGAGCTGTTGGCGAGATGTGAGACAGACGGGGTGCGCACCCGCGCTGTCACGCCCCCCGTGATCGCCGGGCATTCGCCGCAGATCGAGCTGTTGCGGGAGGAATTGCTCGAAACTTGCGTTTCGGCGCCTCCCACGCCCGCGGGCGTCCCCTTCTACTCGACGGTGACCGGTGACTTGTTCGACACGAACGAGTTGGATAGCGAGTACTGGTACCGCAATACGCGCGAAACGGTGCAGTTCGAGCGCGTTATGCGCTCGCTCCTGCGGGACGGGCATCGCACGTTCATCGAGATCAGCCCCCATCCGGTGTTGACGGTTGGCATACAGGAGACCGTCGAGAGCTGGCAGGAGGCCGAAAACAACACGCACAACGTCGCCGCGATCGGCACTCTGCGTCGCGACGACGGCGGTCCTCGGCGCTTTTTGTGCTCGCTGGGCGAAGCGTGGGTGCGGGGTGTCGACGTGGACTTGGCTGCCCTTTTCAAGGACACCGGCGCACAGCGAGTCGAGCTGCCCACCTACGCGTTTCAGCGCGAGCGCTACTGGCTCGACGCCGGGGGCGGGCAGGCGGGTGACGCGGTCGATCTCGCGCCGAGCGCCGCCGCGCCCGACGCTCGCTTTTGGGAGGAGGTCGAAAGTGAGGACACCGATGGTCTGGCTCGAATATTGGGTCTCGGGGAAGGGGAGGAGCGTTCCTCGCTCGAGCGCCTGCGCCCGGCGCTGGCGAGATGGAGTAGGCGCCGGAGCGTCGAGTCGACGCTCGAGAGCCGGTGCTACAGGATCCTCTGGAGAGAGCTGAGCGATGGGCCTGCCGAGCTGTCCGGTACGTGGCCAGTGGTGATTCCCGCCGGGCGCCTCGAGGACCCGTGGGTTCAGGACATCCTCACGGCGCTTCAGCGCCATGGCGCGAATCCGCTGGCGATCGAGCTCGACGGCGTTCGCGATTTCGATCGTGCGAGATTGGCGGCGCACATGTCAAGCGCGCTTGCACGTGCGAGCACAGACGGCAAGCGGACGTACGAGCAGACGCCGGGCGGCGAGGACGCGGGCCTCGGCTGGGAGCTGCCCCCGGGCGGCTTTGACCCGACTGAGGGCGAAGCAGATCTCGGCGTGGGTGGACCGTCCGTGGGGGGCGTGCTCTCCCTTATGGCGTTGGATGAAGAACCTCATCCGGAATATCCGGCGGTCCCCCGCGGGCTTGCGGGCACGCTGGCGCTCGTGCAGGCCCTCGACGATGCGGGAATCGAGGGGAGGCTGTGGCTGGCGACATGCGCCGCCGTGGCGTGCGACGCGGGAGATCGGCTTGAGCACCCGTTGCAGGCGACGGTATGGGGTCTCGGGCAAACCCTGAGCCTCGAGCAGCCACGACGCCTCGGTGGGCTTATAGACCTCCCTTCCCTGCTTGACGCGGGCGTGCTGCAAGGCCTTTGCGGCGCGCTCGCCGGCGACGGTGAGGAGGATCAGCTCGCCGTGCGCGGGGCGGGAGTGTTCGGTCGTCGTTTGTCGCGGACACCCACGTGGGATGAGGACCCCGCGGAGGGATGGAGGCCGCGTGGCACGGTGCTAGTGAGCGGTGCCACCGGCGGAGTCGGCGGGCACGTCGCGCGCTGGCTGGCGAGCAATGGAGCCGAGCATCTGCTGCTCGTGAGTCGTCAGGGCCTGCACGCCCCCGGTGCGCGCGAGCTGGAGGAGGAGCTTGAGTCGCTGGGCGCCAAGGTGAGCGTGGCCGAGTGCGACGTCTCCGTGCGCGATCAACTGGCCGCTCTGATCGACTCGATTCCCGACGCGTATCCACTGGGCGCGGTGATGCACGTCGCCGGAACCGGGCATATGACCGAACTCGACGCGCTCACGGTGGAGCAGACACAGAGCACACTCGCGGGCAAGCTGCAGGGTGCCCGCAACCTGCACGAGCTGACCACGGATATGGATCTGTCGGCGTTCGTGCTGTTCTCTTCGCTGGCGGCGACAACAGGCTCCGCCGGGCAGGGCGACTATGCCGCCGCGAACGCATACCTCGACGCTCTCGCCGAGCATCGTCGTGCCAGCGGGCTCGCCGCCACGTCGATCGCCTGGGGCGGCTGGGCCTCGACGGGAATGGTGGGACTCGTCTCCGAGCGCTTCCGCCGGCGCGGGCTGTTCGAGATGGAGCCCGAGCTTGCGATCGAGGCTCTGCAGCGGGCCATAGATCGAGGCGAGACGTCGCTCACGGTCAGCCACATCGACTGGGAGTTGTACGCGCCCGCATTTTCTTCAGCGCGAGCGCGTCCCCTGATCGGCGAGCTGCCGGAGGTGATTCGCGCCCTGGCCGCGAATCACCCCGGGGCGGGCGGCGCCGAGGAGGAGCAGGCCTTCCTCGCCGAGCTGAACGGGCTCTCCGCGCGCGAGCGCCGTCGAGCGGTGATGGACCTCGTGTGCGTCCACGTGGCTGCGGTGACGGGCCATGCGGACTCTGAGGCGGTCGATGTGGCGCTCCCCTTCAGGGAGCTGGGATTCGACTCGCTGATGGCGGTCGAGCTGCGCAACCGCTTGCAGGGTGCGACCGGGCTGGCGCTGCCGACAACTGTGGTCTTCGACTATTCGAGCCCGGTCCTGCTCGCGGAGCATCTCTGCGACGTTTTCGACGGCGAGGGCGCCGGTGCGGGCGAATCGCTTGAAGTCGCGCTCGCAGACCTGGAAAGCAGGCTGTCCGCGCTGTCGGATGAGGGCGAGCGTGAGCGAGCCACCGAGCGCCTGGAATCGCTTGTGGTGAGTTTGGCCGACAACGGCAGTCCCAAGACCGGTCCGTCCGTGGCCGAGCGGTTGGAGACGGCGACCGACGAGGAGATCTTCGGGTTCATAGAGGGGGAGCTTGGGTCGCTGTGAGCGCATGTGACTCAACGAGGAGGGCCCGTCTCAAACGCGGGCATGACGGCCGTCACGGCCATCGCGACTGTTCAAAGGGGGAGCCGGTATGAGCAACGACGAGAAGCTGCGCGACTATCTCAAGCGGGTAACCGTCGATTTGCACGACACCCGCGTGCGCCTGCGCGAAGTCGAAGGACAGGAGCGTGAGCCGTTGGCGATCGTGGGAATGAGCTGTCGTTTCCCCGGAGGAGCGGACTCCCCGTCGGAGCTGTGGGAGCTTGCGCGCGACGGCGTGGACGCCATCTCCGGTTTTCCGGATGACCGCGGCTGGGATCTGGCGAGGCTTTGCGATCCCGACTCCGACCGGCCGGGCGCGAGCTACGCAAGCGGCGGAGGGTTCGTTCGCGACGTGGCCGGCTTCGACGCCGATCTGTTCTCGATCGTGCCCAGAGAGGCGCTTGCGATGGACCCCCAGCAACGGCTGCTGCTGGAAGCGTCGTGGGAGGCGTTCGAAGATGCGAACATCGATTCGAGCACCCTGCGGGGGAGTCGAACCGGTGTGTTCGTTGGCGGTACCAGTCACGGGCACGGGCTGGGTCTGATCAGCTCGCTTCCGGAGAACCTGGAAGGCTACCTGACGACCGGCAGCCTTGGCTCTGTTCTCTCGGGTCGGATCGCTTACACGTTTGGCCTGGAGGGCCCTGCTGTGACGATCGACACCGGCTGCTCCTCCTCGCTGGTGGCCCTGCATCTGGCGGGTGCGTCGCTGCGGGCGGGGGAGTGCTCGCTCGCCCTGGTGGGCGGTGTGGCGGTGCTGTCGGTGCCGACAGCGTTTCTCGAGTTCTCACGTCACGGGGGACTCGCGCGCGACGGACGCTGCAAGTCCTTCGCCGACGCGGCCGACGGGACCGGTTGGAGCGAGGGCGTGGGGATGCTGGTGGTGGAGCGGCTCTCCGACGCCAAGCGACAGAACCACAGGGTTCTGGCTCTCGTGCGCGGCAGCGCGATCAACCAGGATGGCGCCAGCAACGGTCTCTCGGCCCCGAACGGGCGCTCCCAGCAGCGTGTGGTGCGGAGTGCGCTCGCGAGCGCCGGGTTGTCCGCTCACCAAATTGACGTGGTCGAGGCGCACGGGACGGGCACGCGCCTGGGCGATCCGATCGAGGCGCAGGCGCTGCTGGCCACCTACGGTCAGGCGCGCCGGGACGGCGGCGATCCACTGTGGCTCGGATCGATCAAGTCGAACATCGGTCACCCGCAGGCGGCGGCCGGGGTCGCGGGTGTGATCAAGATGACGATGGCGCTCCAAGACGGGTTGTTGCCGAAGACGCTGCACGTCGACGCTCCCTCCTCGCAGGTCGACTGGTCCTCGGGTGAGGTGTCCCTGCTGAGAGACGCGCGTCCCTGGCCCGAGACCGGCGAGCCGCGACGGGCGGCGGTGTCCTCCTTTGGTGTGGGTGGGACCAACGCCCACGTGATTCTCGAACAGCCGGCCGACGCGCAAGAGCCCGCATCCGACACCGACAGCGTCGATGGGCCCGCCTCGGCGCCGGACATGTTGGCGTGGGTTCTCTCCGCAAAGGGCGAGCCCGCCCTCGCCGCCCGCGCCGAGCAGTTGACCGAGCGCCTCGCCGCAGAGCCACGGCTGGGTGTCGTGGAGGTGGGACTCACGCTGGCGGGCGGGCGGCCCGCTTTGAGGGATCGCGCGGTCGTGCTCGGCGAGAGTCGCGACGCGCTTGAAACCGGGCTGGAGGCGCTTGCGCAAGGAGAACGCGCGCCGTCGCTTATACGCGGCTCGGCGCGGGCTCACGGAGCGGCGCTCGCGTTTCTGTTCACCGGTCAAGGGGCCCAGCGGGTGGGAATGGGGCGCGAGCTGTACGACGGTTGGCCCGTGTTCGCGCAAGCTCTCGACGAGGTGTGCGGATGTTTCGAGGAGTTGCTGGAGCATCCGCTGCGGGGGGTGATCTTCGGTGAGTCCGATCGGCGGGAGGCTGGGCCCCAGGCGCATACCGCGCTGCTCGATCAGACGCTGTTCACTCAGACGGGGCTGTTTGCGTTGGAGGTGGCGCTCTACCGCCTGGTGGAGCACATGGGACTGCGCCCCGACTATCTGATGGGCCATTCGATCGGCGAGCTGGCGGCTGTGCACGTCGCCGACGCGCTGAGCCTGCGTGACGCGTGCACGCTGGTCGCCGCCCGTGGAAGGCTGATGGGCGCGCTGCCGGCGGGAGGGGCGATGCTCGCGGCCCAGGTATCGGAGCGCGAGGCGCGAGAGCTGCTTGAGGGACGCGGCAAGGGCGTCGCCCTTGCCGCAGTGAATGGGCCAGGTTCGGTGGTCCTCTCAGGCGAGCATGAGCCGCTGCTGGAGCTCGAGCGGATCTGCGGGGAGCGCGATCGCAAGACGCGGTGGCTGCAGGTGAGTCACGCGTTTCACTCGCCGCGCATGGACGGGATGCTCGACGATCTCGCCGAGCGGGCCTCCACGTTGTCCTTTGCCGAGCCGCGGATCCCGATCGTTTCGAATCTCACAGGTGAAGAGCTCTCCGGAGAGCAGCTGCGCGACCCGCGCTACTGGGCGCGTCACGTGCGCGAGACCGTTCGCTTTGCCGACGGTGTGAGCTGGCTGTGGGCACAGGGGGTGCGCAGCTTCCTCGAGCTGGGACCGGACGGAGTGCTCAGCGGCATGGCTCGCGAGTGTCTGGCCAAGCAGCTCGGGCCCGATGCCGAGCCGGACACCGGGACAGGGTTCGTGGTTGTGCCGGTGCTGCGAGCCAAACAACCCGCACCGCGTACCTTCACCGGGGCGCTTGCCGAGCTTTGGGTCGGCGGCGTGGACGTGGCGTGGGAGAAGCTGTATGCCGAGAGCCGGGCCGGCCAGGTCAAGCTGCCGACATATCCGTTCCAGCGTCGTCGCTACTGGCTCGATTTGACAAGAGCCATTACGGCCGGTGGCGCATCCACCGGCGGTCGGGCCGTCGACCATCCGATCCTCGACGCTTCGATAGAGCTGGCCGACGAGCAGGGCGCGGTCTTCACGGGCAGTTTGTCCTTGGACGCACACCCTTGGCTGGGAGACCATGTGGTTGCGGGCGTCGTGTTGGTGCCGGGCACGACGTTCGTGGAGCTGGCGCTGTACGCCGGCTCGCAATTTGGCTGCAAGCTGTTGCGAGAGCTGGTGATGGAAGCCCCGCTGGTGTTGGAGGACTCGGATCGGGTTCAGCTGCAGGTGAGGATTGGCCGCTCCGAGCGCTCGGGAGAGCGCACGGTGACCATCCACTCTCGCATCGAGGTGGCTCCGGGTGAAGAGCTCGCCGAGTCCCCGTGGACGCGCCTCGCCGGCGGCACGCTCGGTCCGCAGGGGAGCGGCGATCGGGATGGGCCGCGGCCGCCGGGCGTGAGCGAGATGGGGGACCGATCGTGGCCTCCCACGCTCGCCGACGCGCTGTCGCTCGACGGCCACTACGAGCGCATGGCGGAGCTTGGCGTGGTCTACGGCGAAGCGTTCAAGGGTTTGCGGGCGGCGTGGCGGCGCGATCGGGAGGTGTTCGCCGAGGTGGGACTTCCCGAGCGTCAGAGTGCTCAGGGAAAAGCTTTTGGCATTCATCCGGCGCTGCTTGACGCAGCTTTCCACCCGATGACGATGGCGCTGCCGTTCCAGGAGAGCGGGCAAGAGAGCGGACTGATGCTCCCATTCGTGTGGAGCGGCGTTCGGTTGCACAGAGCCGGTGTCTCGTCACTGCGGGTCCGCGCCGACACGAGCCCCTCCAGCGCGGCCTCCGAGGGCCTCTCCAACGCGTCCGTCGAGAACGCCTCCGAGAAAACGCTGCTGCTGGCGACCGATGAGCATGGCGAGCCGGTGGTTTCGATCGAGTCCCTGCAGCTGCGAGCAGTCTCTCCGGCCCAGCTCGAGCGAGCTCGTGGCGTGGGACGCCGGTCGTTGTTCGGCGTTGACTGGGTGGAGCTCTCAACACCCTCCGGCTTGCCTGTGGCAACCAACGTGCTGCTGGAGGAAGAGGAGAGCGAGCTGGCTCGAACCCTGCGGATCGGTCTTGCGGACGTCGAGGTCCATCCGAGCCTGGACGCAGTGCAAGCGGCGCTGACCGGGAAGGAGGGGACGCCGGTAACCGTTCTGGTGCCCTGCGCTCAAACGGAACAGCTCGAAGGCCCTGAACTGCCGGGCGCCGCTCACGCCATCGCTCACAGGGTGCTTGCGCTCATGCAGCGCTGGCTCGCCGGTGAAACCTCGCTAAACGCTCGGCTGGCATTCGTGACTCGCGGTGCCGTTGCGGGCCAAGCGGACGATGCGCTGCCGGGGCTGGCCGCCTCGCAGATCTGGGGGCTTGTGCGCTCTGCGCAGTCCGAGCACCCCGGCCGTTTCCTGCTCGTCGATCTCGACGAAGCGCAGGCTTCGGTGGCCTCCCTCGACGTCGCCTTGAGCGGCGATGAGCCGCAGGTGGCGATTCGCGCAGGCGCGAGATTCGTGCCGCGACTTGTGCCGATACAGGGAGGATCGCCGGATGAACCGGATCAAGGCGGCGAGGCTCGCGAGAAATCCCTTCACTCTCTGGGGGAGCGAGCCGGAAGCGCGCTGATCACAGGCGGCACGGGCGACCTCGGCGCTTTGCTGGCTCGCCATCTCGTTGGCGTCCACAATGTGCGTCACGTGATACTTGCCAGCCGGCGTGGAGGGGACGCGCCGGGCGCGGTTGAGCTGGAGCGTGAGCTCAACGAGATGGGAGCCCAGGTCACGATCGCCGCCTGCGACGTCGCCGACCGTGACCAGCTGCAGGCCCTGATCGAGGGAGTGCCCGGGGATGTGCCGCTGCGCGTCGTGATTCACGCCGCCGGGCTGATCGACGATGGTGTGATCGCGTCGCTGACACCCGAGCGCGTCGATCGTGGGCTCGAGGCCAAGCTCGACGGCGCTTGGCACCTGCACGAGCTCACCAGTTCTCTGGATCTGAGCGCTTTCGTGCTTTTCTCCTCGGCCGCCGGCGTGCTCGGCGCTCCCGGTCAGGGCAGCTATGCGGCCGCCAGCTCGTTTCTCGACGCACTGGCGGCGTATCGGCAAGCGCTTGGACTGAGGGCTGTTTCGATGGCGTGGGGCTGGTGGGCGCAGGCCGGGGGGATGGCCGACGAGTTGACGGACGCCGATCTTGGGCGAGTGCGCCAGATGGGAATCTCTCCGCTCTCGCGCGAGGAAGGGCTGGAGCTGTTCGATGCCGCGTGTCGCGGGGAGCGCGCGCTCGCCCTGCCGATGCGCCTGGAGCCGGGCGCCTTCGGGGCGGGAGCCAAATCGAGGGCTCCGAGCGTGATGCGTGGACTGCTCCGGGCGCGCAACGACAGGCCATCTCGGGCCGCCGAGGGCTCACTCTCGCGACGGATCTCCGGGCTGCCCGAGAGCGAGCGAGCCGACGCGCTGCTTCACGCCGTTCGGGTCGAGGCGGCGAGCGTGCTGGGGTACGCCACACCCGATGCGATCCCGGCTCGCCAGTCGTTCTCCGAGCTGGGCTTCGATTCGCTGGCCGCGGTGGAGTTGCGAAATCGCCTGAGCGACGCCACGGGTCTGCAATTGCCCGCGACGCTTGTGTTCGACTATCCAAGCGCCGCTTCGATAGGTGAGTACCTTGATGGCGAGCTTGGCGGCGCTCCGAGCGCGTCGAAGTCCGTCGCGTTCGCCAAAGGCTCCGCCGATGAGCCGATCGCGATCGTCGGCATGAGCTGTCGCTATCCGGGTGGCGTCAATTCGCCCGAGGATCTTTGGCGGCTTGTCATTTCCGGCGAGGACGCGATCTCTTTGTTTCCCACCGATCGCGGGTGGGATCTGGATGCTATCTACGATCCCGACCCGGAAAATCCCGGAACCACCTACGCACGTGAAGGTGGGTTCCTCGCCGACGTGTGGGGCTTCGATCCCGCGTTCTTCGGGATCAGTCCACGCGAGGCGCTGGCGATGGACCCGCAACAGCGCCTGCTGCTCGAGCTCTGTTGGGAGACCGTGGAGCGCGCGGGAATCGAACCGGCGTCGCTACGCGGCAGCGCGACCGGGGTCTACGCCGGGGTGATGTACTACGACACGGAGCCCCGGGAGCTGTCGCTGCCTGATGGGGTGGCGGTGTATCGCGGCCTGGGCTCAGCGGCGAGTGTCCTGTCTGGACGAGTGTCTTATGTGTTCGGCCTGGAGGGCCCCGCCGTGACCGTCGACACCGCGTGCTCCTCCTCGCTGGTGACATTGCACATGGGGTGCGCGGCGTTGCGCGCCGGAGAATGCTCGTTGGCACTGGCGGGTGGAGTGACGGTTATGCAGAGCCCGGTGGGGTTCATCGAGTTCAGCCGGCAGCGAAGTCTCGCCGCCGACGGACGCTGCAAGCCGTTTGCCGATGGCGCGGACGGGATGGGCTGGGGCGAGGGAGCGGCGATGCTGCTGCTCGAGCGGCTCTCAGACGCCGAGCGCCTGGGCCATCCGGTACTTGCCGTGGTGAGCGGCAGCGCCGTCAACCAGGATGGGGCGAGCAATGGTTTGACGGCTCCCAACGGTCCTTCTCAGCAGCGGGTGATCGCCCAGGCGCTCGCCAACGCGGGCGTGTCCGCCGCCGAGGTGGATGTGGTCGAGGCGCACGGGACGGGTACGAGGCTCGGCGATCCGATTGAGGCACAGGCGCTACTCGCCACTTACGGTCAGGCGCGCACACCCGAGCGTCCGCTCCACCTGGGGTCGATCAAGTCGAACATCGGCCATACCCAGGCCGCCTCGGGGGCCGCCGGGGTGATCAAGGTGGTGATGGCGCTGCGCAACGGCATGTTGCCGCGAACGCTGCACGCAGACGAGCCCTCGAAGCAGGTCGACTGGTCGGTGGGCAACGTCGCGCTTCTCACCGACGAGGTCCCCTGGCGCCGTAACGGCTCGCCACGTCGTGGCGGTGTCTCCTCCTTCGGCGTGAGTGGCACCAACGCCCACGTGATCATCGAGGAAGCGCCCGCTGTGGAATCGGCGTCGGCGCCCGATTTGCCGGGGCCTCGCGACCCGGTTCGTGGGGTTGTCTTGGATACCGATGTATTGCCGTGGGTGGTGTCCGGTAGGGACCAGGGCGGATTGCGCGACCAGGCCTCGCGGCTGTATCGCTTTGCGGCTGGCGCTGATGACCTCAGAACAGTTGACGTGGGTTATTCATTGGCGATGACACGCTCGGCCTTCGAGCATCGCGGGGTCGTGGTCGGAGCTGACAGGCCGGCGTTGCTCGACGGACTGCGGGCGCTTGGCGGGGACGAGCCGAAGGCCAACGTCGTGGCAGGCACAGTCATGCCTGGCGGTCCGGGGGGGATCGTGTTCATGTTCCCCGGCCATGGCTCCCAGTGGTCGGGCATGGCGGTCGACCTGCTGGATCGCTCACCGGTCTTTGCCAGACGGTTCGGCGAGTGCGCCGAGATCTTCGCGGGCCTGCTCGACTGGTCGGTGGAAGACGTCCTACGGGATGTTCCCGGCGCAGCCAGCATCGAGCGGGTCGATGTTGTGGGGACGCTGCTGTTTGCGGTGATGATGTCGCTCGCCGCGATGTGGGAGGCCTGCGGGGTCATGCCGGCGGCCGTCGTCGGTCAATCTCAGGGCGAGATTGCCGCGGCTTGTTTCGCTGGTGCGCTCGAACTCAAGGACGCGGCCCGCATCGTGGCGTTGCGCAGTCGCTTGCTGGTTAGCCTGGAGGGCCAGGGGAGCCTGGCAGTGGTCGCGGCGCCGCTCGCGTGGGTGCGCGAGTGCCTCGATCGCTGGGATGGCAGGCTGACGGTGGCAGGGGTCAACGGTCCCTGCTCGGTGAGCGTCTCTGGGGCCGGCGACGCGCTCGACGAGCTGTTCGAACACTGCGGGCAGGAAGGCGTGCGGGCGCGCGAAGTGCCTGGTTCCGTCCCGACTCATTCGCCCGCGGTGGAGGGTGTGCGCGAGGAGCTGCTCGAGTTGTTGTCCGGCGTCGAGCCGCGATCTGGTCGGATCCCGTTTTACTCGACGGTGCTCGCCGAAGAGCTCGACGGAGCGAGGCTCGATGAGCACTACTGGTATCGCAACATGCGCGAACCGGTGCTGTTCGAGCCCACCGTGAGGCGGCTGCTCGACCGGGAATGTCGGACATTCATCGAGATCAGCCCGCATCCCGTTTTGACGGTTGGGCTGGGTGACATCGCCGACGACGTGGAAGCCGCTCGTTCTGAGGTGAGCGCGGGAACGGGCGATCGATCGCACGACATGAAGGCGCAGCACCCCGATCGCGCGGAGCCGGGTGGCGGGAGTGGGGTTCTCGGGGTCGAGGCGATCGGCTCGCTTCGTCGCGGAGAGAGCGGACTTCAGCGCTTCCTGCTGTCGCTCGGCGAGACATGGGTACGCGGGGTCGAGGTCGATTGGGGCGCCGTGTTCGGCGATCCCGATACGCGTAAGGTTCCGCTCCCCACGTATGCGTTCCAGCGTGAGAGCTACCGGTTGGAGCCATCCACGACGGGGCCGGCAAACGTGACATCGGTCGGTATGACAGACGCCGGTCATCCATTGCTCGGCGCGGCCACAGAGCTGGCCGACGGTCGCGGCTGGCTATTCACCGGGCGCCTCTCACTGCAAACCCACCCCTGGCTGGCAGACCACGCTTTGGGCGGAACCGTATTGCTGGCAGGCACCGCGTTCCTCGAGCTGGCGCTCTATGCCGGCGCGCAGTCGGGATGTGAGATCGTCGAGGAGCTCGCGCTGCAGGCGCCCCTGCTACTCACCGAGACCGGGGCAACGCAGGTGCAGGTGGCCGTGGGCGAGGCCGACGATCACGGCTCGCGTCAGATTGGCATCCACTCTCGAGCGCAGGTCTCCTCCACCGGCCCACAGGACGAGCAGTTGTGGATCTGCCACGCCATCGGAACCCTCTCGCGGGAACACTCTTCAGAGGAGCAGGCCACCGTGGACGGACAGGGGCAGTCGGTAACGGACGCCGAATCCAGGGAGGGCCCGGCCGGCATCGGATTGGGTGGATCCTGGCCGCCGGAGGGCGCGGTCGAGTTGCCGCTGGAGCGTCTGTATGGACCTCTCAGCGAAGTGGGCTTGGAGTACGGACCCGCCTTCAGGGGACTACAGGCCGTGTGGCGCCGGGGTGAGGATCTGTTTGCAGAGGTCTCGCTCCCCGAAGAGCACCGAACCGATGCGGAGTCGTTTGCCATTCACCCCGCCTTGTTGGATGCCGCTCTGCATACAATCGCGCTGACCGAGCTTGCGGGGGACGACATGGGGGAGGAGCGTCGCGGGGTACGTTTGCCCTTTGAGTGGGCTGGCGTGCGAATGATCTCCAGCGGGCCGAGCAGGCTGAGGGTACGACTCTCCCGGCTCGAGCAGGACGCGATCTCGCTGGAACTCGCAAACGAGCTCGGCATGCCGGTGGGCTCGGTGCGGTCGCTTGCGGCGCGTCCACTCTTGCCCGAGCAACTGGTCAGCCTTCGCGGCGAGCACCACGAGTCGATGCTGCGCCTCAATTGGGCTCCGCTTGCCCAGTCTGCGCTCGGCGAGGCCCAGGACCTTGGCCCGTGGGCCGTACTCGGCGGCGATGCCGCGACGGGAGCTGAGGCTCTGACCGCGCTGGGCGCGAGCGCGACAGCACATGAGGATCTGCCGGCGCTCGTCGCGGCGCTCGAGGAGGGGGTGTCCGTGCCTCAGACCGTCCTGGTCCAGTGTGGCGGCGAGAGCGATGGGCGGGATCTTGTCGAGGCGGCTCACGTGAGCGCGAGCCGGTCGTTGGCCCTCGCGCAGGAATGGCTGTCCGAGGAGCGCCTGGCGAGCGCCCGGTTGGTGCTGGTCACGCGAGGCGCGGTGTCCGCGAACGCGGACGAGGACGTGCTCGACCTCGCCGGCGCTCCGATCTGGGGGTTGATCCGCGTGGCTCAAGCCGAGAACCCGGATCGCTTCGTGCTCCTCGACTCCGATGGCGGTGAGGATTCGTGGACAGCGCTTGCGGGAGGACTCGCCTCAGGGCAACCTCAGCTGGCCCTGCGCGACGGACAGATCCTGGCGCCGAAGCTCGAGCGGATACCCACCGCCAAGCCTGTCTTCACAGACGGGCGCAGCGAGGAGAGCCGGTCGGAGGGGGGCGCCGGCGCGGGCGAAGACAGCCAAAGTGGAGAGTCGACCAGCGCCGTTGCCGGGTTCGACCCGCAGGGAACAGTGCTTATCACTGGCGGCCTGGCGGGCATCGGGAAGCTTCTCGCCAGACATCTGGTGGTGGAGCACGGAGTGCGGAGTCTTGTCCTGGCGGGGCGTAGGGGACGCGCCACGGAGGGCGCCGAGGAGTTGGAGCGTGAGCTGATCGGGCTCGGGGCAAGCGTCACGGTGGCCGCCTGCGACGTGAGCGACCGACAGGCGCTGGCGGCGCTGATCGAGAATGTTCCCGAGGAGTATCCGCTGCGTGGGATCGTGCACAGCGCCGTGGTGCTCGACGATGGCGTGATCGGCTCACTCACACCCGAGCGCGTCGACCGGGTGCTCTCGGCGAAGGTCGACGGAACCGTCCACCTGCACGAGCTCACCAAGCACATGGACCTGTCGGCGTTCGTCCTGTTCTCCTCGGCTGTGGGAACAATCGGGAGCGCCGGCCAGGCCAACTATGCCGCCGCGAACGTGTTCCTGGACGCATTCGCGGCTCACCGTCGATCGATGGGACTCTCCGCGTTGTCGATCGCGTGGGGCATGTGGGCTCCTGAGAGCACGATGACCGCTCTGAACTCGGACGAGAGCCTGAAGACTCGCGCCGAGCGTGTCGGCATTCTCCCCCTCTCGCCGGAAGAAGGTCTCGAACTGTTCGATCTCGCTTGCGGGTCGGCGGAGACGCTTGTGGTGCCGCTCCGGCTCAACCCCACTGCGCTGACGCGCCAGCTCGAGCTGCAGGCGCTTCCGCCGATCTTCTCCGGCTTGGTCAAGGCCTCGGCACGACGCACGACACGCGTCGCCGCCGGATGGTTGGCGCGGCGACTGCGTGCGCTGCCCGCCGAGGAGCGAGCGGAGGTGGCACTCGAGGTCGTGCGCGCCGAAGTGGCCGTCCTGCTCGGGCACCCATCCGAGCAGGCGGTCGATCCCCGGCGCGCGTTCAGCGAGTTGGGCTTCGATTCCCTGGCGGCGGTTGAGCTGCGCAATCGGCTCGCGCTCATAACGAGCTTGCGTCTGCCTTCGACACTTGTTTTCAGCTACCCCAATTGTGTGACGCTCTCGGAGTATCTGATCGAGAGCATCGGCGGCGACACAATGGCAGAGGCGCCGCCGGCTCAGCTCGAGCTGGATCGTCTGGAGCGCGCAATCTCCTCGGTCTCGCTTGACGAGGACGGGCGCGCGAGGATCGAATCGCGATTGCGCCTCCTGCTGGCCGGCTTGAGCACGGCAAGCCAGGCTGACGCGAGCTCGGCGGGGGTCGAGAACATCGAGTCGGCAACCGCGGACGAAATGATCGAGCTCATCGACCGGCAGCTCGGTATCGCATGAAGACGCTGATCAGGCAATCACCGAAGGGAATGGGACCGCATGGCTGACGAAAAGCAGCTGCTCGAGTACTTGAAGAAGGTGACAATCGAGCTGAACGACACGCGTGCTCGCCTATCGCAAGCTCAGGAGAGCGCGACGGAGGCAATCGCGATAGTCGGCATCGGGTGTCGCTATCCCGGGGGCGCTCACTCGGCCGAGGAGCTGTGGCGACTCGTCGCCGAGGGACACGACGCGATCTCTGAGTTCCCCACCGATCGCGGCTGGGATCTCGAGCAAGACGCCGACCTCGACGGCGAGAACGGAACGGCGATTCGACGTGGGGGGTTCTTGCGCGAAGCGGCCGAGTTCGACCCCGCTTTCTTCGGGATCGGCTCGCGCGAGGCGCTGGCGATGGATCCCCAGCAGCGTCTGCTGCTGGAGGCCTCCTGGGAGGCAATCGAAGATGCGGGTATCGATCCGCTTTCGCTGCGCGGGGAGCGAATTGGCGTGTTCGCGGGAGTCCTCGCCCAAGAGTACGGACAGGACGCGCTTGCATCCGCCTCCGAGGACATGCAGCTCTATCTCGGCATGAGCGGCTCGGCCAGCATTCTTTCGGGAAGGGTCTCCTACATATTCGGCCTGGAGGGCCCGGCGGTGACAATCAACACAGCGTGCTCGTCCTCGCTGGTGGCGGTGCATCTCGCCTGTCAGGCGCTGCGCGCGGGCGACTGCGATCTGGCGATGGCAAGTGGTGTGACCGTGAACATCACGCCGAGCGTGTTTGTGCAGTTCGGTCGCGTGGCCGGCCTTGCCCCCGACGGGAAATGCAAGTCCTTCGGAGCGGGCGCCGACGGCACGGGCCTGAGCGAGGGGGTGGGCGTGTTGCTGCTCGAGCGCCTCTCCGAGGCAAAGCGATTGGGTCACGACGTGCTCGGCCTCGTCCGCGGCAGCTCGCTCAACCAGGACGGAGCGAGCAACGGCATCACCGCCCCCAACCGGTTGGCCCAGGAGCGAGTCATTCGCCAGGCGCTGGCCACGGCGGGCTTGTCGCACGCGCAGGTGGATGCGGTCGAGGCCCACGGCACGGGAACGGAGCTCGGCGACCCCATCGAGGCCGAGGCGCTGCTCGCCACCTACGGTCAGGATCGCCCGGAAGGGCGCCCGCTTTGGCTCGGTTCGATCAAGTCAAACATCGGACACGCCCAGGCCGCAGCCGGCATCGCGGGGGTGATCAAGATGGTAATGGCAATGCGCCATGGCGTCTTGCCGAGGACGCTGCACGTCGAGGAGCCCTCCAAACAGGTCAACTGGTCGACGGGGGCGGTGGAGCTGTTGAGGACGCAGGTCCCGTGGCCACGCGGCGATGAGCCCCGCCGTGCCGGTGTCTCGTCGTTTGGCGTCAGCGGCACCAACGCACACATCATCCTCGAGGAGTTCTCACCTGAGCAAGCGACTCCGTCCGCTGCCCGTCCGACTCACAACGGCAGCTCACCGTCGCCGAGGTTGGGACTGCTCGATGGTGAAACGGTCGTTTGGCCGATCTCCGCCAAGGATGAGGATGCGTTGCACGCCCAGGCGCAGCGGCTGAGAAATCGCGCGGAGGGCGAGGTCGATCTGCGCCCTGTGGACGTCGGATTCTCGCTTGCGAGTGCGCGAAGCGCTTTCGACACGCGGGCCGTAGTGGTGGGCGATCGCAGGGATGCTCTGCTGGGGGGGCTCGCCGCGCTCGCCGCCGGAGAGCCCTGCGCGGATGTGGCGCGGGGTGTGGCCCACGCTCCGGGCAAGCTCGCCTTCGTGTTTCCGGGTCAAGGCTCTCAGTGGCCGGGGATGGCGCGGGAGCTGCTCGACGCCTCGCCGGTGTTCGCCGAGCACATGAGCTCTTGTGCGGACGCGCTCGGGGAGTACGTGGATTGGTCACTGCTTGAGGTGTTGCGAGATCCCGACAGTGCGAGCCTCGATCGGTTGGATGTGTTGCAGCCCGCGCTATTTGCGGTAATGGTGTCGCTCGCCGGGCTGTGGCGCGCCTGTGGAGTGCGTCCCGCGGCCGTCGTGGGTCACTCTCAGGGTGAGATCGCCGCGGCGTGCGTGGCGGGTTGCCTTTCGCTGCGAGATGCGACGCGCGTGGTGGCGCTGCGCAGTCGCCTGCTCACCACGCTGATCGGACAGGGCTCGGTTTTGTCGGTGAAGGGCCCGCGCGCGCGTGTGGAGGAGTTGCTCGAGCGGTGGGAGGGGAGGCTCTGGGTGGCGGTCGTCAACGGGCCCCGCTCGCTTGTGCTCACGGGTGAGCGGGAGGCGCTGGCAGAGCTTGACGCGATATGCGCACAGGAGGAGATGAGCACTCGCGAGATTCGCGGTGGAGTCGCCGCCGGGCACTCGCCGCAGGTTGATGTGCTCCGCGATCAGTTGCTGGAGGCGCTGGACGGGATCGCGCCCAGGGCGGGAGACATCCCGTTGTACTCGACCGTCACGGCGGCGCCGCTGGACGGTGCGGAGCTGGGCGCCGATTACTGGTGTCGCAATATGCGCGAGCCCGTTCAATTCGAAGGCGCCGTCCAAGGTCTGCTCGATCGGGGGTTTCGCACGTTCGTCGAGGTCAGCCCCCATCCGATGCTGAGTGTCGATCTGCATGAGATCGCCGACTCGGCGGCGGAGAGCCCTCTCGCTGGGCGCGACCGTGGACACACCGTGCGGCCGGACGCTCCGGTTAGCGTGGCTGCGCCTGTCGCGGGCGAGATTGAGATTGAGACGGTTGGCTCACTGCGCCGCGAGCAGGGTGGCGTCAAGCGCTTTCTGCTTTCCCTTGGCGAAGCATGGGTGCGGGGAGTGCAGGTCGACTGGGCGGCCGTGTTTGCGGGAACCGCGGCGCGAGGAATCCCACTACCCACCTACGCTTTCAAACGACAGCGCTATTGGCTGGAGCCGCGAGCCGTCGCTTCGGTCGAGTACATCGAAGGCTCGGACACGGAGGCGCGGACCGTTGCGCCGCTGATCGAAAGGCTCGCGCTTGCCCCGGAGGGAGAGGGCGAGCGCGTCGTGCTCATTGCGGTGCAACGGCAGCTGGCGGCGGTATTGGGCGACGTCCAGCCCGAGCGCATTGAGCCCGACCAGCCGTTCCTGGAGTTGGGGCTGGATTCGGTGGGTGCGGTCGAGCTGAGCAGCCGGCTGCGTACGCTCACGGGCCTTGCGATACCAAAGGCGATCGTGTTCGACTATCGCACCCCGGCCGCCCTTGCGAGCTATCTCCACGCTCGGGCGGATCGACAGGTACGGGCCTCGGGTTCCTCGGAGTCGACGCGTGCGGATGCCGAAGACGACAGCCGTTTTCTCAAGACGATCGAGTCCTTGCTGGACGGAGAAGCCTACGAACAGCACATGATGGACGACTTCCTGCGGATGCTGATACACGCCTCGGGATTCCGTCCACGCTTCGATCTCTCCGGCGAGCCGTCTGCGTGTTCACAACCGCTGAAGCTCTCCGAGGGAGCGACTCGCCCGACGTTGATCTGCCTTCCGTCGGTAACGCCCATGTCGGGCCCCCACGAGTACGTGCGTCTGGCCCGTGCCCTTGGTGGCGACCGCGAGGTGATCGCGATCCCGGTCCCAGGATTTCTGGAGGGGGAGCGTCTGCCGGCAAGCATCGAGGCGGTCGTCGAGGTGTTTGCCTCGACATTGCGCGATCGCCACGCGAGCGAACCCTTTGTACTTGCCGGCCATTCGTCCGGAGGTATGCTCGCCTACGCGCTGGCCGGCGCTTTGGAGCTGTATGGCGTGCCTCCCGCGGGTGTGATCGCGTTCGACACCTACATGTTCGGTCGCGGCAACACCGAGGAGCTGACGAAGAAGCTCATGAGCGGACTGGTCGGCGTCGACGGTGCCTCCGTGGAAGTCAACGACGTTCGGCTCACCGCGATGGGGGGCTATCTGCGTCTGCTGGCCGACTGCCAGCCAGCCGAGGTGTCTTCGCCCACGCTCTTGCTGCGGGCGGCCGACTCGAACTATGGCCAGGATTCGGATGTCGCCCACGGAACCTCCTGGGGACGCTCTTGGCATGTGGTGGAAGTGCCCGGAGACCACTTCTCGATCATGGATAGCCACGTCGATTCGACCGCCAAGGCGGTAGAGGACTGGATTGGCGAGCTGACCCCGGACGGAGTTCCGGTGGGATGACGCGAGGAGCCGGTGGGATGACGCGAGGAGCCGGTGATGACGCGAGGAGCCGCCCGCCGCCTCGGCCCGATCCATGAACTGAGCGAGCGCACCGCCTGTCGTGAGACAGGCCCCAACCACGATCAAAAAAGGTGAGATGACATGACCGGCCTCTCGACAGAAGCGCCTCCCGACACCGCCGTCGTAAACGCGCCCGACGCCGAGCCGCCGTCCAGCTACCGCGCGGCCTACCTGTCCCGCGAAGACGAGAATATGTTCGACGATGCGTCCGAGCGGGACGTGCGTCGCTCGATCCGGGTGGGTGAGGTGGCGATGCCCGAGCTGGCGCCGGATGAGGTGCTGGTCGCTGTGATGGCGAGCGCGATCAACTACAACACCGTCTGGTCGGCGACCTTCCAACCCCTCTCGACGTTCCGCTTCCTGGAGCAGCTGGGGAGCAGGGGCGGATGGGATGCTCGCCACGACCTGCCCTATCACGTGATCGGCTCTGACGCATCCGCCGTGATCGTGCGCATGGGAGCGGCGGTGCGCAACTGGTCGGTGGGCGATCCGGTGGTGATATTTCCGTGTGTGATCGACTATCAGGATCCCGCGACACAGGTCGACGGGATGCTCGCAGGCGATCTGCGGGCCTGGGGGTTTGAGACGAACTTCGGGGCCTTCGCGGACTTCGCGATCGTCAAGGTCAACCAGCTGCTCCCCAAGCCGCGGCACCTCACCTGGGAGGAGGCCGCCTGCAACATGACGTGCGCTATGACCGCCTATCGGATGCTTGTGAGCCCGCGCGGGGCACAGTTCAAGCAGGGGGACATCGTGCTCGTGTGGGGCGCCGCCGGCGGACTGGGCAGCTACGCGGTGCAGCTCATCAAGAACGGTGGGGGCTACGCGGTCGGCGTGGTTGCCTCCGAGCAGAAGGCCGAGATCATGCGCCAACTCGGCTGCGACCTCGTGCTGCGGCGTGACGAGCTTGGTCTCGACGGGCTCTCAGAAGTGCAGATGGGAAAGCGAGTGGGAGGCGAGGTGCGCAAGCATTTCGGGGAAGACCCCCACATCGTCTTCGAGCACGTCGGCCGCGAGACGTTCGGTGCGTCGGTGTACATTGCCAGGCGAGGTGGCGTGGTCATCACGTGCGGATCGAGCAGGGGGTATCTGCACGAGTACGACAACCGCAGGTTGTGGATGCGACTAAAGCGCGTGGTCGGCAGTCACGCGGCCAACTGGCAGGAGGCGTGGGAGGCCAACAGGCTGATCCAGCGCGGCATGATCGTTCCGGCCCTATCGAAGGTTTATCCCCTCGAGCAGGTCGGCGAGGCGGCGCGCGACGTGCAGCTCAACCGTCACATCGGCAAGGTCAGCGTGCTGTGCATGGCCGAGCGTGAGGGGCTTGGCATCGAAGACGCGGCGCTGCGCGCGTCCATCGGCGAGGAGCGCTTCGGGCTCTTCCGTGACCGCTAGATCCGAAGGGCCCAGTAGCAATCCAGTCGTTTGGCGAAGGCTCCGTGTGTGCGGCGAGCTGACCTTGGCGCGGCGGCGTTGCGGCTATTCGCCTCGCCAACGCGGGGAGCGCTTATCGGCGAACGCGCTCATTCCCTCGCGCAGATCGTGAGAGGCAAACGAGGCGCGGCGCAACTCGATCAACTCACTCTCGACCTCTATCGAGAGTGGGCCCTCGGCCTCCAGCAGCTCCGCGATGACGCGCTTGTTGCCCAGTTGGGCCAGCGGCGCGTTGCCCGCCATCTCCTCGGCCAGTTCCAGTGCGGTCGACTCCAACCGCTCCGCCGGTGTAACGCGATTGACCAACCCCCACGCAAGCGCCGTGTCAGCCTGGATGTAGCTGCCTAGCAAAAACAGCTCGCGCGTACGCGGCGCTCCGATCGCGTCGAGGAAGCGACGCAGGCCGGTGTGAGAGTAGACCAGTCCGAGCTTTGCGGGTGGCATACCGAGCTTGATCTTCTCGGCCGCCACCCGCAGATCGCAGGCCAGCGCGAGCTCCAGCCCACCGCCGATCGTATGGCCGGGCAGCGCCGCGAGCGTCGGATGGGGAAACGCTTCGAGCGCTTCTATCGCCTCGGTAAAGGGGTGGGCGACAAGTCGCTCGGCCTCCTCTTGGAACTTCCCGTCGGCGATCTCGCCGATCTCATAGCCGGCCGAGAACATGCCGTGGGCACCGGTGACCACCACGCAACGCGTGTCTGGATCCAGGCGCATCTGTCCCAGGCTGGCGGTGATGGCGTCGAGGATCGGGTGGTCGAGAGCGTTGCGCTTCTCCGGGTTTGAGATCGTCAGGCGAGCGACGCCGTGCGCCGGGTGGTCGACCAGCAGCTTGCCTTCCGCGAGCACGGTGGGGGTGGGAACGGACGTCACAGGGCCGACAGGGTAGC
Organism: Solirubrobacteraceae bacterium; assembly: GCA_049581225.1. Lineage (GTDB taxonomy): Bacteria > Actinomycetota > Thermoleophilia > Solirubrobacterales > Solirubrobacteraceae > Palsa-744. Next base: position 37,478 of record JBAURN010000112.1, read on the forward strand.
CGACCGGACCCTGTCGCACCTTCAGAACAGTCCCGGCACCAGCCGCGAGGTGCGCGCGGCATAGTCGGCGTAGTCCTCGCCGAACTCTTCGAGCAGGGCGCGTTCCTCGACCGGGATCCGGATCAGATATGCGATCGCCATGGCTCCCAACAGAACCACGATGCTGAGCCAATCGTCGAGTGCCAAGCCGATTCCGGCCCCGGCCAGGAGTGCGCCCGTATAGCTCGGGTGGCGCAACCACCGGTAGGGACCGCGGTCGACGACCCTGTGGCCCTCCTGGATGGTGACCGTCAGTTTGAAGAAGCGCCCGAGCGTGAAGATCGCCCATAACCTGAACGCGACGCCCAGCCACAGCAGGATCACGCCGGCTGCGACCACCCACTCCGCCGAGCCGGGCAACGGCGCCACATTTGTGCTCGCCACCACTGTCGCGCCGGCGATGCCGGCGATCAAGAGGATGCCCATCAGCGAGTACGTCCAATCCTCGGATTCGACACTGTCCCCACGGGAGCGTCTGCGGATGACGCTCTCGATGACAAACCACAGCAGGAAGCTCCCCCAGAGCAGAGCCTCGGCGACGCCATTGTGCAGCACAAGCGGTCTCATCGGCCGGCGCTGGATTCTATTGGAGCGAGGCCGGGCGGGTTCTGCTCGCGGATGGCTCGTGGACCATTCGCGCCTTGTGTTCGCCGGCTACTCGAGAACGACGAGCGTGTCTCCCTCGTTGACGGCCTGGCCCTCCTCGCAGAGGATCTCGACGACAACGCCCGCGTCCTCGGCCTCGACGGGCATCTCCATCTTCATCGACTCGAGGATCGCGACCGTGTCGCCCTCCTCGATCCGATCGCCGACCGCGCACTCGATCTTCCATACCGTGCCGGTGATGTGAGCCTCTACCTCAGCCACGCGAAACCTCCGGGGACGCCGATGTGATGACGGTCGGGGACAATAGCCGCTGTCTGGGACCGACCATGAGCTCGCGCGTATTCGCAATCGTCACGGCCCGCGATGAGGCCGACCGCATCGGAGCGACGCTCGAGGCGCTCGCTCGCGCGTTTCCGGGCGCGCCCGTGTTCGTCGGCGACGACGGGTCGCTCGACGGCACCGCGGAGATCGCCGAGCGAACGGGCGCGGTCGTGGTGCGCTCCGAGCACGCGCTGGGCA
>JBAURN010000113.1:0-4399 GCA_049581225.1 Solirubrobacteraceae bacterium
GCTCGGCGGTGAGCGCCATCCGCGAGACGCCCACGATCGTGACGTCGCCACCGCGGCGCACGATGCGCGCTCGGCCGAACGCGAGCGGTTGCTCGTCGTTCTCGTCGACCTCTCCGCGCACCCCATACAGGGACTCGTGCTCGATGAAGATCACCGGGTTCTCGTCGCGGATCGCGGCCTTCAACAGTCCACGCGCGTCGGCCGGGGTCGAGGGGACGGCGACGAGCAGGCCAGGCACCTGCAGGAACATCGACTCGAAGCTGTGCGAATGGGTCGGGCCCAGCTGATGGCCCGCGCCTTGGGGCATCCGCACGACCAGGGGCACGCGGACCTGGCCGCCGAACATGTAGTGGATGTGGGCTGCGTGGTTGACGATCTGGTCGAAGGCGAGCAGGGCAAAGTTGACCGTCATTAGCTCCACGACGGGGCGCAACCCGACCATGGCCGCTCCGACGCCGACACCCACGATCGTGTTCTCGGAGATCGGTGTGTCGCGCACGCGGCGCTCGCCGAACTCCTCGAGCAGGCCGGAGGTGACCTTGAAGGCGCCGCCGAACACGCCGATGTCCTCGCCCATCAGGATCACGCTCTCCTCACGTGCCATCTCCTCGCGCAGGGCCAGTTTGAGCGCGTCGCGGTAGCGCATTTCGGTCATCGGACCACCTTGGGGGACCAGTGGTAGTGGCCGTGGACTCGCTCGTCGAGCACGTACACGTCCTCGTAGAGCATGTCCGGGTCCGGGAAGGGCGAGGACTCGGCGAACTCGACCGCCTGGTCCACTTGGCGCACGGCGTCGCGGTCGATCTGCTCACGCTGCTCCTTGGTGAGTGCCCCTTCGCGTTCCAAGCGCTCGCCGAACGCGGGGATCGGGTCGCGCTCGCGCCACTGGGCGACCTCCTCCTTGGTGCGGTAGTCCTCCGGGTCGGCCATCGAGTGTCCGCGGAAGCGGTAGGTGACGGCCTCGATCAAGAGCGGCCGACGCTCCTCGCGCACGCGCGCCACGGCTTCGGAGACAACGCGGTGAGTGTCGAGGACGTCCATGCCGTCACAGCGCATTCCCGGCACGCCAAGCGACTCGCCCTTGCGCCGCAGGTCGGTCACGGCCGAGTGGCGGCTGAGCGAGGTGCCCATGCCGAACTGGTTGTTGACGACCATGAACACGACCGGCAGGCGCCACAGCGCGGCGAGGTTCAGAGTCTCGCCGAAGGTGCCCTGGTTGGAGGCGCCGTCGCCGAATGTGCACAGCGTCACCTCCTCGGTGTGGCGCTGGTCGGATGCCAGTGCGATGCCGGCGGCGATCGGCAGGTTGCCGCCCACGATCCCGTAACCGCCCATGAAGCGCCGAGCCGCATCGAACATGTGCATCGAGCCGCCGTGCCCTTTGGAGCAGCCGTCGCGCTTGCCGAACAGCTCGGCCATCACCCGCTCGGGTGGTGTGCCCCGCGCGAGAGCGTCGCCGTGGGAGCGGTAGGTCGAGACGAGGTAGTCGGTGTCACGCAAAGCCCGCTCGCTGCCGACGATCGTGGCCTCCTCGCCGATCGAGAGGTGCAGGAACCCGCCGATCTTGGCGCGCGCGTACATCTCGCCGGCGCGCTCCTCGAAGCGGCGGATCAAAACCATTGCGGCCAGCCACTCGCGCGCGGTCTCCGGGGCCGGCAGGGCCGCACCGGCGGGGTCTGCTCCGGGAGACTCGGCGCCCCATCCATTGGGGCGGCCTAGGGACATATCCTCGTGCACGCTCCGATCCCCCGGGAGTTGGAGGTGCGCCGGCGCGGGAGGGACGGGATTCCGATCACGCCTCCACGGTACTCCAGCGCGCCAGGAAGTCCTCACGATCCATGCGGCCCAGATCCTCGCGCACTTCGCGGGCGCGACGTGAAGCGGTGTGGGGCGGGCAGTCCCAGAAGAACACGACCTCGCCGCCGTCGATCTCGACTACCTCGATGTGATCGACGCGCTCAGGGCTCGCCAGGAAAGCGGGCATGAGCCCGCCGCGGCGAACGATCAGGCGAAAGCAGCGCCCGGCTCTCATCGATCCGCTCTCATCGTGCTGCTCTCATTGGGCTGGAGCGAGCGCATAGGCGGCCGCTTCGTCGAGGGTGCGCTCGCCGTGGAACACGCGCTCGCCGACCCGAATCGCCGGAACGTCGGTCACGCCAAGGGCGGCGGCGGCGGCGGTGGATCTGGAGAGGCCATCGCCCACCGAGCGCAGAGCCGCGCCCTTTTGCACGGCTGCTGGGTGCATCTCGCACGCGGCCGCCGCTATCAGGACGTTGTCGAGTGCTTGGAGCGGGCGTCCTCCCGCGAACGCCTGGCGAAACGCGGCTTGCGCGAAGGCGACCACCTTGCCGATCGACTTGGCATACGTGGCGACCCGCATCGGGAGTTCGCTGTCGTAAGGGAAGGGGTCGGGCCAGCGCAGCTCCTGCAAGCCGAGCGCGCGGGCTCGCCGCTCTATCTCCAAGCGGAAGATGTCCTCGTCGTCGCGACAGCGGAACGCCTCGAAGGACTCCGCTCCAGGCAACTCGCGCGCCAAGACCGGCTGCCACTCACAAGGCCCGGGCATCGTGTGCAGAACTCGCTCGGCTGCCAGGTAGGCGAGCGGCGAGGCCAGGTCGAAGTAGAAAGCGGTGTCCGGGCTGGACATACACACGACCCTACCCCCGGAGGGTCCCCTCAGCCGTGGATGAGCCAGCCGTCGGCGGCTCGGCCAGCCTCCATCACGGCCTCGGACAGGGTGGGGTGGCCGTGCACGATGCGGGCCACCTCGCTGAAGCCGCCCTCCAGGGCACGCACGTTGACAAGCTCCTGAATCAGCTCGGTCGCCCGTGAGCCCACGATGTGTCCGCCGAGCAGCTCGCCGTACTTGGTCTCGCCGACCAGCTTCACCAGGCCGGAGCGGTCGCCGTAGACGGTGCCTCCGCCGACCGCGCCGTAGGGAACCTTGCCGACGATCACGTCATAGCCCTGCTCGGTGGCCTGAGCCTCGGTCAGCCCGAACGAGCCCACGTTTGGCGTGCAGAAGGTGGCCCGCGGAATGTCCACATAGGAGAGCGGATGGGTGGCCAGGCCGGCGGCGTCCTCGGCGGCGATGATGCCCTCGTCGGAGGCCTTGTGGGCGAGCGCCGGGCCGTGCACGAGGTCGCCGATCGCGTAGATGCCCTCCGCGGTCGTGCGCTGGGCGCCGTCGACCCTGACGAGACCCTTCTCGTCGAGCTCAACGCCGGCGTCCTTGAGCCCAAGCGCGTCCACGTCGGGGCCACGACCCGCCGCGATCACGAGGTAGTCGACCTCGGCCGAGTCCTCGCCATAGCTGAACTTGACCGAGCCGGACTCGGAGCTGACGCCTTCGACGGGGGTCTTGGTGTGGACGTCGATGCCCTGGCGCTTGAGGCCACGTTCGGCCAGGCGGGAGATGTCGGCGTCCTCGGTGGGCAGCACCCGGTCGAGCATCTCAAACAGCTTCACCTCGCTGCCCAGGCGCGCGAAGCCGGAGGCGATCTCCGCGCCGGAGGCGCCCGCTCCGACGACCACCAGGCGCGGGGGCAGCTCCGGCAGAGCCCAAGCCTCCTCGGTGCCGATCACGCGCCCGCCGAACTCGACGCCCGGGATCGAGCGCTTGACCGAACCGGTGGCGAGGATCAGGGTTGTGGCGGTCAACTCGCGGTCCCCTACCCGCAGGCGCGCGCGTGCCCGCGGGGCACCCTCTTGCGCGTCGCTTCCACCCTCGCCCCCGTTGCCCGCCGAGGGGTCGGCGGCTCGCAGCAGGGTCGCCTCGCCCTCGATCAGGTCGATCGCGTTCTTCTTGAACAGGCCACCCACACCGCCCACGAGCGTGGCGACGACCTTCTCGCGTCGGCCCTGCACGGCGCCGTAATCGACCTCGACGCCGCTCACGTTCAAGCCGTAGTCGCCGGCCTCCCGGATCTCTGTGAGCAAGTCCGCCGAGCGCAGGACCGCCTTGGCGGGGATGCAGGCGTAGTTGAGGCAGCGTCCACCAACCTTGTCCTTCTCGATCACCGCCGTCTTCATGCCCAGCTGGGCGGCCCTGATCGCGGCCACGTAGCCGCCCGGCCCGGACCCGATCACGATGCAGTCGTAAGTGCTCTCGGCCATTGTGAGTCTGAGCCTATCGCAGCGCTTCGTCTGTTTCCGTCTGGGGCGCCTGGATGCGGCCCATCACCCGGACGAGCTTCCAAAACAGCCAGCCTGCGAGCCCGATCGAGACGACGCACACGGCCGCGGCAAGCAAGGTCTCGGCTACGACCAAAGCCAACGAAGTGACGATGATCTGGAAGGCGAGCAGGGCCTCGAAGCCGAGCACCGCCCAGTAGCGGCGCTCCCACATGCCCCACGCGAGCGCCCCGAGGACGGCCGCCAGGAACACGCCGCCCGGAAG
>JBAURN010000114.1:0-6249 GCA_049581225.1 Solirubrobacteraceae bacterium
CGCGTGCATTGGCCGCGATCCGGCTCTCACGGGCGCGGCGCACTTCGATCCGCTCGCGCACATCCTCGACGTCGGCCCACCAGTAGCGGGCCTCGGAAGCTCGTGGCATCGGCGCGTGATGCTAACAGCGCTTACGGCGGCCAAAAGCGCCTTCCGCGCAACGAGCGCAAAGAACCGCGAAGCTGCGCCCAGAAGTCGGTGAGACCGCGACAGAACCCGACTGCGGGCCTGGACTTCAGTGACCAGCGGTCGCCGCCAGAAAGTCGGCGACCGATTCGGCGTCGCGCCCCTGATACAAGCCGGCCGGCATCTGCCCGAGGCCACGAGCCCTGCCTTCGGCGATCGCGTTCAGGACCAGTGCCTTGCGTCCCGCTTCGGTGGCGATCTCCGACCCCAGCCTGATGTCGAGGTTGGGACCCACGTGGCCCTCGGCGTTGGCGGCGGCCAAGGTGTGACAGACGGCGCACGACTCTGAAAAGAGCACGCGCCCGTGTTGCTCCTCGGCGTTTAGGTGGACTCCACCGACAGCTGCACTCGCCTTGTTGTTGCCGTTGGCGGCCAGCACCAGCACAGGCACCGCCAACCCGAAGGCGAACGCCAAGACGACGACGCCCATCACGACCCGCTGGCCCAGTTTCGATTCGGTGTGCAGGGCGCCGCGGGCACCGCGCGGCCCACCGCGCATCGCGATGAAGAACACGCCGAGGCCAAGCACGACCCAGAGCAGGATTACGCCAAAGACCACCATCGGGCGGGCACGATACATGAGCGCCCGGCTCGGAGGAGGCGTGCACGCACGGCCTCCCGCGCGCGAGGCCCACACACATCAGCCGTGGAAGGTGCTTCGCGCCCGAGGCCGCATGTTGGGTAGAGGCTTGTTGGATTAGAGATCTCTTCAGCTGTCTTTAGGCAACCCGTAAGTACAGCGCTACGCTGAATGTGCTCGATCCGTCGAGAACAAAGGACCTGCCCACATGAACTTGCTGCGCCGCCTGCCCCTCTCCCGTCTGCTGCTCCTGTGCGGCGTGGTTGTGGCCGTTGCCGTCGGCGCCACCGCCCTGGCCCTGGCGGTCGGCACAGGCCCGACGCCGCCTCCAAAGCCACTGGCCGATGCTCTCCACGAAGCCGCTGCGGCGCCCAAGGTCGGTGGGATGAGCGCCCGTATCCAGTTCACCAACCACCTGCTCGAAGGCGCCAACCTTGCCGGCGGGGGCGGCGGCGAAGCCGGCCAGCTCAGCTCCAGTCCGCTCATATCGGGCGCCTCCGGCCGCCTGTGGATCGGCGCCGAAGGCCAGGCGCGCCTGGAACTGCAGTCCGAAAAGGGCGACACCCAGATCCTGTGGGACGGCAAAACGGCCTCCCTCTACGACGCCTCCACCAATACGCTCTACCGCTACGTCCCGTCCGCTGAGGAGACCGAAGGCGCCTCCGCCCAGTCCGGCGCTAACGGCTCCGCGAGCGGCCCATCTTCCACGACCGGCACGCCCCCCCGTGGAACACCCACGGTCGCCGAAATCGAAGAAGGCCTCACGAAGGCGACCAAGCACGCCAATATCTCCCCCGCCACACCCACCGACGTCGCGGGACAGGCCGCCTACACCGTGAGGGTCTCGCCCCGCGAAAACGGAGGCCTCGTCGCCGGCGCCGAGCTTTCCTGGGATGCAGTGCACGGCATCCCGCTTCGGGCCGCGATCTACTCGACCACAAGCTCCTCGCCCACAATCGAACTGACCGCCACCGAAGTCTCCTATGGGCCGGTCGCCGCCTCCACGCTCGACTTCACGCCGCCCGCTAACGCGAAGGTCCAAGAAGTGACGCTTCCCGCCAAGCCCAGCTCGGGCGCGCCCAACCCCGAGAGCGGCGAAAAGCCGAAGCTGAGCACCCACGGCGAAGGTCTCGGCGGGATCGCCCTCTTGGAAAGCCAGGTCAAGGCGGGCTCCAAGGAATCCGTGGAATCCGAGCTCGAAAGCCTGCCGAAGGTCACGATCGACGGCACCTCCGCCTCCGAGTTGCCCACCCCGCTCGGCACGCTGCTCACGTTCGAGCGCGCAGGCGTGCGCTACCTGCTCGCCGGCTCGGTCACGCCGAGCTCGATCGAGGCGTTCGCGCGGGGCCTCTAGCGTGACGGAGAGCGAAGCCCAGCCCGTGCGGGCGCGGGGCTTGGTGAAGCGCTACAAGGAAGTGTTGGCGGTCGACCACATCGACCTCAACGTTCAGGCCGGCGACGTATACGGCTTCCTCGGCCCCAACGGCGCCGGCAAGACCACCACGTTGCGCATGGCCTTGGGCTTGATCACGCCATCCGAGGGGGTCGTCGAGCTGTTCGGACGCGACCCCATGCGCGACGGCGCGCGCGCGCTGCGGGGAGTCGCCGGGTTCGTGGAGGCACCCCGCTTCTACCCCTATATGACGGGGCGCCGCAACCTCGAATTGCTGGCCGCGTTGGACGGGAACGAGGCGTCGGGCCGCATCGAGGAGGTCCTGGAGGTCGTCGAGCTGGCCCCGCGCGCCAAGCACAAGGTCGGTGGCTACTCCCACGGGATGCGCCAGCGCCTCGGGATCGCCGCGGCCCTGTTGCGCCGCCCGCGCCTACTCATCCTCGACGAGCCCGCCACGGGCCTCGACCCGGCCGGGATGCGCGACATGCGGGCTTTGATCAGGCGTCTGGCCGACGAAGGCATCACCGTGCTGCTTTCCAGCCACCAGCTGCCCGAGGTCCAGGAACTTTGCGATCGCGTCGCGATCGTGGACCGCGGCAAAGTGGTCTACGAGGGTGCTTTGGCCGACCTGCGCCGACAAGGAGGTGCCGGGTATCGCCTGCGCACCACCGACGACTCGCGCGCTCTGGCGGTGGTCGGCGCCCAGCCCGGCGTCGAGCATGTTGCGACGGGTCCACACGGGATCGCATTCCAAGCCCAGGAGAGCGACGTCGGCCCGCTCTCGCTCGCGCTAGGGCAGTCGGACATCGGCATCCTCGCGCTCACGCCCGAGCTGGCCACGCTCGAGGATCTGTTCTTCCGTCTGACCGAGAGCAACGGAGCCAAGCCTCTGGCCGAGGCCGTTCTATGAGCAGCGTCGCCACCTCCCCTCCCCTACCCGCGCCCGCTACGGCGTCTCGCGCGCGGCGCCCATCAACGCTCACCGTCTACCGCTGGGAGCTGCGCAAGCTGCGCGCCCAGAAGCGCACCTACATGGGCTTGGGCCTGGCCGTGATCCTGCCCCTGATCTTCGTGATCGTACAAAACGTGCACACCCGTCACGGTGGCGGCGACTCAATCTTCGCCGGCCAGATCACCCAGTCTGGCCTGGCGACGCCGGTCCTGATGCTGCTGTTCGAGTCCGTCTTCTTTTTGCCCCTGATCGCCTCGTTGGTGGCCGGCGACGTGGTCGCGGCCGAGGACGGCAACGGGACGCTCAAGACGATCCTCACGCGCTCGGTAGACCGCGGCCAGGTGTTCGCCGCCAAGGCCCTCACGGCGCTCACCTACGCCACGATCGCCGTGTTCCTGTCGGCCACAGTCGCGACCGTCGGCGGCATCGCCTCGTGGGGCTTTCATTCGATCACCACGTTCTCCGGCAGCACCGTGTCGGCCTCCGAAGGGCTCCTGCTCGTGGTCGCGGCCAACGCGTGCTACCTGATCCCGCTATTCGCCGTGGCATCGCTCGCGGTGCTCCTGTCCACCTCTACCCGCAACAGCACGGCTTCGGTGGTCGGCGCCGTCGGCATCGTGATCCTGCTTTACATAATCGCCGGCATACCCGGCCTGGAAGGCATCAAGCCTTACCTGCTCACCGAACAGTTCGAGAACTGGCACGGCCTGCTGCGCACCCCCACCGACTGGGCGCCCGTCCTGCACTCGCTATGGGTGTCCGCCCTGTACGCGGTTCCGTCCTTGTGCGCCGCTTACCTTGTGTTCCTGCGCCGCGACGTAGCCGGCGGCTAGCCCACCTCGGCCGGCAGCTCGACGGCTCCGACTTCGACCTCGCCCAAGAGCCGTCGCGCCTCCTTGGGGTCGATCAGCCCGGCGCCCAAGCGCCCGGTGGACTCGGCCCCGCACGCCACGCCGAAGCGCAGGCACTGGTCGGGCGGGCGACCCTCGTAGCGCGCGGCCACGTAGCCGGCCAGGAAGGCGTCGCCCGAGCCGCGCTTGGCGATCGGGTCGCGCGGAGCGGTGCGGGCCCTGCGCAAACTCGATTTGCCGTCGATCAGGACGTCGGCGACACATCCGTCGCCCATCGTCATGATCGCCTCGCGCGGACCCAGCTGCACGATCTCGCGGACCGCCAGCAAGCGTTCCTCCTCGGCCGCGAACTCGTGGCCGACAAGCTCCTCGGCCTCCAGGATGTTCGGCGAGACGACATCCGGTTCAGCCCTGACGGCGTGCGTGAGCGGATCTCCGTCGGTGTCGATCACCGTGATCACGCCCGCCTTTTGCAGCTCGCGGATCAAGGTCGCGTACAGGTCCGGCTCGACGCCCCTGGGCAAAGAGCCCGCGAGCACCACGATCGCCGCGCCGCGCGCCAGGTAGAGCAGCTTGTCGCGGAACAGCTCGACCTCCTGCTCGGAGACCGACGGGCCGCGTTCGTTGACCTCGGTCTGCTCGCCATTGGTGGGGTCGAGCACCGACGTGTTGGTCCGCGACTCGTCCCTGATGCGCACGAAGTCGTTGAGAATCGCCTCCTCGGTGAGCTGCTCCACGATGTGCGTGCCGGTCGCCCCGCCCGCCAGCCCGGTCGCGATCACCGGCTGTCCCAGCGCCTTCAGGGCGCGCGCGATGTTGACGCCCTTGCCCCCGGCCATCGTGCGCTGCTCGACGGTCCTGTGACGCCGTCCAAGGCGGAAGTTGGGCACCGAGAGCGACTTGTCGATCGCCGCGTTGAGCGTAACCGTGATGATCATCTGTCCATCACCTCCGTCTTCTGCGTGACCGGAGCCGCACTGGCGCCGCCTGAGGCTCCACAGAGGCTACCGGACCCGGCGCCTCGATTCAGAAAAGCTGGATAAATCAAAGGCTGACGTGCAAGACGGTTGGTAGCCGAAGGCCTACCCGGATATGCCCCATGTCAGCTCTCGCAAACGCTCGGCCTCCGCACGCGCCGCCTCGCCGGGAGCGCCGCCGTTGGCGAGGTGGGCGTTCGCGATCGAGCGCGAAGCGGCGATCAGGCCGCCCGCGCGACCGGGTGCGAACGCGGCTCCCAAGTCCTCTACACGGCCCCCTTGGGCGCCCACGCCCGGCAGCAGAAAGACGGCGCGCGGCATCAACTCGCGGGCGCGCTCCAAGTGCTCGGGCACGGTCGCTCCGACGACGGCCCCGACATCGCTGAGACCGCTCTCCCTCACGCCGTCGGCTCCGAGCCGGTCGGCGAGCTCCGCGATCCGTTCCCACACATGCCCGCCCCCCGCCAGCTCCAGGTCCTCGATGTCGGCCGCGCCCGGGTTGGAGGTGCGCACGAGCATCAAGACGCCTCCACCCCATTCACGCGCCACCGACACAAACGGCCCGACAGCGTCTGAGCCCATCAGCGGATTGACGGTCATCGCATCCGCGTACAGCCCATCCAACGGGCCCCATGGTGTTTCGATGCCTCGCGTCAGTACTTGGGCGTAAGCCCGCGCGGAGACATCGATGTCTCCGCGCTTGCCGTCGGCGATCACGAGCAGGTCCAGGTCGTGGGCAAAGGTGATCGTCGTATCCAGGGCCTTCCAGCCGGCCGACCCCAAAGCCTCGAAACGTGCCAGCTGCGGCTTGATCGCAACGCAAGACGGTGCCACCGCCTCGATCAGAGCAAAGCAGTGCTCGAGCACAGCACCAGCCGCACGCTGCGCGGGTGTGTCGCCTTCCGGCTCGTGGTCACTCGGCCACAGATCCATCGGATCGGGGTCGAGCCCAAGCACGAGCTGCGATTTGCGCTCGGACACGGCCGCGGCGATCCTGTCGCCGAAGCCGATAGTGGAAAAAGGGGGTGGGGACAGAGAAGTCACGATCCGAAAGGATACGCTGCCGTCATGCCGATCTCACGCCTCGCCTGGATCGTCACGGTCATGATCGCCCTGGTCACCGCGATCCTATTGCTGCTGTCCGACTACACCGGCTACGCCGCCCTCAGTGTGGCGGTGGCCGGCTCGGCCGCGATCAACCTGCTTTGAGCCAATCCCGCAGCGCGCCCACGGCGCGTCCGCGGTGGCTGAGCTCGTCCTTGCGCTCGTCGCTCAGCTCGGCCGCCGTCATCTCCGGGTGCTCGTCGGGC
>JBAURN010000115.1:0-2013 GCA_049581225.1 Solirubrobacteraceae bacterium
CCGGGGATCGGCTCACCCCCCTGGACGGGGTCGCGGTCGGCGGTGGAGGCGTCGCCGTCGGCTCGCAGCACGCGACAGCTCAAGTCGGTCTGGATGCCCCCCAGGCTCTTGCGTGCCATCGGCTGCAGCCGGATCGCGACCAGAGGCATCGCCTTGGCGTCGACGATGCGCTGGAAGCGGGCGGTGCGCAGGCGATCGCCGCGCCAGTTGCGCAACTGGCCGATGCGCCGCAGCTGGTCGTCGTTGAACAGGCCCTTGCCGCGCGCGATCGTGTCGTCGTAGCGCCCCACTTCGCGCTCCAGCGCCGCCGCCTCGATTGGCCGCTCACCGGTCAGCTTGCCCGTGACGTCGTTCATCCTGTCCGCCAGCTCGCCGAGCGAGCCGGCCTGCACGAAGTCGGGGGAGCCCTCCAAGAAATGGTTCACGAGCCCCGGCTTGCCAAACAGCACGCCGAGCAGGAACGGGACGATCCGCCGCTCCCTCAAATGGGGATTGTGTTGAGATCCCGACACGTCCAGCTCGCGCTTGGCGATCTTGAAGTTGCACACCAGCCACGAGTACTTGCGCTCGTCCTCGCACATGCGCTCGAGCGCGGCGTAGGCGTCGAAGGTGGGCATCACCGGCACCGGTCCGTAGCGCCGGCCGTCCGGGTCGAGCATCAAGCCCGACCGCGGGGGGATCAGCTTCAGCCCGTGGTGCTCGCGTTGCGGTTTGGGGTGGCGCACGGCGTCCGCGTAATTCCACATCCGCGACAGGTGAGTGACGTTGCCACCGATCCTGCCCACCTCTTCGTGCATCGCCCCGTCGGCGTAGTAGTGCGAGCCCATCAGCAGTCGCTTTGGCGCCGGGCCCAGCCGGTCGGTCGGCCATTCTCGTCGCACGACATCCAGGTTGCCGCCGATCCCACCCGCCGCGATCACGACCGCCTTGGCGGCACGCTCCACGTGGCCGGACTCCAGCTTGACGCCTTGCGCGGCGCCGTCCTCCATGACCAGCTCGACCACGCGCGAGCTGAAGCGCAGGTCCAAGGCCGAGCGCCTCGGGTGCGCCTCGATCGCGGCCCACACCGCCTGCACGAGCGCCTTGCCGGTACCCCAGGTGAGGTGGAAGCGGGGCACCGAGTTTCCGTCTCCGAAGTTGCCCCGCTCGGCCCAGTTGACGACCGGGAAGAACTTCACCCCCAGCTCCCGCAGCCAGGCCCCGACGTCGTCACGAGCGCGCGTCACATACTGCTCGGCCCAGCGCCTCGGCCACACATCCTCGGGGTCGAACTCGGCGATCCGCAGCCAGTCCTCCAGGGCGAGCCGCTCGCTGTCGGGAATCCGGGAGCGGCGCTGCTCGGGCGAGTCGACCATGAACATGCCCCCGAACGCCTCCCTCGCCAGGCCACCGATCTCTTGCGGCTCACAGCGGTCTACCAGAAGCACGTCGTGTCCGCTGCGCAACAGCTCCAGCGTGCTGACAAGGCCAGCCAGGCCCGCGCCCACGACGATCACATCGGGCCGCCGGCTCACGCCAAAGCCATCCCAGGCGAGACCTTCACTTCGACGAGCTCCGGCTTGCCCGACGCCAGTGCCTTGCTCAATCCATCGCCGAGCTCCTCGGCGTCGCCCACCACGCGCGAATTCACTCCATAGCCGCGCGCGACGGAGGCCACGTCGAGCGCCGGCAGGTCCAGGCCCGGCGCACCCACGATGTCCTCGAGCATCCCGAACCACTTGAGGATCGCGTACTCGTCGTTGCGCAACACCAGGAACGTGACCGGCACCTCATAGGCGGCCGCGGTCCACAGGCTCTGGATCGCGTACTGAGCCGAGCCCTCGCCGATCACGCACACCACCGGCCGGCTCGGCTGGGCAAGCTGCACGCCGATCGCGGCGGGCATCCCGAAGCCGAGTCCCCCGCCGGAGGAGAAGTAGTAGCTGCCAGGGGTCCCCAGGCGCAACTGGTTGCGCAAAGCGAGCGTCGCCGAGGGCGACTCGAGCACGATCACGCCATCCCGCGGGAACACCT
>JBAURN010000116.1:0-10425 GCA_049581225.1 Solirubrobacteraceae bacterium
GCCCAGGCCGAGGTGCTGGCGCGGCTGATCCCGCGCGTGCGCGATATTCGTCGCTTCGGCTCGGCCGCCCTCGACCTTGCGTGGACGGCGTGTGGACGCTATGACGCTTATTTCGAGCGCACGACCAAGCCCTGGGACATCGCCGCCGGCACGCTCGTGTGCGAACGGGCTGGACTCACTGTGATGGAGTTGCCCGAGCGCGAGCACCTACCGCTCGGTGTGCTCGCGGGCGTGCGGGAGATCGCCGACGAGCTGTTCGATCTGGTGGGTTGACCCCGCGATCGCGAGCGGAGGACAAGTCGCGATTCACGCCAATTGAGTCGATGCGGCGGGTGGGAATCGAACCCACACGCCCTTACGGACAATGCCTTTTGAGAGCATCGCGTCTACCGTTCCGCCACCGCCGCAACGAACCCAATATACGCATAGTTGAACCCGGGCGCGGCTAGGCGGCACTCGCGGAGCGGACCTGGAGTGCGGCTAGACCGGACGCGCCAAGGCGTCGTGCTCGGCGCCCGGGTCGAGCTGCTCGAGCTCGATGTTCCAGCCCTGGGAGAAGCCGCGCATCGCGAAGGCGATGAGCAGCATCTGGACAGGGATGAGTACGAGCGTGAGCACGCCCAGCAGGCCTGCGGGGAGCGCCGGTTCGGCGAAGCCGGCCTTGTCGCGCGCAAACCAGCTTGGGGCGGCGACCAAGGCGAACACGAGCAACAGCAGGGCGAGTGCGGCCGCCATGGGCAACACACCGCGACTCCAGCGCCAAGCGAAGAAAGCCATCGCGAGGTACACGATCGCCCACACCAACAGGATCGGGATGTCGCCCTCCAAGGTGCTCCAGCCTCCGATCGTCACGATCAGGATCAAAGCGGCCGAGGCGATCAGGAGCAAAACGACCGTGGCGCGCGTGGCCATCACCGCGGGCTTGTCGCGGTTGGGGTGCGTCACGATCACGCCATCCGGCGCGTTTCTCCCCGAAGTCGAAGACATCTCATCGATGACCTTACAATCTTGAGCGGTCCTCATGCAACCGAGCGGGCGTGGTGGAACTGGTAGACACGCTGGCCTTAGGAGCCAGTGGGCTTATGCCCTTGGGGGTTCGAGTCCCTCCGCCCGCATCATTTTGTCTTCGTTGGGGCCCCGGTGGCCCTGATGCTGCCTGCGGATCTGCGTCAGCCGGCGATCAATGCCGACGGGCGCGCAAGGGCCTCTTCGGCGGTGCGGACCGATTCCACGAAGATCTCAACTCCGCTCAACAAGAGCCGGCGCGTGATCGTGAGCGGGGGCAGGAAGCGGGCGACGTTGCCGAAGTGACCGCCCACCTCGATGATGACCCCCTTGCGGAAGCACTCGGTGCGGACTTGGGCTGCCATCTCGGGCCACGGCTGCTTGGTGTCGCGGTCGTGGACCAACTCGATGCCGATCATGAGACCGCGCCCGCGCACGTCTCCGACGCAGGGGAGCGTGACCTGAGCCTCGCGCAAAAGCTCCAACGTCAACTCGCCGAGTGTGGCGGCGTGGGCGGCCAGGTCGACCTCGAGCATGAAATCGATCGCGGCCAGGCCGGCCGCCATCGCGACCTGGTGGCCCCTGAAGGTGCCGATGTGGGCACCCTGCGTCCACGTGTCTAGCTCGGAGTCGTAGGCGATGCAGGAGAGCGGGTAGCCGATCCCGCCGAGCGCCTTGGAGAGGGTCATGACGTCGGGCTGCACGCCGTCGTGTTCGACGGCAAACATCTTGCCGGTGCGCGCGAAGCCGGTCTGGATCTCGTCGCAGATCAGGGGCACGTCATGCTTGGAGGCGATCCGGCGCACCTCGCTGAGATAGCCGGCGGGGGGGACGATCGTGCCGCCCTCGCCTTGGATCGGCTCGATCAGGATCGCGGCGGGCTTGGGAATACCGCTGTGGGGATCCTCCAAAGACGTGTCGAGCAGCTTCGCGCAGGCCGTCTCGCACGAGTCGGGCTCCAGGCCGAGCGGGCAGCGATAGCAGTAGGGGTAGGGCATGAAGTGCACGGGAGAGGAGGTGGGGCCACCGAAGCCCACGTCACTTGTGACAGAGAGCGCGCCGGTGGTCATGCCGTGGTAGGAGCCTTGGAAAGCGATCACCGCGTCGCGCCCGGTGTGGGCGCGCGTGAGCTTCAGGGCGGACTCGATCGCGTCCGAGCCGGTGGGGCCGCCGAAATGGAACTTGGCGCGCTCGCGCAGGGCGCCGGGCAGCAGCCCCTTGAGGCGACTCATCAGGCGCAGCTTCGGCTTGGTCGGGAAGTCCAAGGCGTGCACAAGCTTGCGCTCCTGCTCGGCTGCCGCCGCCAGGACCGCGGGATGGCTGTGGCCCACGTTGAGGACGCCGGCGCCACCGAAGAAGTCGACGAAGGTGTTCCCGTCCACGTCCTTCATCGTCGCGCCCCGACCCTCTTCGATCGCGACGGGCACGCTGCGGGGGTAGGAGCGGGCGCTCGACTCCAAGGCATCCTGTTCGGCCAGCATTTCGCGCGAGCGCGGGCCGGGCACCTCGCCGCCGAGCGCCGGGGCGGGCTCGAAGTGCAGCTCCTCGAAGTTTTGCTCCCCTTGGCTCATGTTCAGGTCTCAGGCGACTATAGCTTTCGGGGGCTCGCGTCTGGTTACCGAGAGCCCCGCCTAGCCGGGAAGCTCGGACGGGAGGGGCGCGGGATCGAGAGGAGGATCGTCGTTCGTGCCCTCCGCGCCACGGAGCTCGCGCATCACCGGGAACGGGGCCACCTCCCGGAGCGTGTCGTGCCCTGTGAGGATCATGAGCAGGCGATCGACCCCCATGCCGCCGCTGGCCGAGGGCGCAAGGCCGTACTCGAGCGCTCGCACGTACTCCTCGTCGTGGGGGTGGGGGGCGTCGTCGTCGTCTGCCATGCGTTGCTTGCGCTGGGCGACAAAGCGCTCGTACTGCTCCACCGGATCGTTGACCTCGGAGTCGCCGCTGACCAGCTCGATGCCGCCGATGACCGCGTCGAAGTGCTCGGCCAAGCGTGGGTCGCCGGCATGAGCCTTGGTGATCGGGAACGAGTCCAAGGGGAAGTCGTACACGTGGGTGGGCTGGTTCAAAGTAGGCTCGACCAGCTTTGAGTAGACGGCCTGGACGACCTGGGCCCAGGTGGCGTCAGGGTGGACCTTGCCCTCCAGCAGCGCCGCCAGCTGGTCGCGATCGGCGGCTAGGAAGTCGACGCCGGTGACGCGCTGAATCTCTGCCTGCATGGTTGTGTTGCGCCAAGGCTCGGCCAGGTCGATCTGCTCGCCGCCGCGCTCGATCACGGTGGTGCCGAGCACACGCCGGGCGACGTAGGCGACCATGTCTTCGGTGAACTTGGCCACGTCGGTGTGGTCGGAGTAGCTCATCAGCCACTCGAGCATCGTGAACTCGGGGCTGTGCCGGTAAGAGATGCCCTCGTTGCGAAAGCACTTGCCCAGGTCGTACACGTTCTCAAGGCCACCGATCAGGCAGCGGTTGAGATACAGCTCGACGGAGATCCGCAATGACATCTCTTGGTCGAGCGCGTTGTGGTGAGTGAGAAACGGTCTTGCCGAGGCTCCGCCGGCCAAGGCTTGAAGGACGGGCGTTTCGACCTCGATGAAGCCCCGCTCGGCCATGAAGGCCCTCAGCGCGTCGATCGTCTTGGCTCGGGTCACGAACAGGGCGCGGGTGGTCTCGTTGGCGAGCAGGTCGAGCTCCCTGTAGCGGTAGCGGGTGCCCGTGTCGCCGAGACCGTGGCGCTTGTCGGGCGGCGGTCTGAGCGCCTTGGTGAGCAGGGCGCACCTGTGCACCCCGAGCGCGAGCTGGCCGCGCTGGGTTATGTAGATCGGGCCTTCCGCTTCGACGATGTCGCCGATGTCGAGGTCCACCGTGCGCTCGTAGGCCTGCTCGCCAAGGGTGTCGTGGCGGACGGCGAGCTGGATCTCGCCGGTGTAGTCCCTCAAGTCGATGAAGGTGGTCTTGCCGTGGCCGCGCCTCGAGGTAATGCGGCCGGCGATGCGGTAGGGGTGATCGGGGTGCTCGCCGGCCTGGAGCTCCGCCGGGTCGTGAGCCGCGTGCAACTTTGCGATCTCGGTGCGCCCGGTCCGAGGGATGTGGGGGAAGGGCTCGATGCCACTGGCCCGCAGACGCTCAGCCTTGGCCAAGCGCTCGTGCGTGACGGCGTCGTCGAGGGCGTTATCGAGCATCGTAAGTCACTCCAGGAAGGTACCGACCAGAAGCTTGCTTGTGTTTTCACAGTGGTGTTTCTGTAGGCGAGCGTCGATGATGCGCTCGTGAGGCACACGAGCGACGGTGAGATCGATGCGCAGGTGGGCGCTTTCGGCGTGAACATGCGGGAGGCTCGCCATGAGGTTGGCCTCTCCCAGGTGGCCCTCTCGGAGGCGACCAAGCTCGACCGTGCCGCCATCAGTTTCCTGGAGCGGGCCGAGCGCGCGCCGGACCTGTCGACCTTGGTGCGCGTGGCGAGGGCGCTTGACACGACCCCGGCCCTGCTGCTGGCGGGCGTAGGCCTGTCGCCTTTGCGCACCGGCGGAGGGCAGTCCGCGGTGCAAAGGTCCAGTGATCCGGGCGTGCGCTTCGGGGAGAACCTACGCGAAGCGCGCACCGCCGCCGGTCTCTCCCAGGAGGCGCTTGCGTATGAGGCCGTGGTCGACCGTGCCGCGATCAGCGTTTACGAGAGGGGCCGGCGCGAACCCAACCTGCGCACGGTCCTGAAGTTGGCTCGAGCTTTGGGTTTGAGTCCGGTGAGCCTGCTCGACGGGGTCGAGTAGCCCGGCTGAACGCCGCTCAACCCTCGGTGGCTCGGGTCGCCTCCTGTGTCGCCGCACTAGGCTTGAGCGGCTCCGGAATCAGAAACTCAGCTCTGCCGCGCGGATGGCGGCGCGGGTAGGTCGGTAGAGCTCGCTTTCGCCCTCGGCCAAGCCATCGTCGAGCAGAACCTCCAAGGCGGCTTCGACTTCGTCCAAGTCGGCCGGGTCGCTCGGGTCGCGCTCACACGCCCTGGCGACTTGGGAGGTCGTGAAGCCGCAGCGAGCTTCGCTCACGAGGACGTGCAGGACCACCGCCGCGAGCGGGTCCGGGTCGGGTCGAGTGACACCTTGCCGTTGTGTTTTCGCCACATGTTGAAATTACACCACGGGTCGGTCGCACGCCGGCCCGTCTTGTAGCCCGCATGTGGCTCTCATTGCTCAAGCAAGGGGCGGCATATGCCGAAGCGCCTACCGAGGACACCCGCCCACACACTAGTAATGATCCGCACAATCTCCTATCGCCCCAAACATGCCGCCCGACGTGCCGAGGGGCCGCTACGTGCGCGCATGGCGGCGGAGGAGGGGGACACGCTGATCGAGGTGATCATCAGCGTGGCGCTGATTTCGATGGTGGTGATCGCGGTGCTGTTCGGCCTGGACAGCACCAATCGCGCCACGTCCAACAGTCGCGCTCGCTCGCAGGCCGACGTCCTCGCGCAGGAGGACGAGGAGCAGCTGCGCAGCGAACCCGTCAGACGGCTCGACGAAATCGAACGCACCAAGGAAGTGAAACTGGGTGCGACCACGTACACGATCAAGACGACCTCCAAATACATCGCCGACGCCACCAGCACCGCCAGTTGCACTTCCAGCGTCGCCAAAGCCGACTATCTGAAGACGATCTCGACCGTCACGTGGCCCTCGGAGGGTCCCGGTGGAGGCGTGGTTGAGACGGGCGTGATCAGCCCTCCGGCCGATTCTGCCTTGATCGTTCAGGTCGAGGAATCGGGGACCCCCCTCCCCGGTGCGACCGTCGATGCGATCGGACCGGCGCCCTCGGTCAGCAAATACGAACTTGAAACGTCGACCAACGGTTGCGCGATCCTGGCTCTCTCTCCCGGCGAATACACGATCAACGTGAGCAAGACGGGTTATGTCGATCCCAACGGAGACGCCAATACAGATGTGGACTCAAGCACCACACAGAGCGTCTACCTGCCGGCTGAGACGACTTTGAAGGAGGGCTACAATCTGGGCCGCGCCGGCAATGTAAAGGTCAAATTCAGCAACGCGGGGGAAGCCGCGACCCAAGAAGGCGATTCGTTCGTGATCTACAACACCGGCATGTCCTCCTACAGGACGTTCCCCGAACCATCGACGATCGGCACCTATAAACAGACGATCGAAAGCCCCACCACGGTGTTCCCCTTCACGACCAACTACACGGTGTATGCGGGCACGTGCGAAGCCGATCTCCCCACCAGGAACGGGCAGAGCGCCAATCCGGAAGCCCTCGTTCCGCCGGGCAAACTTGGGGAAGCGACTGTCCCCTTGGCGTCGATCAACGTCAAGGTCCTGGAAGGTAGCGGGCTACCGGAAAAACCGCTCCAGAAAGCGTTGGTCACGCTGGAAGACACAGGTTGCAACACGGTCCGCAAACTCGAAACGACCGTCACCGGAGCGCTCAGCCATCCGGGCATGCCGTTTGGAACGTACACGCTGTGCGTGAGCGCAACCGTCGGCGGCAAAGCCCGGCGCTACAGCCAGGCGGGGATCGCCAACAACAACGCGAACGGCACGGCGGTGCAGACCGTCTATATGAACGAAGCCCCCGAAAGCGGCGCTGGTTGCCCGTGACGTCCCTGCGCAAGTCATGGAGAGCGCTGCGGCGCGAAGAGGGCATGAGCTTGATCGAGCTGATCGTGGCGATGTCCTTGGGCATCATCGTTACGGGCATCGCGTTCTCCCTGCTCAACTTCACGACCGCCGACGTGACCCGCATCACCGAACGCGTGCACGTCGATCAGACCGGGAGGGTGTCGCTTGAGAAGCTGATGCTTGCGCTGCACTCCTCCTGTGTCGCGGCCAAAGCCGAACCGATCCGCTCGGGCAGCAACGAAAAGGTGCTCAGGTTCGTCAGCGAAACCAGCGGCGTCAACAAATACGGGGAACCGACGGCCTCGCTGCCGACGATCAGGCTCCATGAAGTGATCTACACGCCGGCCTCCGGCAAAGTCGAAGGCACGCTCACCGAAAAGTCGTGGCCCAGCACCGGTGTGCCGCCGAAATACGAATTCAATGAAGCGGCTAAACCGACGACACGCACTCTGCTCACAGGCATCAAGCAGAGCGAAGGCGAAAAAAAAGAACTGATCAAGGTCTTTCGCTACTACCGCTACTACAAGTCCACCGATACGAAACCGACGCTCGGAGAACTGAACCCGACCGAATACGTGCTCAACACCAAAGCGTCCGCCGCCGAACAGAAAGAAGAAGCCGCCCAGATAGCCAAGGTGACGGTCACCCTGACAGCGGTGCCGGAAGGCAAAGAAAACAAAGAAAACACCTCGTTCGGCAACGGTCGCCCGGTCGCGCTCGAAGACTCCGCGATCCTGCGTCTTTCCCCGTCCTCTGAAGAAGGAGGCAATCTCCCATGCGCCGAACTGTGATCCAGCGTCTCACCGCCAAGCTCCGCGGCTCGCCGGCGACGCTCCGTCGCCAGGAGGGCATCACGATGATCGTGGCGATCGGCGTGATGTTCGTCACCTCGCTGCTGCTTGTTGCGACCTTTACGGCCGCCAATGGTGAGATCCACCTCAGCAGCACCGACACCCACCAGAAGAAGGCCTACTACGCTGCGCTGGCGGGCATCGAGAACTACGAGAACCACCTCACCGAGGACGGCAACTACCTGACCTATTGCACCAATCCCCCTGTGGCCAACACCGCCTTGAATCAGGCTGGGGAAACGAGCCACCGTACGGTGATCCGCGACGAAGAAGGCAAATCGCTGGAAGAGGAATATGCGATTCAGCTGCTCCCGGCCGAAAGCGCGCCCGAAAACGACCGCAAGTGCGACCCCAACAACCTGGTCGCCACGATGCTCGAAGAGAAGTCGCCCGGCGCGGTGGGCACGTTCAGGATCGAGTCCACCGGCTACTCCGGCGGCGCCGAGCGCACGATCGTCGCGAACTTCCGCAACGCCAACTTCGTGAGCTTCGTGTGGTATACGAAGTACGAAACGGGCGATCCCGCGATCTACGGCGAACCGCTCAAAGAAAAACTGCCGGCGACCTACTACACCGAATGCTCCAAGTTCTACGGGGAACGCCCGGCCGACGGTGGCTCTCCTCGACGCTGCATCAACAACTTTTTCATCAACGGGGAATCGGTCAACGGGCCTATGCACACCGAGGACCACGTAGGCGTGTGTGGCTCACCGGTGTTCGGACGCTCAGAAAACGACCGTATCGAATTCGGGCACGGCTACGGCAAACCCGAAGACGAAGGCTATTCTGGAGAGGGTGTCTGCTCGGAAGTCAAACCAGCCTTCAAGGGCAAGCACGTGCTGCCCAAGGAAGTCGTCTCGATCGAGCCGCCCCCGGGCGACGAAGAACTGAAGCACATCGTCGAACCGGCATACGAGTTCACGGGCAAGACGGAAATCACGCTCGAAAACGGGTCGATGACGATCACGACATGGGAAGAAAATTCGGCAACGAAAACATGGATTGCGAAAACGTCGAACGGCGTAGCCTATCCACCAAACGGCGTGATCTACGTAAAGCAGGAATCCTGCCCTGAAGCCTACTCGCCATATGGGCCCAGGCCGGCATACGCAGGAAACAAATTGGGACGCGAAACGGACGTCAAGTGCGGGAACGTATACGTGAAGGGTGAATACACCGAATCGCTCACGATTGCGGCCGAAAACGACGTTATCGTCAACGGCAACATCACGACACCCACTACGGGCGGAGTGCCCAATAGCAATGCTCTGCTTGGTTTGATTGCGAACAACTTCGTCCGCATCTACCATCCGGTGGAAGAAACGTACCCCGCCGTGAGCGGGAAATGCAAAGGAAGCGATAAATACAACGCCGCGCTGACTGCATGCGAATACACCGATAACGCCGCCGAATGCGACGCACCTAACGCTAAATCGGGAGATCTCAATAATCCTACGATCATCGCCGCGATGCTGGCCGTCAAACACTCCGTGATCGTCGACAACTACATCTGTGGGGCGGCGGAACTGGGCAACCTGAACGTCTACGGCGCCGTCGCCGGCCTCTACACCAATGGCTTCACGGGCGAGTTCTCGGGGAGCTCCATCATCCATGGCTATCCCTACAACGCCAATTACGACGATCGCCTCCAGGTCGAGGAGCCACCCCACTTCCTCAACCCGATCGAGGCGTCCTGGTTTGTGCAGCGCGAGACGCTTGCGTCCAACCCCTAGAAGCCGCTACTGATTCAGGGCGAGCGTTTCGAGCAACTCGTTCCAGTCGCTCTGCCCGCGTGAGAATTCCAGTTCGCTGTAGCGGGTGGCCAGGTGCGCCACGCGAGCTGCCAAGCTCCGGTCCGAGGTCCGCTCGTAGGGAGCCATCAGTCGCTGCGAGGGTTCCGTGACTTCGATCGCTTCCACGCGATGATCGAATTGGTCGCTGCTCGCCGGCGCGGCCTTGAAGCCTGTCGCGCTCCAAGCTCGCACGTCCTGGCAAAGGTCTGGGACCCGCAAGGTCATCATTTCACGAAGGCCTTGCGTGTAGTGGCGCACTCCACGGTCGATCTTCGCGTTGCTCCAGTGCAGCGAGCCGACCGCTTTGGCGAATCGCTGGATGGCTTTGGCGTTGGCGTCATACACCGTGGCCCACAACGCCCCCACGACCTCCGTGCTCAGCTTCTGGGCCTCTTCGTTCTGTGGGGAGCCCGCACCAGCGAGCGGGCATTCGCCTTGGATCTTGCGGTCAAGAGCTCTTATCTTCGCTTCGTCGGAAGGCCATCCGCTGACTACCGAGTGGAGCACCGCATAGTTGGCCTCCAAGTAGGCATGGGTCGACGCCACGTCGCCCCCGCTCGCAGCCGCGCTCGAGGGCGCCAAGCCGGCACCGACAGACACGAGCCCGAAGACACCAACAACCAGAGCTATCCCCAACCTCTCCCTCATCCCCATCCAATGGTAGCCGGGACACGCCCTTGCGCGCCTCACATCCATCCTGTGGGAGGTGCGCGCGATCGTCTCTCGTCTCGCCACCGTCCCGCTTGCGAAGACTCGCCTAAGATTGACCCTGCGATGCTCCGCCCCGCGTGGGCTCGCGCGACCAAATGGCCAGCAACAGGGCCTTTGGGGGACTGGTGTAACGGTAACATGGGGGTCTCCAAAACCCTTGCTCGAGGTTCGATTCCTCGGTCCCCCGCTTTGCCGCCTCTGCGCGTCACCAAGGATTTGGAGATTCCTCAGGCCGAGATCACGGTGCGCGCCAGTCGCTCCTCCGGTCCCGGCGGACAGCACGCCAATGTCACGGCCTCCCGCGTCGAAGCAAGCTTCGACGTGCTCGCCTCCACCGCGCTTGGCGAGGCCCAGCGCAGGCGGCTCCTCGCGCGCCTCGGGCCGCGAGTGGTGGCCGTCGCTCAAGACGAGCGCTCCCAGGTCCGCAACCGCGAATTGGCC
>JBAURN010000117.1:0-2057 GCA_049581225.1 Solirubrobacteraceae bacterium
CAGCTGACCGAGCGCGCGAGCCGCCCGCCGCTGGCCGGGCGCGTTCGCGTGATGGGCAAGGTCTCAGACGAGGACTTGATCGACGCCTACCGTTGTGGCGACGTGGCGATCGTCCCGAGCCTGGCCTTCGAGGGGTTCGGTCTGGTCGTGCTCGAGGCCGCCGCCTGCGGTACACCAAGCATCGTGAGCGACATTGGTGGCCTGCCTGAGGTGGCCGGCCCGCTGGAAGGCTCGCTCGTGGTGCCGGCCGACGACTTGGATGCGCTTGCTCGCCGCATCCAAG
Source organism: Solirubrobacteraceae bacterium (assembly GCA_049581225.1). GTDB lineage: Bacteria > Actinomycetota > Thermoleophilia > Solirubrobacterales > Solirubrobacteraceae > Palsa-744. Next base: position 284 of record JBAURN010000117.1, read on the forward strand.
GCGCCGTGGAGGGAGCCCTGCCGGGCCGGGCGGCGACTCGCTCCTATGCCGAGCGATTCGACTGGCCGCAAGTCGCCGCGCGCCACCGCAAGCTCTACTCGCGGCTTGCCACGGGCAAGCGGGACGAGCGAACCCGGGTCGTCTTCCTGGATCATGTGGCGCGGCTTTCAGGGGGCGAGATCGCGCTGCTGCGCGTGCTTCCCCACCTGCGCGGCGTGAACGCACATGTGATTCTCGGCGAGGACGGACCGTTCGCGAGCCGCCTGCAACAGGCGGGGATCTCAGTCGAGGTGCTTGCGATCGACGCAAGCGCGCGCGAGCTGCGCAAGGACTCGGTGCGCCTGGGCGCCGCCGGTCTCGCGGGTGCACCGGGCACACTTGCGTACATAGCCCGCCTGTCGCTGCGCCTGCGGGCATTGCGCCCGGACGTCGTGCACACCAACTCACTGAAGGCCGGCGTTTACGGCACGCTCGCCGCCCGAGCCGCCGGGGTGCCGGCGATCTGGCACGTGCGCGATCGCATCAGCGAGGACTACCTGCCGGCACAGGCGCTACCCGTCCTGCGACACATGATCGGCAGGCTCCCGCAGGGTGTGATCGTCAACTCCGAGACCACGCTGCGCACGTTGGGCGCTGCCTCCCGCTCGGGCGCTTGGCGCGAGGTGGTCCCCGACACCGTGCTCGCCTCGCCTGCGCCCCGAGAGCCCAAATCCGAGCAGACCACCTTCGGGATGGTGGGAAGGCTCGCGCCCTGGAAGGGCCAGGACCTGTTTCTGCGTGCGTTTGCCGCGGCCTTCCCCGACCCCCAGGCGCGTGCGGTGATCGTGGGCAGCTCGATGTTCGGCGAGGAGGACTACGAGCGCGAACTGCCGGCGCTGGCAGAGCGCTTGGGGATCGGCGAGCGTGTCGAGTTCCGCGGCTTTCGTGAGGACGTGTGGGGCGAGCTTGCCGGCTTTGACGTGCTCGTGCACGCCTCCCGCACACCTGAGCCATTCGGGCAGGTGGTGCTCGAGGGCATGGCGGTGGGCCTGCCCGTGATCGCACCCGACGAGGGCGGGCCGTCGGAGATGATCGTCGACCGCCACAGCGGGCACCTGTTCAAAAGTCGCGACGTCGATGGGCTCGCCGCCGCGATGGTGTCCCTGCACCAGGACCCGGCGCTTCGTGAGCGTCTTGGAGCGGGCGCCCGCGAGGCCGCGGCGCGCTACCACCCGGACGTGGCGGCCGCACGACTGGAAGCACTCTACGCCCGCGTGGCCAAGCAGGACCCTCGCAACTCTTCACAGCACCGCTGACCCTCGCCAGTCGGCCAAGCTCCTCACAGCGCCAGATGCGGTTAGGCACGTACGTCCGACCCGGTCTATCTGCGGTCAAGCACGCCCCCGGCGCGACCGATGGGTTGACGAGGGGCTTCACGGGAGCGTTCTCGGACCCCACAGTTCGCCATGCTCAAACGACCCCGCTATTCTCGCGCGCCCTGGGGGCGCATCCTCGCGCTCGGCATCGCCGTCCTTGCGCTCGGCTGCGCCGCGCCGCCGGCGGAGGCCGCTCAACACCACCATCAAGCCGCCTCCCGCCCGCGTGCAAGCGACAGTCGATGCGCTCCTCGACACGGAGATAAGCGAGCCGCTCCACGAAAGTGCGCCAAGCGGATGCCCGCAAAGCCCAAGTGGCGCAGGAGCGCGGCCGCCCATCGCTCCTCGAGCGACATGAGCGGCGTTCTAACCGTCACGGCAGAGCCCATCCCGGCTGGCGTCGCCGCCCCGCGCAATGC
>JBAURN010000118.1:0-4022 GCA_049581225.1 Solirubrobacteraceae bacterium
AGTCGCGCGGGTCGCTGAGCAGCCTCACCCACGCGAGCACGTCCCGCGCGCCCGCCCGCTCGAACAGCTCGATTCGCGATGCAGGCACGCGCCAAGCATACGAGCGCCGTTGCCCCTCGGCCTTACCATCCGGGCCGTCCTCCCCGGTCGGAGCGCGACATGCGTACGCTAGACAGATGGACGGCATCGACTGGAACGTGGCCCAGCGCGTCGGCGAGATGCTGGCCGGCTCCCCCAACGGGTGGCGCCAACCCTCGCGCGCGAGGGTCGAGCACGCGCAGGAGCTTGCCGCGGGCTTCGCTGCCAGGGTGAGCGCCTACACCGGCCTGCACCCCACCGTGCCCCTGCCGCCGATCGAGGCGATCGACCGCAAGCACTGGATCGAAGCCAACATCGCCACCATGCGTCCCCTGCTCGACCCCCTCACCGAGCGTGCCGGAAAGAGCTCGGGACCATTGGGGCCGGCCGCGCGCTCGATCACCCAGCTCCTGCTCGGCGTCCAGGTGGGCGCCGTCACGGGGATGCTCTCCCAGCGGGTGCTCGGCCAGTACGACATCTCCCTGCTCGACCCCGCCCAGCCGCCGCGCCTGCTCCTGCTCGGCCCCAACCTTGCCCAGGCGGCGAGCAAGCTGGACGTCGACCACGACGAATTCAGCGCCTGGGTGGCGATCCACGAGGTCACCCACGCCGTCCAGTTCGGCGGCGCCCCCTGGCTTCGCGACCATCTCGGCGGCCTGCTTTCCGAGCTGATCGGAGGGATGCAGGTGGGTTTGGGGGGAGGGTTGGGTCGTGCGTTTCGCGTCCCCTCCGGCTCTGATCTACAGGGGCTCCTCGACAGGCTCCGCGGTGGAGAACTGCTGCGCCTCGGCCTCGGCGAGGACCGCTGGGCCCTAGTCGAGCGGATGCAAGCCGCGATGTCCCTGATCGAGGGCCACGCCGAGCACACCATGGACGCCGTCGGCGCCGCCGAGCTGCCCACGCTCGAGCGGATGCGCTCCGCCATGAACCGCCGCCGCCGCGAGCGCGCCTGGCCCTGGCGCATCATGGAGAAGCTGTTGGGCCTGGAGATGAAGATGCGCCAGTACGAGCTCGGCCGCGAGTTCTGCGACGCGGTCGTCGCCCAGGGCGGTCCGGATGCGCTCGCTTTGGCCTGGACCTCCGCCGAGACCTTGCCCACGATGGCCGAGCTGGAAGACCCCGCCGCGTGGCTCAAGCGAACGCATGTTCCGCGCCTAACCGGGTAGCACGCGCTCAGACGTTCTTTACAGCGTGTTCACCCGAACTTGAAGTTGGCGTGTAACCATCCTTTTAGAGCGGGTTAGGAACATGTGTTCGGTGCTAATCTCAAAGCGACCCGAACAAGTGTGCCCCCAATAGACAGGAGACCCCCTCCCAAATGCCACCCGCAAAGACGACCACCCCCAAACCCCGCGCAACCGCCGCCAAGGCAGCTTCGGCCGCCAAGACGGCTTCGACCTCGAAGCGGTCCACGACCGCTCCCAAGCGCGCCACCACCGCTTCCAAGCAGTCGAGCAGCACGGCCGAGCGCGCCGTGTTGATCCCGATCGGCGCCGCCCTGATCGCCCGTGAGCGGGTGCTCTCAGAGGTCAGCGACGCGATCGCCAACTACAACTCAACCTCCAAAGCCGGCGCGCAACTGCGCAAGTTCGAGCGCAGGGGTGTCACGGCCCGCAACCGGCTCGAGCGCGAGGTCCGCAAGACCCGGGTGCGCGTGGAGCGCGAGGTGCGCACCACCCGCGCCAGCGTGGAGCGTGAGGTGAGCCGGCGCCGTCGTGAAAGCGAAGAGCTCGCCGAAAAGGTCCAGGAGCGCATTCTGAACCTGGTCTAGCCGACACACCCGTCCACCCGGCACGCCAAGCTGTGTCGGATGGATGAAACTTCCCCGCCGCGGCTCGGAGAGGCCGATGACGGAAAGTCTGCCGGCCCATATCCCGCCGGTAGTAGAAGCACCCTCTCCTCCCTCGCCGCCGGGCGGTCCCCCTACCGCCCGGCGGCATTTTTTGGGCCTCACGCATCCGCGCTTTGCCACCGGCTCGGCCCTGCCGGACCCTGCCCACCCTCATTCCCGCCGGGCCGGCGCCGGAGGTTTGTCAGAATGCGAGCAGACATGAACCGTGACGAAGTCATGAAGGCCCTGGAGGTCGTGATCGACCCGGAGCTGCGCCGCTCGATCGTGGAGCTGGGCATGGTGCGCCAAATCGACATCTCCGCCAACGGCGTTGTCGACGTGACCGTGTCCCTGACAACGGCCGGCTGCCCGATCAAGGGCCACTTCCAAACCTCGGTCGCCGAGGCGGTCGCGGCGTTGGAGGGCGTGAGCCACGTGAACGTGTACTTCGACGTCCTCAGCGACACCGAGAAGGCGTCCCTCCAGCAGAAGCTGGGCCGGGGCGCGCTGCCTCAAGGCGCGCTCGCCCAGGTGAGCAACGTGATGTGCATCGGCTCGGGCAAGGGAGGCGTCGGCAAGTCCACCCTGACCGCCAACCTGGCCGCGGCCTTGACGGCCGACGGCAAGAAGGTGGGGATCCTCGACGCCGACGTGTGGGGCTACTCGATCCCCCGCATGTACGGCCTCGGCGCCACGCGTCCCCCGGTCTCCGCACAGCGCAAGATCGTGCCCCTGGAGTCCCACGGCGTGAAGGTCATGTCGATCGGCTTCTTCCTCGAGGAGGACGCGGCCGTCGTGTGGCGCGGCCCGATGCTCCATAAGGCACTCGGCCAGTTCCTGCAGGACGTGGAATGGGGCGAGCTGGACTATCTCCTGATCGACCTGCCCCCCGGCACTGGCGACGTGTCGATGACGCTCGCCCAGATGCTCCCTCAGGCGCAGTTTGTGATCGTGACGACCCCTCAGGCCACGGCGCAGAAGGTGGCCAGGCGCTCGGCCGAGATGGCCCACAAGGTGTCCTTGGAGATCTGCGGCGTGATCGAGAACATGTCCGGCTTCACGACGCCCTCGGGCGAGCGGTTTCCGATCTTCGGTGAGGGCGGCGGCAAGGACCTGGCCGACGAGCTCGACGTCCCCCTGCTCGGCAAAGTCCCCCTGACGATGCCTCTGCGAGCCCAGGCCGACAAGGGCACCCCCTTGGTGTTCGAGGATCCCGACGACCCCGCCTCCCAAGCGATCCGCCAAGCCGCCCGCGGCCTGATCGCGATGACACCCTTGGAGCTGCCGACCCTGCCGGTTCTCGAGGTCACCCCGCCAAGTCCCCCCACGCCGCCTTCGAGCCCGAAGCCGGCGGGGATGTCGCTACCTATGGCCTAGCGCCCCCACTCCAAGGTCGGCCGCGCCGGCCGACTCATGGGTCTCCCCAAACATCGGTCGGGCCGCTCGAGGCCCGACAGGCGGGGCCAAGCCTACTTCGTATTCGCGAAGTACTCCGCGTTGATCGTGGCGAACCTCTGCCACTCGTCCGGCAGCTGATCCTCGGCGAAGCAGGCATCCACGGGACAGGCCTCGACACAGGCGTCGCAGTCGATGCACTCCTCCGGATCGATGTAGAGCATCTCGGCCGCGTCATAGCCGGGCTCGTCGGGCGTCGGGTGGATGCAATCCACGGGGCACACCTCGACACAGGAGTTGTCCTTGGTGCCGATGCACGGCTCGGCGATTACGTAGGCCATTCGCTTCCTTCTCGATTCGTTGTCGGGTCAACTGTTGCGGGACGACGAATAGTAGCGAGGCGGCCATCGCCCGTCCCACAATCGCGCCGGGCGACCGGTCTCGATCCCCGTCCCACGACCTACCCGTCGTCGGGTGGCCCGGGCCGCCCGGAGTACTTCGCTAGCTTTGGGCGATGCTCCTGCTCACCGGCGCGACCGGACTCGTCGGTTCCGCGCTGTTGCCGCGCCTGCTTGCCGAAGGCCAGACCGTGCGCTGCCTCGTGCGCGACCCACGGCGATTGGGACCCCAGCGCGTGCGGGTGCACATAGCGTTGGGGGATCTGACCGACCCACCCTCGTTTCGCAACGCCATGCGCGGCGTGGACACCGTCGTGCAC
>JBAURN010000119.1:0-6962 GCA_049581225.1 Solirubrobacteraceae bacterium
CTCTAGGTGAGCGGCGCGGGAAGGGCGTCAACGACTCCGAGCTGTTGCGCCGCGCGAGGGGACGCTACGCCCTGCTGCTCAACGAGGACTCCGAGCTGCTGCCGGGCGCGACCATGGCTCTGTTCGAAGCGCTCGAGCGCCGTCCCGACGCGGCCTGCGCGGGAGCCAAGCTGGTGCGCCCGGACGGCACGGGCCAGGCTTGCGCGTGGCGCTTCCCAACGCCGCTCACAGCCTTGGCGGGCGCGCTGTTCCTGCACCGGATTCTCGTCGTGCAAAGCGCGGGGGAGCAAACGAGGGAGGTCGACTGGTGCCAGTCCTCGGCGCTGCTCGTCAGACGCGAGGCGGCGGCCCGGGTCGACTACCTGGACCCCGCTTTCTTCGTGTACTCCGACGAGGTCGACTTCGCCAAGCGCCTGCGCGACGCCGGGTGGCGCAGCCTGTATGTGCCGGGCGCGGTGGCCGTCCATCACGAGCAGCTCTCGACCGACACCGTCTCGGAGCCAAGAATCGTGGAGCTGGCGCGCAACCGGGACCTGTACATGCGCAAGCACCACTCGCCCGGCGCCGCGCGCGCGGTGCGCTGGCTCACGGCATGGTCCTACGCGGTGCGAGCCCTGGTGGCCCTGGCCTTGCCCAACCATTCGCCCAAGCGCTACTGGCGCCACGTAACGGCGACCCTGTGGCCGGGACGTGGAGAAGGCCTGCGGGAGGCCGCGGACGCCTACAACCGTGCATCGTCATGACTCGGGAAGACAGCGCCGCGTGCGGCGCTGTCCGGGGAGGCGCATGCGCCTCCCCGCCGGCCGGTACTTGGTCACTCAGAGCATGTAAGCCTCGCGGGCTCCGCATGCGCCCCTCCGAACGACATCTGGGAGCTAATCCTCCAGCTCTTCCAAAAGCACCGCGACCACACGCTCGTCGAGCTGGGTGCCGGTCACTCTGAGCAGCTCCTCGCGCGCCTGCTCCGGCGTGCGAGCCGCTCGGTAGGGACGATCGGTGACGATCGCGTCGTAGGTGTCGCACACCGCCACGATCCTTGCCGCAAGCGGGATCTCGGCGCCCGACAGGCCATCGGGGTAGCCCTTGCCGTCGATGCGCTCGTGACTCCAGCGCACCGCGGGCGCCAGATGAGCGAAGGCGTCGATGCGCTCCACCAGTTCGGCGCCAACCACGGTGTGGCTGCGCATCACCACCCACTCCTCCTCGGTGAGCGGACCTTCCTTGCACAGGATCTCGCTGGGGACGGCTATCTTGCCGACGTCGTGGAGCATCGCCGCGTAGTGCACCTCGCGCGCCTCCTTGGTGCCAAGGCCCATGCGAAGAGCCACCTTTTCGGCCAGAGTCGCGACGTCGTCGCCGTGACAGGCGGTGTAGTCGTCCTTGGCCTCGACGGTGCTCGTGACGACCGCCAAAGTGGTCGAGAAGGAGCGCTCGATGTCGCCGATCAAGCCTGCCCTGTGGACGGCCGAGCCGAAGCTCGCCGCGATCGCCTCGACCAGGACCGCGTCCGCCTCGCTCAGCGCACCCGCTTCGACCGCCTCGATGTTGAGCACCCCCCACACCGATCCGTCCGCGACGATCGCCACGCTCAGCTCCGAGCGAGGATCGGTCTCGGGGTCGCGCGCGATGTAGTCGGGGTCTTCGCGCGTGTCCCCCACCAGCGCGGTCGCACCGGAGCGGGCCACGCGTCCGTTCACCCCATCGGCGATCGATTGCTCCACGATCAGGAACTCGGTCATCACCTCCGCCAAAGGCCCCCGGCCCGCGATCAGGCGCAAGATGCCGTCCTCCTCCAAGCGCTGAACCGCGGCCAGATAGAAGGCGAACGTCTCGTGCAGCTCGTCGACCACGAGCTGGGCCATCTCATCGACGTCGCGAGTCGCGGCCAGGCGCGCCGTCAAGCGAGCGGCGGCGCGCAACTGGGAGCGCAGATAGGCCAGCTCGCCGGCCTCGGCGATGCTCTGCACGCGCGCGTCCGCCCGATAGCGACGCAAGGCCTCCGCGCGACGTGCGAGCTCACGCCTGCCGGCCGGTCTGGGTGGTTGTACGGTGAGCTCACGCACGAGGCCCTAATCGGCCGAAAATCCCCGCAGCTTGAGGCTTTTTGGATCACAGGTCGCGCAGAGAATCCTCCGCGTAGGCCTCCACGTCGCCCCCGCCCGCCCGGAACGCGGCCACCCGTCGGCGCCCGTCAGACACCAGCGCGCGAGCCTGTTCGCGCTCACTGGGCCCAAAGAAGCGGGTGAGCGCCAGCAGCGCCGGAATCCAGGCCAACCAAAGGACGCGCAGCACGAGCCCGGTCAGGCCGTCTGTCGGCAACAGCAGCTCGCCCGAAACAGCCACGCCCGCGAAGATCGCGGCGAGACGGCCAAGCCTGCTCCACTGGAAGTCCACCGCGAAAACGCTCCTGGTGAGCAGGTGCATGATCGCCACCATCGCCACATAGGCGCCGCACAACGCGATGCCCGCGCCGGCCAGGCCCAGGCCGAAACCGGAACTGGGCACCAGCACAAGCAACAACAACACGTTGACCGCCAACCCGGCCGCCGCGGCCGGGATGTTGCGCTGCATCACGCGGGCTCGACCCGTGATCACGATCATCACCTGATAGAGCCCATACAACGTCCAGCCGAGCGCCAGCCAGGGCAACGCCGTGTGCGCCCCGAAGTATTCGGGGTGAGCGAGCAGGCGCACCAGCCAGCGCCCGAGCAGAGCGACCGCCGCGACCACCACCCCCGTCGCCAGCACGAAGTAGGTGGTCACAAGCGAGTACAGCTTGGAAGCCTCCAGATCGCTGTCGATCGAATAAGCGAGCGGTGGCCACGCGTATTGAAAGCCCCGCACGAACACGAACACGACCGTGGCCAATTGCACCGCGATCGCGTATTCGCCCGCCGCCGCGTGGCTCACCACCCTGAACAGGTACAGGCGATCGATCACCTGCAGCGCATACACGCTCGCGTCAGCCGGCACCGTGGGCAAGCCGAATTTGAGCATCGCACCCAGGTCACCCATCCGCACGCGCAGCGAGAACCGCTTGCGCAAGACCCACCAAAGCCCGAGCACCACGATCGCCGACGCGCCGAAGTTGCCCAACAACAAGCCGCGAGCGCCCTGACCGGCAAACACGACCAGAGCGATCGTGAAGGCCACCGTCATCGCCACGTTGGCACCGGAGGCCAGCATGTAGGTGCGGGCGCGCTCGTCCACCCGCAACTGGGCATAGGCCATCTCGATGTTCGTGAAAGCCCACAACCCGAGGATTGCGCAGTCCATCAGCAGTGGATCCTCAAAGCCCAAGACCAGCTTCGACAAGGGTCCGGCCAAAGCCACCGCGATCAGCGACACGACGGTCGTAGTCCAGGCCACGGTGGCGGTGGCGGTGCGCGCGATCCGGGCGCGACGCTCGGAGTCCTCGTCGATGAAGTAGAAGCGCACGAAAGCCTCGCCCACGCCGAGGCGCAACACGATGCTCGCCAGGATCACCGTGGTCAGCAGCGAGTTGTAAGCGCCATACGCTTCCGGCGAGGCGTGCGCGGTGTACAGCGGCAACGTCAGCACCGCGATGCCCTTGGCCGCTATTTCCGCCGCCTGATAGGCGGCGCCCGTCTTGACCAGCCGCTTCAGATAGCCGAGCACCAGCGGGAACCTAACGGTCGCGCCAGCGCCACGCCGATGCCCAACAACGTCCAGGTGAGCGGGTCCTCGAGGAAGTCGGCATACACCCACGTGTGCAGCACCAAGGCAGCGAAGCAAGCCGCTATCGCTGGTCGAAACGGGGATGCGAGCCAAAGGCGAGTGTCTCCCGGCTTCGGTCGGGGGGGCGAGCGACCGGCGCCTCGGAAAAGGGTCAGGAGCGCCACCACGATCAGAGCCACGTACAGCGCCAGGCCCACGACCCCCTGCTCGGCCGCCACCGTGATCGGGATCGTGTGCGAAGCCGATGTCGCGTTCTCGGCGGTACCGCCTCCGTGGCGCTTGTACTCCGTTTCAAAGGACCCCGCCCCGTACCCGGCGAGCGGTCGATCGGCGAACAGTTCGAGACCCCCCGACACCAATTTGGCGCGTCCACTGGTCGCGTTGTTCGCCGACCCACCCGAGCCCTTCAAGCCGAAGTGCAAAGAGGAAGGCGCCACCGCCACCACCACCGCCGCGATCGCCCCCAAAGCGATCGACACGTAGACGGTGCCCCTCACGTCCCATCGCCACGCGGCCAGCACCGCCAAGCCCAACAACAGGGCCGCGATGCTCGACTGGGAGAAGCTGGTCACCAAGCCCACCATCAACCACGCCAAGATCCCGGCTCCGATCAGCTGCCTTCGCCGCGCGCGCTCCTCGCCCCCAGTTTGACCATCGGGCCGAGTCCATAGGACCACCGTCGTCACGGCGATCATCACAAGCGCCAGGAAGCGGCCGTAGATGCTCGGGTCAAAGAACAGGGAATTGACCCTGAAGTAGTTGTCGTACTCGTTGGCCGCCACCACCTTCGGATTCAGGAACAGCGATTTGCGCAGGTACTCGATGTCCCCCACGCCCACGAACACAACCGCGAGGACGACAGCCGCGCCCAGGCAGACGCCAAGGAGCCGCGGCGTCCAAGGAGCTTCGCGAAGGAGCACGTAGAGCAGCCCGAATGGGATGTAGAAGAACGCCAGGTTCTCAGCGCCCTTGGCGGGGTCGGCCGAGTAGAGGATCTGCGCCGCGTAGCACCCCACGGCCGCGAGCAAGAGCCAGTCGAGCAGCATCGGTGGGCGGCCCGAGTCATAGCCGCCCGGGCGCCTCAACAGGCGCGGCAGCAGATGGGCGAGCATCCCCGCCGCGACCACTGCGTACAACGGCAGCAACAGGTTCACGGTGCGCCCGTCTGCGGAGATAGGGAGCCTGAACGGCAGCGCGATCAAGGCCAGCACCGGAAAGGCCCTTGAATCGCGGCGCATTACGAACGTCAGGCCGGCGATCGCCACCAGCGCACCGACGGCAGACACCGTCAACACTGGCGCACTGGGAAGAGTCGCGGCGATCACGGGCGCACCAGCTCGAAGGTGCGCGAGGAAGGGATCGAGCGGTCTTCATGGCGCAAGCTCACCCTCACCGTGTACTCGCCCGCGCCGGCAATCGGACCACGGTTGCGCGGCACGAGCGTGGTGTAGCCGTCGGCCTTGCGCAGCACCGCATAGCCGTGGGCTTCGCCGCGGCGCCCGTTCCAGCGCAGCGACACGATTTTGTAGCGCCGCGCGGGCAGGTCGCGCACGAGCGTCGCCACGGTGGCCCCCGAGGAGCTTTCGATCGTGACCGTCACTTCGTCGGCTTTGGCGAGCTTGAAGGCGATGTGCTCTTCTCTGGCTTCGCCGCTGGAGCCGGGCACGATCACCTTGGTCAGCTTGATTTCCTGCACCAGGGTGGGCGTGTGCTTCAAGCGCTGAGTGATCAGCAGCGCCGCAAAGCAAGCGACCACGAGCAGCGCGAACACGACACGCGCCAGCCGCTCGCTACTCAAGCGCCGCCGTCCCGACCGAAGCGCTCGACCGTGTCCGAGCGCAATCCCAAGCGCAGGGTCTCCAGGGAGAGCACGTCTTCGGGCGCGATGTTGCCCAGGTTGCACTCGCTGTCGAAACGGTGAAGCAGCCACACCTGCTGCTCGCGCTGAGGGGCCTCGAAAATCAGCCGGTCGGCGTCGATCGCGTGCACGATCTCGTCGATCAGACCAGTCCTCACCTCGCCGTCGGCCCGGTAGATGCCGGCCGTGCCCGACTCCCTCGCCTCGGCGATCACCTTCCACGCGCCCGCCTGCAGATCGCGTTCAATCTGCTCCACCCACACGTAGGGGGCCATGATGAAGTCGGCGTCCTTGCTGCCGACCTCCGAGAGCACGGTGAAGTCGCGGGCGAGCGTGCGAATCAGGTGTGTCTTGACGTCGGGCTCCAACGCGATCGTGCCATCGGAGATCTCCACATGGCGCAGGCCCAACTCGTGCAGCCAAGCGATCAGACCCTCCACGCGCCCCTGCTTGATCGCGACCTCGGTCAGCGTCCCCCCCAGCACGACAGGGATCCCGTGCGCGGCATAGCGCTCCAGCTTGGGCTTCAGGTTGGCGGTCACCAACGCCGTCCCCCAGCCGAGCTTGACGATGTCCACGCTGTCGCCCACCGTCTCCATCAGACCGTCCACCTCGGCCACCGACAAGCCCCGATCGATGACGTGCGTGATGCCCCGCTCGCGCGGCTTGGCGGAGCGCGCCGGCACATCCAAGAAGCCGGCTATGGCCCGATCGGCATCCATCTCGCGACGACCGCTACTGGCCGGCGGGGGGGGCTTCTCCGCCCGTGCCGGCCGCCGGTTCGCCGCTGCTCTGGGCGCCACCGCCACCCAGCTGGCTGGCCTGATCGGCGCCCGCCAGCACCACCACGGTGGCCGGGCCGGCGAGCGAGGCTATGGTCGATTCGAGGGACTGCACTTGGGTCACGTCGAGCGCCTTCGCAACCGCTCTGGCGTCGGCGCGATGACCGGGCGCGTACTCGACCACCGTCGTCGCGTGCGTCCCGGGTGGCACGCCCGCCGAGGCGGCCGCCAACGTATAGCCACCCTGCTGCAGGTCGCTCGCGAGGTGGTGCGCCAAGTCGGGGGTACTGGTCCCGTTGAGCACCACGACCGCGGTTTCCGACGGGTTGGAGGCGACCGCGCTCGCGGCTTTGTGCGAGCCGGTTCCGTGGGCTTGAGTCGTGGGAGTCGACGTGCTGTGAGCGGTCGGAGTCCCTCCACCCCCGCCTTTCAGCAAGGACACAGCCAGCACGATCGCCAAGACCCCCACGATCGCCCCACCCACGATCAACACGGTCGCGCGCCGGGGCGAGCGCTCCGGCTTGAAGTACTTGGGCCCACCCACCCCGGCCGAACCGGGTGATTGAGGCCCACCTATCCCACCCACCGCTCGCGCGGGCCCCCGTGCGCCTGCGCTGGTGGCC